>DATBDL010000300.1:0-11290 GCA_036269975.1 Pseudonocardiaceae bacterium | reverse complement strand
GGTGCGGGCCGGCCCGCACCGGCTCGGTTGGCGCACCTGGCGGCCTGTGCGCTGGCGCTGGACGCGCCCTTGGTGAGTGAGCACATCGCTTTCGTGCGGTCCGGATCGCGGGAGGCGGGGCACCTGCTGCCGGTGCCCAGGACACGCGAGGCGCTCGACGTCGTGGTGGCCAATGTGCGGATCGCCCAGGAACAACTGCCGGTGCCGTTGGCGCTGGAGAACATCGCCGCCGTGGTCGGCTGGCCGGACGACGAGCTGACCGAGGCACGGTTTCTGGCCGAGGTGATCGACCGGACCGGCGCGCTGCTGTTGCTGGACGTGGCCAATCTGTTCGCGTCGGCGGTCAACTTCGGTGTCGATCCGCTCGCCGTGCTGGACGAGTTGCCGCTGGAGAGCATCGGCTACGTGCACGTGGCCGGCGGTGTGCTGGTCGACGGCGTCTGGCACGACACGCACACCCACCCGGTCACCGAGCCGATTCTGGCCCTGCTGCGGGAACTCGCGGCGCGGACCGTGTTGCCCACCGTCATGCTGGAACGCGACGGCGACTATCCGGCCCCGGCCGAACTGGCCGGCGAACTCGCCGCGATCCGGAAATCGGTCGGCCGCACCGATGACGACACTCCGGTACGCATGACAACGCCGGCACCCGTCGTCCTCCCCGATCCCGTGCCCGATCCGCCGCGCGGCCTTCTCCCGCTGCGCCAGGCCGGTCTTGCCGCCGCGTTGGACGGCCGGGGCGGCGCGCCTGCGTCGTTCGACCAGGACCGGGTGGCGGTGGCGAGGGCCGCGTTGGTCCGCAAGCGCTCCCGCGCCGTCGGACGTCGTGCGCCTGCCGTCGCCGAGTCGCTGGGGGCCCTGCTGACCGGGTTTGTTCGCGCAGTACGCCGCCACCGTGCCCAAACCGCCCGGCGACGACACCGCCGACGTGGCCGGTTTCCTGGACTACCTACGGGATCGTGGCATCCTGCGCGGTACCCGCCGTCGACCCCGGCTGATCGCGCGCAGGTAGGGCGAACGCGTCAAACGTGAGCGCCGTCGGGCCTCTTGACAGCGGTCGCACCTGAGAACAGGCTAAGCGACAATTAGTCAGTGAGTCTTCTTAATTAGGCCCCCGGTGTCGGCTGGGGGCTTGTTGGCGACTGCTCCGATCAGCTTCTCCCGCCTCGACCAAGGAGAGCACGTGGCTCCACGAACCAGACTTCTCTCGACGGCGGTCGTGGCACTGTGTGCCGCGGCGCTGGCGACCCTGCCGGCCGGCGCCGGCCCCAGTCAGGCGCAGGGACTCGCCCCAGCGGTCACGCCGGCCGCGTTCGCCGATCCGCCGACCGGCTCGTCGGTGGTGTCCGATCTTGGCGCCACCAACGGCTGGAAGGTGCTCACGAGCGCCACGGCGACGCAGAGCGGCGGCACCATCTCGACGCCGGGCTTCTCGACGTCGGGCTGGCTGACCGTGGCCAACGACGGTGGCGGCGCACCGGGCACCGAGATCGCGGCGCTGCTACAGAACGGCACCTGCCCGAACGTCTTCATGTCCACCAACATGAAGACCTGCTTCGGCCAGATGACCAAGGTCGGTGCCGACACGATCGCGCAGTTCGACGTGCCCTGGTGGTACCGCACGGACTTCGCGGCACCCACCGCCGGCAAGGACACCAAGCTGATCCTCAACGGCGTGATCGGCTCCGCCGACGTGTGGGTGAACGGCACGCAGGTCGCCGCGTCCGCCAACGTGACGGGTGCCTACGTGCGCAACGTCTTCGACATCACGAGCGACCTGCGCACAGGCACCAACTCGCTGGCGATCGAGATGCACCCGAACGACCCCAGCAAGATGCTCACACTGGACAATGTGGACTGGTCGCAGATTCCGCCGGACAACAACACCGGCATCCAGTTCCCGGTGCAGCTTCAGGTCGGAAGCCCGCTGGTGGTCGGCAACTCGCACGTGAACCAGAACACCGCCGCGAACCTGGGCAGCTCGGCGCTGACCGTGAAGACCGACGTCACCAACACGTCGACCAGTTCGCAGACCGGCACCGTGTCCGCGACGGTCACGCCACCGGGGGGCGGATCGCCGGTCACGGTGAGCCAGAACGTCACGGTGGCCGCGAACGCAACGACGACGGTGTCGTTCACGCCGTCGGCCTTCCCGAGCCTGACGATCGCGAGCCCGCAGATCTGGTGGCCCTACCAGATGGGCGCGCAGCCGCTCTACTCGCTGACCACTTCGGTCGCGCAGGGCGGCGGCACGCTCGCGTCGAACACCGAGACGTTCGGCATCCGCACGGTGACGTCGTCGCTGGTCGGGGCGGGGAGCGCCGCGCCGAGCGGGGTCCGGCAGTTCAAGATCGACAATGTGCCGCTCGTCATTCGCGGCGGCGGCTGGGACCCCGACCTGTTCCTACGCTACGACCCAGCCGACACGGCCAAGCAGATCGGCCTGATGAAGGCCATGGGCCTGAACACCATCCGGCTCGAAGGCCACCTGATGCCGGCCGACTGGTACCAGCAGATGGACGCGGCCGGCATTCTCGTCAACGCGGGCACCCAGTGCTGTGACTTCTGGGAGAGCACCAGCTTCACCAGCTCGCAGAACACCGAATACCAGAACACCGCGCAGAACATCGGCGTGATGGTGCGCAACCATCCTTCGGTGTTCAGCTTCCAGTGGAGCGACAACGCGCCGACCACCAACCAGGAGACCCTGGCGCTCAACGGTTTCGCGGCCGCCGACTACACCGGGCCCTTCATCTCGTCCGCCGAGTACAAGTCCAGCAGCCAACTTGGCGTCTCCGGCGAGAAGGAGGGCCCGTACGACTGGGTGCCGCCGAGCTACTGGTACGACACGTCGCACTTCGACAGCGGTGACTCCTCGCTGACGAACGCGGGCGGCTCATGGGGCTTCGACAGCGAGCAGAGCGCGGGCGACACCGTGCCGACGCTCGACTCCATCAACCGGTTCCTGTCCACATCGGACCAGACCGCGCTGTGGAAGACGCCGACCGCCAACCAGTACCACGCCAACTACGAGGGCACCGGCCACACCGGCTACGAGTTCGGCACGCTGTTCAACCTGGACACCGCGATCACCGACCGGTACGGCGCGCCGACAAGTCTGTCCCAGTACGTCGAGGAGGCCCAGGTCCAGAACTACGAGGACACCAGGGCGCAGTTCGAGTCGTTCGTCGACCACTCCACCAACGCCACCCAGCCCGCCACCGGCACGATCTACTGGCAGATGAACAAGGGCTGGCCGACG
Organism: Pseudonocardiaceae bacterium; assembly: GCA_036269975.1. Classification (GTDB taxonomy): domain Bacteria; phylum Actinomycetota; class Actinomycetes; order Mycobacteriales; family Pseudonocardiaceae; genus DATEPR01. The sequence continues at coordinate 8,028 of DATBDL010000300.1, read as the reverse complement.
CTGTTGTGGTCGCTCTACAACAACGACGGCGACCAGGCCGGCGCGTACTTCGGCGCGCAGAAGGCGAACCGCCCGCTGCACGCGATCTACGCCCTGGACAACAACACGGTCACCGTCGACAACCTGTCCGGCACGACGCAGGCGGGTGTCACCGTGGAGGCGAAGGTCTACAACACGGCCGGCACCGTGCTGAACGACCAGACGTCGAGCAGTCTCTCGCTGGCGTCGCAGAAGGTGATGAACAAGGTCGTCACCCCGGCGATCCCGACCACCGCGAACACGGTGTACTTCGTCGAACTGCTGGTCAGACAGGGCGGCAACGTGGTCGACCGGAACGTCTACTGGGCGTCGACGACGCCGGACGTGATCAACTGGACGAAGACCATCGGCCAGCCGCAGGCGACGGTGACGACCTACGCGAACATGACCGCGCTGCGGAACCTGCCGCAGGCCACCATCAGCGCGACGGCGACCACCACCAACCAGGCGGGCCCGGCCGGTGCCGACCGGCTCGTCACCGTCCATGTCACCAACAACTCGACGACGCCGACCGTCGGCTTCTTCCTGCGGGCGGACGTCCGCAGGGGCACGTCGTCGGGCGGCGAACTGTCCGGTGACAACGAGTTGCAGTCGTCGGTCTGGAGCGACAACGACGTCACGCTGTGGCCGGGGGAGTCGGAAACCCTGACCGCCACGTACAACTCGGCCGACCTGCGGGGCGCGACGCCGGTGGTCAGCGTGTCCGGCTGGAACATGCCGAAGATCGACGTGGTCGCCGGCACGGGCACCGGCACCGGTGCGAGCGACTTCTCGGTCGCTGTCTCGCCGTCGTCCGGCTCGGTGACGGCAGGTTCCGCCGCGACGTCGGCCGTCTCGACCGCGATCACCGCTGGCAGTGCCGAGTCGGTGGCGTTGTCGGCAACCGGATTGCCGACCGGTGCTTCGGCGTTGTTCAGCCCGGCGTCGGTCAACTCGGGTGGTGGTTCGACGTTGACCGTGTCGACGTCGGCGTCGACGCCGGCCGGGACGTATCCGATCTCAGTGACCGGCAGTGCCGCGTCCGGTAGCCACCCGGCCACCTACACGCTGACCGTCACGGCGGCGTCGTCGGGTGGCTGTACGGCCGCGCAGTTGTTGGGCAATCCGGGATTCGAGAACGGTGCCACGCCGACACCGTGGGTCCAGACGTCGACAACGAACGCCGATCCGGTGAACAACGACACCGGCGACCAGCCGTCGCACTCGGGTAGCTGGGACGCGTGGCTCAACGGCGACGGCAAGGCGGACACCGACACGGTCTCGCAGAGCGTCGCCGTCACGGCGGGCTGCGCGCACGCGTCGTTCTCGTTCTGGCTGCACGTCGACACCACCGAGAGCACGACGACGGCAACGCCGGACACGTTCACGGCGCAGGTGCTCAACTCCGGCGGAACCGTACTGTCCACATTGGGCACGTTCTCGAACCTGAACCCGACCACCGGCTACGCCCAGCACTCGTTCGACCTGTCCTCGTTCGTCGGGCAGACCGTCACCCTGCGGTTCACCGGCGCCGAAACCGACAGGAACGGAGGCACGACGGACTTCGTCGTCGACGACGCGGCCCTGAATGTCAGCTAGTCCGTGCGGGTACCGATGGGGGCGGCGCGCGTCGCCCCCATCAGGCGTCGATGCGCTCCGCCAGTTTCGGCCGGCCGGGCCCGGACAACTCACCCACCACACCACGCCGTCCCGCGATGACCATCAGCAGCGCCTCGGCCTTGCCGCGCACCTCCGGTCCCCTGCCGGTCGACCACTCCAGGTCCGTCGCGACCAGTCGCACGCCACGCACGCGCCAGAAACCGCGGATGACCGGCGCCGTGAGCGCGATCCGCAACCCCGCCACCAGCCGCGCCGCCGGGATCTCGCGCGGCAGTCCCAGCGGGCGGCGGATGTCCTGGTGGTGGATCATGCCGTCGGCCAGCGCGATCATGCCGCCGAACGCGGCCGGCAGGCCACGCGGTGTCAAATGGTCCTTCAGCAGTGCCAGCAACTGTTCCGGCTCGCGGGTTCGATACTCGGCCAAGCCCACCGCGTTGGCCCGGTCCGGCAGGAACCAGCCCTTCGCGAAACGCGCCGCGAGACCGGCCGGGGTCAACTCGTCGTAGCTGAGCATGTGTGCCACCACGTCGTGCACGGTCCATCCGGCACACAGACTGGGTGCCGCCCACTGCTGCGGCGACAGGGTCGCGAGAAAGTCGGCGAGGTCGGCACGCTCGTCCCGCGCCAACGACATCAGGTTCATGGCACGCCTGCATAGCGCACCCGTGCCGGTTCCGCAACCTGGGCCGGTGCGGAGATTCTCCGTCCAGCAACGGTGGTTCGGGGTCGATCGGATTACGCTGCGGTCCATCTGGTCAGGAGGCCGGTATGCAGCGGATGCCGTCCGAAATCGAACCGATGCTGGCCACTCCGGATGGCGGCCGACTCCCGGAGGGGCCCGGTTACGCCTACGAGTTCAAGTGGGACGGCTACCGCGCGATCATGCGCGTAGCACCGGACGGCACCACCCTGCTGACGAGTCGGAACGGCATCGACTTCACCACGCGCTATCCCGAACTGCGCGGCGTGCTGGGCCCGGCACTCGACGGCCACGCCGCCGTCGTCGACGGCGAGATCGTCGCGCTGGACGAACACGGCCGCCCCGACTTCGAGCTGCTGCAACACCGTCGCCTGACCAGCCGACCCGTCACGTACCTCGCGTTCGACCTGCTCCACTTCGACGACAGGTCCCTGCTCGCCGAGTCCTACGACGACCGCAGGGCACTGCTGGCCGGGCTCGGCCCCACCGGGACCGACCTCGCGGTGATCACGCCCGCCTACCGCGACACCGATCTCGCCGAGGACGGCCTGACCCCGCACGACCTGCTCGACGTGGCCGCCGGGATGGGGCTCGAAGGGCTGGTCGCCAAGGTCAGGACGTCGAAGTACCACCCAGGCCGGCGCAGCCAGGAGTGGCTGAAGCATCCGCTGATCCGGACGCTGGAGGTCGTCATCGGTGGCTGGCGGCCGGGCCAGGGACGCCGCGCCGGCACGATCGGCGCGCTGCTGCTCGGCGCGCACGACCGCGATGCCGGCGACTTGCGCTACATCGGCGACGTCGGCACCGGCTTCACCGACCAGGCACTACAGGCCCTGCAGGACGTGCTCACCCCGCTGGAGCGCCCGACCAGCCCGTTCGCCGACGACGTGCCACGCGACCATGCCCGCGGGGCGCACTGGGTCCGCCCCGAACTGGTCGGCGAAGTCGTCTACCGCCAGTTCACCCCGCGTGAACGCCGCCTGCGGCACACCGCATGGCGTGGCCTGCGCCCGGACCGGCGCCCGAGCGAGGTCCACGTACCATCGGATCAACCGATCGGTTGATCCGGCCCATCATCCGGTTGATCGGGCGATTCAACCGTTGACCTGCGCGAACTGGCTGGCCGGTCGATGCGTGCGTGGGGTCTGCGTTGCGACGCTGATGCCATGACAACGAACGGCACCCAGTCCGGACAACGACACCAGGTCGCACTGCGCGGCGTCAGGACGCTCGTCCTGACCTACCTCGGCATCAGCGCGCTCACGCTCGTGGCGATCGTCCTGCTGCGCGACAACTCCGCCGTCGTGAACAGCGTGGTGTGGGTGCGCGGCACCATCGTCGTGGCCAGCGCGCTGCTGACACTGTCATTCACGGTGCGGGCCGCCCGTGGCTCGCACCGGGCGTACCGGCGGCTGCGGATCGTCACCGCGGTCATGGTGGTGGCCATCGCGACCATCATCGCGCTGCCCGGCACGTTCCCGCTGTGGATGAAGCTCGAACAGGGCGTCTGCGGCCTGGTCCTGCTGTGGGTCGTCGTCATCGTCAACGGCCGGCACCTGCGGTCACTGTTGGGCGGCCGAAGCTAGATTGTCTCGTGGAAGGTGGAGGCCGACGATGAGCAGTCCCAAGCCGCGCTACTGGATGGAGGTGCGTGGGCAGCCGTGGCCCAGGGTGGTCACGGTCGGGCCCTACGTGCTGCTGGCGGTCCTGGTCGCCTTCACCTCCGTCTGGAAGCGCTCGGCCGGTGGTTCGCTGGTCATCGATCTCGGCCTGTCCGCACTGGCGGCGGTCTGGATGCTGTGGCTGGTCACGCTGCATCCGGCCTGGCGGGAGCGGCCACCGCTGATGGTGCTGTTCTTCGCGGGGCTGATCGCGATCATGGCGGTGCTGGTGCTGCGCGACCCGTGGTTCGGGTTCTTCACGCCGGCCGGCTACTTCTACGCGTTCCGGCTGCTGCCGTGGCCGTGGCTGCCGATCGGCGTCGCCGGGATGGCGATGGTCGCGGGGACCGCGCAGGCGAGCGACCTCGACAAGACGACGCTGCTCGGCCTGCTGAGCTACGTCGCCGTGCTCGCCGTCAATGTCCTGCCGATGTCCGGTTTCGCCTGGTTCTCCTGGTACACCGGCCAGCGGAACGACGAGCGCAACCAGGCACTCGAACAGCTCAGTGAGGCCAACCGCAAGCTCGAGGCGACGCTGGCCGAGAACGCGGTACTCCAGGAGCGGCTGCTGAGCCAGGCGCGCGAGGCCGGCGTGCACGACGAGCGGCAGCGGATGGCACGGGAGATCCACGACACCCTGGCCCAGGGGCTGACCGGGATCATCACCCAGTTGCAGGCGGCCGAGCAGGCCGACGCCGACGTGCCGGCCTGGCACCGGCACGTCGATGCCGCGATCAGGCTGGCACGGGAGAGCCTGACCGAGGCACGGCGGTCGGTGCACGCGCTACGACCGGAACCACTGCGGACGGCACGGCTGGGCGAGGCGCTGGCCGACGTCGCGCAGCGCTGGTCGGCGCTGAACGGTCTCGCGGTCGAGGTCACGACGACCGGCACGGCACGGCCGCTGCTACCGGCGGCCGAGGTCGCGTTGCTGCGCACCGCACAGGAGGCGCTGGCCAACGTGGCGAAGCACGCGCGGGCGAGCAGGGTGGGCATGACACTGTCCTATATGGAGCACGAGGTCGCACTGGACGTCCGCGACGACGGCCGTGGCTTCGATCCCGCCGGTTACGAACCTGTGGCCGTCAACGGGTCGTCCGGCGGGTTCGGGTTGGTCGCGATGCGGCAGCGGATCGAGGGGCTGTCCGGAACGTTGCAGGTCGAGTCGGAACCCGGTGGCGGCACGGCGATCTCGGCGTGCGTCCCGGCGGGGGTGAGCGCATGAACGACACCGAAGCAGCGATCACGCCGATCACGCTGTTGATCGCGGACGATCACCCGGTGGTCCGGGACGGGCTGAGCGGGATGTTCGCCGCCGATCCGGGCTTCGAGGTGCTGGGCGAGGCTACCGACGGCGCCGAGGCGGTCCGGCTCGCGCAGGCGCTCGGACCGGACGTGATCCTGATGGACCTGCGGATGCCGGGCATGGACGGCGTCACCGCGATCACCGAACTGGCGCGGCGCGGGATCGCCACGCGTGTGCTGGTGTTGACCACGTACGACACGGACACCTATGTGCTGCCGGCGATCGAGGCCGGCGCCACCGGTTACCTGCTCAAGGACGCGCCGCGCGCCGAACTGCTGCGGGCGGTGCGGGCGGCGGCGGCCGGTCAGGCCGTGCTGTCGCCGTCGGTGGCGAGCCGGTTGATGCGCCGGGTCCGTACGCCTGGCGCCGAGCCGCTCAGCCAGCGCGAACTGGAGGTTCTGGAACTGGTGGCCGCCGGGACGACGAACCGGGAGGCGGCGAAGAAGCTGTTCATCAGCGAGGCCACCGTGAAGACCCACCTGCTGAACATCTACGGCAAGCTCGGTGTCAGCGACCGTGCCGCCGCCGTCGCCGAGGCGTTCAACCGTGGGCTGCTCGTCCCAGGAGCTGTCGAACGTTAGGCTGCGTCGGTGCGTCATTCGATGCTTGGCCGGCTCGAAGTGCCGGTGTTGTTTCTCGGCTGCGGGAATTTCGGTGGCATCGGGTCGCCGCCGGAGTTCTACGGGCGAGGCGACGATCAGGCGACGGCGTTCGGAGTGATGGATGCGGCGCTGGCGGCCGGTGTGCGCATGTTCGACACCGCTGATTCTTATGGTGGCGGGGTTTCCGAGGACTGGATCGGCCGGTGGCTGGTCGAGCGGGGGACGCGGGACGACGTCCTGCTGACAACGAAGGTCGGCAGCCCGGTGGGGGACGAGGGCGGAGGACTGTCCCGGCGGCACATCCGTGGTCAGATCGAGGCCAGCCTGCGTCGGCTGCGTACCGATCGCGTGGATCTCCATCTCGCGCACGCGCCGGATTCCGAGACGCCCGTCGTCGAGACCGTGGCGACCTTCGCCGAGTTGGTGGCGGAAGGCAAGATCGCGCATTACGGACTGAGCAATTACAGCCGCGTCGAGCTCGAAGCCGCGCTGGCCGCTGTCTCGGAATTGGGTGTCGTCGGACCGGTGAACCTGCAGTGCGGCTACAACCTGCTCGATCGCGCGGAATCGGCGGACACGTTCGAGGTGTGCGCGCGGGCGGGGATCGGCTTCACGGCGTTCAGCCCGTTGGCGGGTGGACTGTTGACCGGCAAGTACCGGGCCGACGAACCGCCGCCCGCCAACTCGCGGCTCTCGTTGCGGCCGCCGGTCATGGTGGATCGGGATCAGACTTTCGCGGCTCTGGCGCGACTCGCCGCCGCCGCGGAGGGCTACGGCGTTCCGTTGGCCACTCTGGCGTTGGCTTGGTTGTTGGCCGATCCCGCCGTCGCTGCTCTGGTGGTCGGACCACGGTCACCGGCACAGTTGGCGACGATGTGTGCCGCACTGGAGCTCTCGCTCAGCGAAGACGAGCGGGCGGAGCTGGTCCGGATTCAGCAGCAGTAGGAGAGTTGCTCGTCCCAGTCGGTGCCCCGCCCGTGCGGGGTGAGGTCGAAGATGTTCCATACCGGTTCGAGCGTCCCGATGTGGCGTGGGTCCTGTCCCGGCTCGACCGGCTCGTAGAACAGTTCCGAACCCCAGAAGTGCCGGATCTCTTCACCGTCGCGGTGGAACACGTTCACCATCGGGTTGGGCGTGCCGTCGTCGTTCTCGGCGCGGTAGTCGCGGCTGAAGCTGTTGCCGGCACAGGAGAGCAGCCTCAGCCGGCGCCAGCCGCGCTCGGCGGCGAAGGTCAGCAGGCGCGGCAGCGGCGCCTTCGCCACTACCACGAAGTCCACATGCGGCGCCACGTGTTCGACTGCGCCATCCAGTTGGTCCAGCACCGCCGTGCACGACGGGCACGGACCCGCGTCCAGCGGCAGCAGGGCGCTCTCGCCGGCAGCCGGTCCCGGCCGGTCGTCGCCGGGGTCGCGCGGGAACATGTAGTGGTAGATCACCAGCGAGTCGTTGCCCGGCGAGAACAACTCCGAGAGCCGCACATCGGTCGGGCCCGCGCCCTGGAACACGTAGTCCTCCGGCACGAGGCCGCCGGCCGGCAGTGCCCGGCGCGCCTGCGCCACCGCTTCCGTGGCGCGCCGCAGTTCGACCTCCTGCCGCAGCAGCAGATCGCGCGCCACGCGGTACTCGGCGGACTCGTTGGGATACGTGATGGCCACGGCACCGAACCTACCCCACCGCCATGAGCAGCGGAATCGCGTAGTCGGACGGCTACGACGGTCGTACGGTCCTCGGCCCGAGCACCTCAGCGCCGAGCGCGCTCACCCGAGTGCGCAGCCCCCGGTCGGCCGTGATGACGACGCACCGCCGGTCGACGCCCTCGTCGCGGACGAGGTCGACGATGGCGTCGTCCCCGCTGCCCGTCGCCGAGACGACGCGTACCTGGTCGGTGCCGCCGACGTCGCGCGCCTTTCCCTCGACCACCAGCACGACCTCCAGCGGCGGCTGCCGCACCCAGTCCGGCGTTCCCGGTCCGGTGAGTCCGGTCGCCGCGATGGGAGTCAGGCTGTCGCGCAGCCGGGTGGTGGCGCCCGCCCTGTCCCGCCACCAGCCGTCGGGTACCGACCCGACCACATTGGCCGCGTCGACGACCACGAGGGGCGGTCGTTCTGCCGATTCACCAGT
>DATBDL010000299.1:0-12269 GCA_036269975.1 Pseudonocardiaceae bacterium | reverse complement strand
GATCGCCAGCACCGGCGGCAGCACGGCACGGGCGACCCTGCGCAGCCGCTCGCCCCCGCTCAGCCGGCCGGCGGACGGCAGTTCAAGGGCGTCCAGCCCGGCTTCCACACTGCCGTAGTCGGCGACGGCCACCGGGGCGGCGTCGGCTACCGGCACCGCCACGGTTTCCTCATGCGGCGGCATGACTGCTGATCACCTCACGCAGTCTGCCGTTGATCTCGTGCACGACGTCGGCCTCGTTCGACCGGTCCGTCAGCCGCCACTCCTGCACCACCCGGCCCGGCCGCGACGACAGCAGCACGACGCGCTGGCCGAGCCGGACCGCCTCGCGCACGTCGTGCGTCACGAACAGCACCGCCGTCCCTGTCGCCTCCCACACGCGCAGCAACTCAGCCTGCAACACGTCCCGCGTGATCGCGTCCAGCGCGGAGAACGGCTCGTCCATCAGCATCAGCGACGGCAGTTCCGGCCCGTTCGTGTCGACCGCACACGCCAGCGCCCTCGCCAGCGCGACCCGCTGCCGCATCCCGCCGGACAGCTCGTGCGGCCGCTTGTCGCCGACACCGGAGAGCCGGACCAGGTCCAGCAGTTCGTTGGTGCGCCGCCGCCGGTCGGCCCGAGCGACGCCGGGCACGAACCGCAGCGCCAGTTCGACGTTGCGGGCCGCGGTCAGCCACGGCATCAGCGCGGCCTCCTGGAACATCACGGCCGGCCGGGACGTGTTGCGCAGCACCTCGCCGGATGTCGCCGAGTCGAGACCGGCCACCAGATTGAGCAGAGTCGTCTTGCCACAGCCGGACGCGCCGAGCAGGCAGACGAACTCACCAGGATCGACCGTCAGGTCGACCCCGGCCAGCGCGGTGACCGTGCGGGTGCCCCGGCCGAACACCTTGTGCACTCCGGTCAGGCGGACCGCCGGCTCGACGGTCACGGTCGGTGTCGCTTCCAGCGTCGCGGTCATGTCGGTCCCACCCTCGTTCGTTCGGCCGTTGGTCTTCAGTTGCCGCTCAGGCTGGCCGCGTTGACCGCCGGCCTGCCGGCGGCCTTCAGCACCGTGTTCACCGCGTCGAGATTCGCGAAGCCGGTCAGGCTCGGCGCGGTCTTGGCGATACCCGCGGTGACCTGGTCCTTGGTCAGTTCCGGGAAGTCGGCGGCCAGCGGGTCGAGCGTGAGCTTGATCTCGCCGAACGCGCGGTCCAGCACCGGCTGCGCCAGCGCCTTGCCGGTGAGCTGCCTGAGCTGGTCGTTCACCGCGGTTTCCGCGCCGGCCCTGTCGGTCTGCTCGTAGTCGACCGCGTCAAGTTCACCCTTGAGCAGCGCCTGCACGGTGGCCGGGTGCTGCTGTAGGTACGCGGTCCGCACGATCAGCACCGTGGTCGGGAACTGGCCGCCCGGCCACAGGGTGCTCTCGTCCACCAGCACCTTCGCGCCGCCGGTCAGCACCAACTGCGACGAGTACGGCTCGGGCAGCCAGCCGCCCTGGATGTCGCCCTTCTGGAATTCGGTGAGGTCCTGCGCGTTCGCCAGGTTGGTGACCGTGACCTGGCCGGTGAGGCTGTTCTTGGCCAGCCACGTCTTCAACGACACGTCCTGCGTGTTGCCGAGTTGCGGCGTCGCCAGTGTCTTGCCCTTGAGGTCGGCGGCCGAGTTGATGTCCGACTTCACCACGAGCTGCGCGCCGGCCGACGTCGCGCCCGCGATCAGCCGCACCGCGCCCTTGGACTTGGCGAACCCGTTGATGGCGGGGCCGGAGCCGATGAACGCCGCGTCCAGCGAACCGCCGAGCAGGGCGCTGACCTCGTCCGGCCCCGCGTTGAACGTCTGCAGGGTCAGCTTGGTCTTGCCAAGCTCCTTGGCGAAGAAGCCCTTGTCCACCCCGATCAGTGCGGCGGCGTGGGTCACGTTCGGGAAGTAGCCGAGCCGCAGTTCGCTGGCCGCGCCTTCGTTGGTGGCCGTCGTCGTCGGTGTGCTCGCCCTGGAACACGCGCCGAGTGTGAGAGCCACGGCCAGGGCCGGAATCGCGATGGCGGCGAAGGTGACGCGGCGCTTGGTGGTGTACACGAGAGAGCCTCTCAGGAAAGTGGTGGCGAACGGGTCGGTCAGGGGCCGGGGGAGACGAGGTCCTGTTCTGTTTCGACGGTGCTGTCGGGGTCGAGTACGGGCAGTGGCGCGCCGATCAGGCCGGCGGCCAGGGTCGCGCCGTCGGCCGGATCGATCACCAGGAACGATCCGGTCCGCCGGCTGGTGGTGTAGTCGTCGGCGGGTACCGGTTCCGACGTGCGTAGCCACACCCGGCCGATCTCGTTGAGCCGCAACGAGTCGGGATCGTCCGTTGTGGACAGATTCTGCTCGTCGAACCGGGAGTTCAACGAGGTGACCATGCCCTGCACGGTGCGCGTGCCATGCTTGAGCAGCACACGCGCGCCGGGCCGCAACGGCCTGTCCGACAACCAGCACAGCGTTGCGTCCAGTTCGTCGGTCACCGTCGGCGGGTCACCCGCGGCGACGATCACGTCGCCTCGGCTGATGTCGAAGTCGTCGGCCAGCAGCAGGGTCACCGAGCGGCCGGCACCCGCCTCGGCCAGCGGGCCGTCCATGGTGTCGATCCGGCGCACCGTGGTGCGCTGGCCGGCCGGCAGGACGAGCACGTCGTCGCCCTCGGTGACGGTGCCGGCGGCGACCTGGCCGGCGTAGCCGCGGTAGTCGGGGTATTCCGGCGTACGGGGGCGGATCACGTACTGGACCGGGAAGCGGAACGCCGCCGTGTGCGGATCCGGTTCCACCGGCACGGTTTCCAGGTGGTGCAGCAGGGTCGGGCCGGTCCACCACGGCGTGTTCGACGACGGCGTGACCACGTTGTCGCCGGCCAGCGCCGAGACCGGGATCGCCACCACATCCGACACCGAGTAGCCGAGCGCCGCCGCGTGCGCGAGGAATTCCTTGGCGATCCGCGCGAACGTGGACTCCTCGTAGCCGACGAGATCGATCTTGTTGACCGCGAGCACCAGTTTCGGCACGCCCAGCAGCGCCAGCACGGCGGTGTGCCGGCGGGTCTGCTCGACGACACCCTTGCGCGCGTCCACCAGGATCACCGCCAACTGCGCCGTCGACGCGCCGGTCACGGTGTTGCGGGTGTACTGCACGTGGCCGGGGGTGTCGGCGAGCACGAAGGAGCGGTGTGGCGTCGCGAAGTAGCGGTAGGCGACGTCGATGGTGATGCCCTGCTCACGTTCCGAACGCAGCCCGTCCACCAGCAGCGAGAGGTCGGGAGTGGTGAGGCCGCGGTCGGCGGACGCGCGGTGCACCGCGTCGAGTTGGTCGGCCAGCACGGACTTCGTGTCGTACAGCAGTCGGCCCACCAGCGTGGACTTGCCGTCGTCCACGCTGCCGGCTGTCGCCAGCCGCAACAGATCGGTGTGCACCTGGGCGGGGTGGTGGGGGACAAACGCCGTCATCAGAAGTAGCCTTCCCGTTTGCGGTCTTCCATGGCCGCTTCGGACAGGCGGTCGTCCGCGCGGGTTGCGCCCCGTTCCGTGAGTCTGCTGGCCGCGACCTCCGCTATCACGTCCTCGACGGTGACCGCCTCGGACTCGACCGCGCCGGTGCACGAGCCGTCGCCGACGGTGCGGTAGCGCACCGTCAGTTCCCGTACCCGCTCGTCCGATCGCGGCCCGCCCCACGGGCCGGTGGTCAGGAGCATGCCGTCCCGCTCGAACACCTCTCGCCGGTGCGCGAAGTAGATCGACGGCAGTTCCACGTTCTCGCGCTGGATGTAGCGCCACACGTCCAGTTCGGTCCAGTTGGACAGTGGGAACACCCGCACGTGCTCGCCGGCGCGGTGCCGGCCGTTGTAGAGGTTCCACAGCTCCGGCCGTTGCCTGCGTGGCTCCCACTGCCCGAAGCTGTTGCGTAGGCTGAAAATCCGTTCCTTGGCCCGAGCGCGCTCCTCGTCCCTGCGCCCGCCGCCGAAGACCGCGTCGAACCGGTGCGCGTTGATCGCGTCCAGCAGCGGCACCGTCTGCAAGGGATTCCGTGTGCCGTCGGGGCGTTCGGCCAGGCGGCCGTCGTCGAGCCAGTCCTGCACCAGCGCGACCTCGAGGCGCAGTCCGTGACGGGCGATCACCTGGTCGCGGAACTCGATGACCTCGCCGAAGTTGTGGCCGGTGTCCACGTGCAGCAACGGGAACGGGACCGGTGCCGGCCAGAACGCCTTGACCGCCAGATGGAGCAGCAGGGTGGAGTCCTTGCCGCCGGAGAACAGGATCACCGGCCGGTCGAACTCGCCCGCCACCTCACGGAAGATGTGAATGGCCTCCGACTCGAGCGCGTCCAGATTGTCCGCGACGACGGTGGCCCCCGGTTCGCTGTCCTCAGCCATGTAGGCCGCACTCGGTCTTGCCGAGACCGGCCCACCTGCCGCTGCGCGGATCGGCGCCCGGCAACGGTTTCGCGGTGCACGGCGCACATCCAACAGACAGGTAGCCGTCGGACACCAACGGGTTCTCCAGGACGCCGTTGGTGGCGATGTACTCGCGGAACTCGTCGTCGCTCCACGCCGCGATCGGGTTGACCTTGACGAGGTCGTTGCGGTCGTCCCACGTGACGATCGGTGTGTTCTCCCTCGTCGGCGCGTCCACCCGCCGGACTCCGGTCACCCAGGCCGAATAGTTGGCCAGTGTCTTCCGCAGCGGGATCACCTTGCGCAGGTGGCAACAGCGGTCCGGTTCGGTCTTGTTCAGGAGTCCGAACTCGGCTTCCTGGTCCGCGACCGACTGGTCCGACTCGGCATTGACGATCCGGATGGTGGGATAGACGGTCTCGACCGCGTCGCGGGTGCCGATGGTCTCGGCGAAGTGGTAGCCGGTCTGTAGGAACAGGACGTCCACATTCGGCTTCACCTTGGCCGCGAGGTCGATGAGCACCGCGTCCTGCATGTTCGACGCGACGATCCAGTCGTCGCCGAACGTGCGCGCCGTCCATTCCAGCGCCTCGACCGCGCTGGCCTCGGCCAGTTCGCCGGCCGCTGCCGCCACGATGGATTTCGGATCACGGGTCGCAGTCACGACCGCACCACTCCCTCGAAGGAAAGTCCGACAAGCTTAACGGCGAAAACACGTCGGCAACCGACACAAAGCCAGGCGCCGTATGGCTCCTCCTGCGGCCGGAGGTCTTCTTCGCCGCAGTAGGGACAACACGCCACGGCGGCCCGCTCGGTCATCGCAACTCCGCATCGTCGGCCCGTGTGACCCACTGGGCGAACCGCTCGCCCTCGGTTCGGCCGGCAATGTAATGACGCACGACGCGCTCCACGTATTCCGCCAACTCGTCCGCGGTCACCTTGTGCCCGCGCAGTTTCCGGCCGAAACCGGCGTCGAGGCCGAGGCCGCCGCCCAGATGCACCTGGAAGCCCTCGACCTGTTCGCCGGCCGCGTTGACGACGATCTGGCCCTTCAGGCCGATATCGGCGGTCTGAATCCGGGCACAGGAATTAGGGCAGCCGTTCACGTGCACGCTCACCGGATTGTCGAGCTGAGTCTGGATGTCGGCCAATCGTTCGTCGAGTTCGTTGACCAACCGCGCCGCCCGCGCCTTCGTCTCCACGATGGCGAGCTTGCAGAACTCGATTCCGGTGCACGCCATGACACTGCGCCGCCACGGCGACGGCTCGGTCGGCAGCCCGATGCCGGCCAGCTCGGTGCGCAGGCCGTCCACGTCCGGCCCATCGACGTCCAGCACGACCAGTTTCTGTTGCGGGGTAAGGCGAACCCGCCGCGAACCGGCTCGCTCCGCTGCCTTGGCGACGGCGACCAGAGTGCTGCCGGACACCCGGCCGGCGACCGGCGCCGCGCCGACGTAGAAGCGGCCGTCCTTCTGCTGATGGGTGCCGACATGATCGCGCGGATGCGTCGGAACCCCGGGGGCGGGCCCGTCGATCAGCGATCGTTTCAGGTATTCCTGCTCCAGGATCTCGCGGAACCGCTCCGGTCCCCAGTCGGCGACCAGGACCTTGATCCGGGCGCGGTGCCGCAGCCGCCGGTAGCCGTAGTCGCGGAAAACACCGATGACGCCGGCCCACACGTCCGGCACTTCGGCCAACGGCACCCACGCGCCCAACCGCTTGCCGATCATCGGATTCGTGGAAAGGCCGCCGCCGACCCACAGGTCGAAACCGGGGCCGTGCTCGGGATGCACCACGCCGACGAACGCGACGTCGTGGATTTCGTGCGCCACGTCCGGCAGTCCGGAGATGGCCGTCTTGAACTTCCTTGGCAGGTTGGCAAAAGCTCGGTCACCGACATAACGATCTCGAATCGTTTCGATGGCGCTGCTGCCGTCGATCACCTCGTCCGCCGCGATGCCGGCCACCGGTGAACCGAGAATGACGCGCGGGCTGTCGCCGCAAGCCTCCATCGTGGTCATACCGGCGGCTTCGAGCTTCGCCCAGATGGCTGGCATGTCCTCGATCCGGATCCAGTGGTACTGGATGTTCTGCCGGTCGGTGATGTCGGCCGTGTCGCGGGCGTACGTCTGGGAGATCTCGCCGAGCACGGCGAGTTGTTCCGTCGTCAGGGCACCGCCGTCGATGCGCACGCGGAGCATGAAGTACTCGTCGTCGAGTTCTTCCGGCTCCAGGATCGCGGTGCGGCCGCCGTCGATGCCGGGGCGGCGCTGCGTGTAGAGGCCGAACCAGCGGAACCGGCCGCGCAGGTCGGCCGGGTCGATGGAGTCGAAACCGCGGTGCGCGTAGATGTTCAGGATACGGTCGCGCACGTTCAGCGGATGATCGTCCTTTTTGGACCGTTCGTTCGGGTTGAGCGGCTCACGGTAGCCAAGAGCCCACTGCCCCTCGCCCCGCCGGGCGTGCGCCCGCTTCGGCGCGGCGTCCGTGGTCGACCCACCACGGGTCGCCCTTGGCGATACTGGGGATGACACGGGTCCTCCGGTGGTCGGGGTGCCGGTCGGCCGGCACGGTCCCGATGTCACCAGATGGGAACCTTCAGCCAGCACACCCGGCGCCGGCTGAGATGGGCAGCGAACAACGCACGGCGACGGTCAGTGACCGCACCGGCACAACGCGCTGGAGACCCGACGGAAGTCCACGTGGCGCCGTGCCACGAGGTGCACTTCGGTCGCAGACATGAATCCAGCGTGCCACGCTCCCGGAGGGTGGTCCACCTGCATCCGCATGCTGGGACGAGGCTCACTTCTGGCGAAACACCGTGGTAGGGGACACTGGAGCAGTGCCATCAGCGTTGGAAGCGGGCAGTGCCCCCGTGCCCGCGGACGGAGCACTGCCGGAGACGGCGCTCGCCGGCATCGGTACCCGCCCGTTCGGCGTCTACGTCCACGTCCCGTTCTGCACCACCCGGTGCGGCTACTGCGACTTCAACACCTACACCGCCGGCGAACTGGGCGGCTCCGCGTCGCCGGCGTCCTGGCTGGCGGGCCTGCGGGCCGAACTGGACCTCGCGGCACGTGTCCTGGGCAGCCCGCCGGTGGCTGACACGGTGTTCGTCGGCGGTGGCACTCCGTCACTGCTCGGGGCCGACGGCCTCGCCGACGTACTGACCGCGGTCAGGGACACCTTCGGCATCGCGCCCGGCGCCGAAGTGAGCACTGAGTCGAATCCGGAGTCCACATCCTGGGAGTTCTTCGAGGGCATCCTGGCCGCCGGGTACACCAGGGTCTCACTCGGCATGCAGTCCGCCGCGCCGCACGTGCTGGCCACCCTGGACCGCGGGCACACCCCCGGCCGCGCCCTCGCCGCCGCCCGTGAGGCCCGCGCGGCCGGCTTCGGCCACGTCAGCCTCGACCTCATCTACGGCACGCCGGGCGAAACCGATGCCGACCTGCGCTCGTCGCTGGACGCCGTGCTCGCGGCGGACGTCGACCACGTGTCCGCATACGCCCTGATCGTCGAGGCCGGCACCGCGCTGGCCCGCCGGATCGACAGGGGCGAACTGCCCGTACCCGACGACGACGTGCTGGCGTCGGACTACGAGCTCATCGACGACACGCTGGCCGCGGCCGGTTTCGCCTGGTACGAGGTCTCCAACTGGGCCACGAGGCCGGACGCGCGCTGCCGGCACAACCTCGGCTACTGGCTGGGCGCCGACTGGTGGGGCGCCGGGCCCGGCGCGCACAGCCACGTCGGCGGCGTCCGCTGGTGGAACGTCAAGCACCCGGCCCGCTACGCCACCACCCTGGCGGCCGGCCGCTCACCGGCGGCCGTCCGCGAGATCCTGACCGACGCCGACCGCGCCCTGGAACGGGTGCTGCTGGAACTGCGCCTCGCCGACGGGCTGCCGGTGGCCGCGCTCGGGATACCGAGCGAAGCCGCCATCGCCGCCGGCGACGGCCTGCTGGAGCCCGCGGCGCTGGCCGGCGGCCGCTGTGTGCTGACCCGCCGCGGCCGCCTGCTGGCCGACGCGGTGGTCCGCAGGCTCACCTGAGTCGGGGTTCCCAGTAGGCTGCCGGCTTCGTCTGGTGGGAGGCATTTCGTGCTGAACAGGCTGCGCCGCAAGTCCGGCGGTCTCGACAGGACCCCTGTCGAGACCGACACCGGCGCGTCGATCCTCGACTCGTACGTCACAACGGCCCCGTCCGCGCAGCACGCGGTGGACGTCTTCGCCGGTGAGTGGTCCTCGTTGCTGCCGTTGAACGACGTCGAGTCGGGGCCGATCCCGTTGTTCGAGGACGACCGGGTCGACTGGGCGATCAAGCAGTTCGGCGGGGTCGACAGCCGGCGGGTGCTGGAACTGGGCCCGCTGGAGGGCGGCCACACGTACGGGTTGTCGCGGGCCGGCGCGCTGGTGACCGCGATCGAGGCGCAGACCCGTGCCTATCTCAAGTGCCTGATCGCCAAGGAACTGCTGGACATGGCCGGCGTGCGATTCCTGCTCGGTGACTTCATGGCGTACCTGCGCGCCGATCCGGAACATGTCGACATCTGTTTCGCCAGTGGCGTGCTCTATCACATGCGCAACCCGGTCGAAACGATCGAGCTGATGGCGGGCGTAGCCGACAAGCTGTTTCTGTGGACCCACGTCTACGACGAGGACGTCATCCAGTCCAGTGCGTTGCTCGCCCCCCGGTTCACCCGGCACGAGCCGGCCTCCTACCAGGGCCTCGACCACACCCTGCACCGCTTCGACTATGCGGAAGCGTTGCAGGGCAAGGGTTTCTGCGGCGGCAGTGCCGCGTACAGCAATTGGCTCACCCGCGCTGAGCTGTTCGCCGCACTGGAGCGCTTCGGCTGGGCCGTCGACGGCACCGCGTTCGACACCCCGGACCATCCGCACGGTCCGGCACTCGCGTTGACCGCTACCCGGCGAAACTGACAATTCCGGTAAAAACCCTGGTCACCAGGCATCTGTTCGAATCGCCCGTGTCCCCTTGCCAGAACCGGCACAATGGGTACACCGAGTACTGGGGGTGGCCTTCATATCTGGGGGAGGAGAGGCCAGTGGTCGACTCGGCGTATCTGGCGCTGCGTCGTGACATCGTCTCTGGGGAGATCAAACCTGGGGACAAACTGATCGAAGTGGTACTCGCGGACCGGTACGGGGTGTCCCGTACGCCGATCCGTGAGGCGCTTCGACGACTGGAGCAAGACGACCTCGTGCAACGCGACGGTCGTCGGGTTCGGGTCCGGCAACACCAGCCGGACGAGATCATGGACATCTACGAGGTCCGCATCCTGTTGGAAGAAGCGGCGGCGAGAGCCGCTTCACTGCATCGCTCCTCGCTCGAGGTCAGCTTGCTGACCAGGGCGTTCGAGGCGATGCGGATCGTCAACCCCGACGACACCGATGGCCGCGAACGGGCCTGCTGGGCGTTCCACGAGGTGATGTGGACCGCCAGTCACAGCAGGACGCTCGCCGACCTGCTCCGCCGGTTACAGGTCAACCTGCGGCGCTATCCGGACGGGTCGATGACGCATCCCTCCGGCTGGCGCCAGGCGATGGCCGACTACCAGCGGCTGGTGTCCGCCATCCGCGAACACCGCACCCCCGAAGCCGCCGAGATCACCGGCAACCGCCTGCGCGCGGCCCGCGATCTCCGGCTGCGGGACTTCGCCCACCACGACGTGTCCGTGCCGATTCGATAGCCGATCAGGTAGGCACGGACGAGTCTGGCCGGGACAAGGCAACACGCCGGTCGTTCGGCTCCGTAAACTCGATGTGAGAGTGATCGGGCAGTCTGGGCACGAACGGCTGGAGGTGCGCATGAACGCGGACGAGCGCCGCTTCGAAGTGCTGCGCGCCATCGTCGCCGACTACGTGTCGCACCAGGAACCGGTCGGCTCGAAGGTGCTCGTCGAGCGGTACAACCTCGGCGTGTCCAGCGCGACCGTGCGCAACGACATGGCGGCGCTGGAAGAGGAGGGCTACATCGCCCAGCCACACACCAGCGCCGGCCGTGTGCCGACCGACAAGGGCTACCGGCTGTTCGTGGACCGGCTGTCCGAGATCAAGCCGCTGTCGCCGGCGGAGCGGCGCGCCATCCAGAGCTTCCTGGACGGCGCGATCGACCTCGACGACGTGCTGCGGCGCAGCGTCCGGCTGCTGGCCCAGTTGACCCGCCAGGTCGCCGTCGTCCAGTACCCGACGCTGACCCGGTCGACTGTTCGACACATCGAAGTGGTGCCGATCACACCGGCCCGGTTGATGCTGGTGCTGATCACCGACGCCGGTCGGGTGGATCAGCGCATGGTCGACCTCGGCGACGTGATCGCCGAGGAGTCGGTCGCCCGGCTGCGGTCGGTACTCAACACCGCCATGGTCGGCGAACGGCTGTCCGAGGCGTCAGCCAAGGTCGCCGAGCTGCCCGAACAGGCGCCGGCCGACCTGCGGGACGCGATGATCCGGGTGTGCTCGGTACTGATCGAGTCGCTGGTCGAGCACCCCGAGGAGCGCCTGCTGCTCGGCGGCACCGGCAACCTCACCCGCAACGCGGCCGATTTCCCCGGCTCGCTGCGGCTGGTGCTCGAGGCGCTCGAGGAGCAGGTCGTCGTGCTCAAGCTGCTCGCCGCCGCGAAGGACGCCGGCACCGTGATGGTCAGCATCGGCAACGAGAACGAGGCGCAGGAGATGCGCAGCACGTCGGTGGTGTCCGTGGGCTACGGTGCCGCCGGCACACTGCTGGGCGGCATGGGCGTCGTCGGCCCGACGCGGATGGACTATCCGGCGAACATCGCCGCCGTTCGCGCGGTGGCGAACTACATGGGGGACATCTTGACCGGCCGATAGGCGCCGGTGGTAACGACAGGAACGATGGCGGCCCGGTCGTCGCGTTGGCGGACCGTGGCAGGAGGACTGGACGACAGTGGCGAGGGATTACTACGGCACGCTCGGGGTCGCGCGGGACGCGACACCCGACGAGATCAAACGCGCCTACCGCAAACTCGCTCGGGAACTGCACCCCGACGTCAACGCGGACGCCGACGCGCAACACCGGTTCAAGGATGTCACGGCTGCCTACGAAGTGCTGTCCGACCCGAAGAAGCGGCAGATCGTCGACCTCGGCGGCGACCCGCTCGGCAACGGCGGCGGCAACGGCGGCATGCGCGACCCGTTCGCCGGGTTCGGCCTTGGCGACATCATGGACGCGTTCTTCGGCGCCGCCGGTGGTGCCGGTGGCGGTGGCGGCCGTGGCCCGCGCAGCCGGGTGCAGCCCGGTTCGGACGCGCTGATCCGGCTCACCCTCACGCTCGAGGAGTGCGCGATCGGCGTCAGCCGCGAACTGACCGTGGACACGGCGATCCTGTGCGAACTGTGTACCGGCGAGGGCACCCGCGAGGGCACAACGACCCGGATCTGCGACACGTGCGGTGGGCGGGGCGAGATCCAGTCCGTGCAGCGGTCGTTCCTCGGCCAGGTCGTCACGGCGCGGCCGTGCCCGGTGTGCCGCGGCTTCGGCGAGGTCATCCCCGACCCGTGCCCGCGGTGCGACGGCGAGGGCCGCGTCCGCGCCCGCCGCACCATCACGGTGAAGGTGCCGGCCGGGGTCGCCGACGGCGTCCGGGTCCGGCACGCCGGCCAGGGCGAGGTCGGCCCAGGCGGTGGCCCGGCCGGTGACCTGTACGTCGAGGTCGAGGAGTTGGCGCACCACACGTTCGAGCGGGAGGGCGCCAACCTGCACTGCACCGTGCGGGTGCCGATGACCGCCGCCGCGCTGGGCGCCGTGCTGCCGCTGGAAACCCTGGACGGTGCCGAGGAGATCGACATCGCGCCCGGCACCCAGCCCAACACGGAGCTCGTGCTGAC
>DATBDL010000298.1:0-15193 GCA_036269975.1 Pseudonocardiaceae bacterium | reverse complement strand
CACGACGGTCGACGGCTCGACCAGGACCGGCCAAGCAGCGGGGCCGACCGACGGCATCGGATCTGCGGCCAACCACGTGCCGGCGACCTTGCCCGCCGGCACAGCGACCTTGGCCGATGGCACGTTGGGCGCGCCTACCGGTGATACTGCGCACTCCGCCGATGTTGTCGCGGTGCGGGCTGGCAGCGGCCCGGTCGCGCCGGCCGGTCATGAGGGTGCGCGCGTGACCGATGCTGGCGAGCGGGTTGATGGTGCGCCGGCCGAGGACGGGCGGGCTGTTCGCGTTCGGCGGCCGTTTGGGGAGGGGCAGCCGGATGGGGTGTTGCCTGGTGATCATCGGACGGCTGACGAGGTCGAGGCTGGAATCGTCGCGTTGTGGCGGCAGTACGGGGCCACGCACGAGCAGGTTCTGCGCGATCGACTGATGCTGCATTACGCGCCGCTGGTCAAGTACGTTGCCGGGCGCGTTGGTACCGGTTTGCCGGCGCACGTCGACGTCGCCGATCTCGTTCAGTCCGGGATCTTCGGGCTGGCTGACGCGATCGAGAAGTTCGAGCCGGAGCGTGGGCTGAAGTTCGAGACTTACGCCATGCAGCGCATTCGCGGCGCCATCCTCGACGAACTGCGCTCCCAGGACTGGGTGCCGCGTTCCGTTCGTGGGCGGGCTCGGGACGTCGAGCGCGCCCTGGAACGGCTCGGCAACCAACTCCAGCGCACGCCGACCGATGCCGAGATCGCCTCCGAACTGCAGATCACCGTGTCCGAGCTGCGTGATCTCTACGCCCAGTTCCAGCTCACCAGCGTCGTCGCGCTGGACGAACTGATGGTGGTCGGGCGCGGGGACGCCTCGCTGGCCGACACCCTGCCGGACGACACCGCTGACGATCCGGTCGCTCGGCTCGTCGACCAGGACAACCGGCGGCAGCTCGCGGACGCCATCGCTCAGATGGAGGATCGCGACCGCGTGGTGGTCACCCTGTACTACTTCGAGAATTTGACGCTGGCCGAGATCGGACGGGTATTGGGTGTGACGGAGTCGCGGGTCTGCCAACTGCACACCCGCGCGGTCCTGCGCCTACGCACCCGACTCGCCGAACACGCCGACGCCTAGCCACGTCGAGACATAACGCCACGTCGAGACACGTCGAGACCAAACGCGACGTCGACCCACGGGACACACAGTCACCGCCGGACCTGCGGTGTGGCGGGCCGCTGTCTGTCGGCGTGGTGGGCAGTTTGGCTCCTTTCGGTCATGGGGCGTTGGCCGGCCATGGGAGTAGCCGGATGCGGCCGGATTCGACCAGGCGTAGTGGGTCCAGGTAGGTGCGTTGCCGGTGGGCGCCCCAGTGCAGGCACACCATCGGCGCCACGGCCGGACACCCTGGATGACCGGCCAGCAGCACGCCGATCACCTGGCCGCGTCGGACGTCGTCGCCGACTCGAACTGTCGGCTGTACCGGCTCGTACGTGGTGCGTAAGCCGCCCGGATGTTCGATCGACACGAGGCTGCGGTCCGCCAGTGGGCCGGCGTACAGGACCAGACCGCTGTCCGCCGCCATGACCGGTTCGTTCAGGTAACCGCCCAGGTCGACGCCTCGGTGGCCGGGGCCGTACGGGGTCTTGGGTGGCTGGAACGGGCGTAGGACCGGGTGTGTTGGGGCCAACGGCCAGGTGAAGCGTTCGACCGGGATCGGTGTCGGCGGTTTCGGCGCGGCCAGGGTGGCGCCTGATGCCGTGCTCTGACTCAGGCCGAGCAGCGCCGCCAAGGTCATCGACACGGCCAGGACCAGGGCGATCAGGGGTGCGCGCGGGGGTGTGGGGTGGGTGGTGGTCATGTGGTCAAGGGTGGTCGGTTGGGGGTGAGTGGGGCACTGGGTTGTGGTGGGCTGTGGATGGTTTGGCGGGGGTGTGGACTACCGGTGCCGGGGTGGTGCCTAGGTCGAGTACACTGGGCGGGCACTCCGTGTGTGCGGAGTGACTTCGCGCGCCAGCACATCCCTCGCAGCGGTGACAGAGCAGTTGCGGGGAACGGTGCCCGGCGGTCCCGGCGGTGTACAGCATCGGCGGGTCCGGGAACCGGTCTGGTGCCAGGGCGACGGGCCACCCGGTCCGTCGTGGAAACCGAACCGCGTGCCGGCCGGGCCGGTGCGCCAGACCTACGAGGTGCGAAACCGGCCATGGCCGTCGTCACCATGAAGCAAATGCTGGATTCCGGCGTGCACTTCGGGCACCAGACCCGCCGCTGGAACCCGAAGATGAAGCGCTACATCCTCACCGAGCGCAACGGCATCTACATCATCGACCTGCAGCAGACGCTGTCCTATGTGGACCGTGCCTTCGAGTTCATCAAGGAGACCGTCGCGCACGGCGGTTCGATCCTGTTCGTCGGTACGAAGAAGCAGGCGCAGGAAGCCATCGCGAACGAGGCACTGCGGGTGAACATGCCCTACGTGAACCAGCGCTGGCTGGGCGGCATGCTGACCAACTTCTCCACGGTGCACAAGCGCCTCCAGCGCCTGAAGGAACTGGAGTCGATGGAGCAGACCGGCGGCTTCCAGGGTCTCACCAAGAAAGAGATCCTGATGCTGACCAGGGAGAAGGACAAGCTCGCCAAGACTCTCGGCGGCATCCGCGACATGCAGAAGGTGCCCAGTGCGGTGTGGATCGTCGACACCAAGAAGGAGCACATCGCCGTCGGTGAGGCCCGCAAGCTGGGTATCCCGGTGGTCGCGATCCTGGACACCAACTGCGACCCGGACGAGGTCGACTACCCGATCCCCGGCAACGACGACGCGATCCGCTCCGCCGCGCTGCTGACCAAGGTGGTGGCCGAGGCCGCGGCCGCCGGGCTGATGGCCCGCGCGGGTGCCGGCCGGTCCACGTCGTCGGACGGTGACGACCAGCCGGAGGCCGGTGTCGCCACGGACGAGCCGTTGGCCGAGTGGGAGCAGGAACTGCTGGTCCGTACGGACGACACGCCCACTGCCGAGCAGCCGACCGCCGAGCAGCCCGCCGCGGCCGAATAGCAAGGCGTCGATAGCAAGGCGTCGAACAGCAAGCAGCCCCAACGCACGCGCGTACACCGCGGAAGGAACGGAAAGCGCACGATGGCGAACTTCAGCATGGCCGACGTCAAGCGGCTGCGCGAACTCACCGGCTCCGGAATGATGGACGTCAAGAGGGCCCTGGAAGAGTCCGACGGCGATCACGACCGTGCGGTCGAACTCCTGCGTATCAAGGGCGCGAAGGACGTCGGCAAGCGGGCCGAGCGGACCACGTCCAACGGTCTCGTCGCCGCTGACGGCGGTGTCCTGGTCGAACTGAGCTGCGAGACGGACTTCGTCGCCAAGAACGACGACTTCCAGCGTCTCGCCGCCGGTGTCCTCGACGTTGCCAAGCAGCTCCGGCCGGCCAACGAGAAGGAACTGCTGGACGCGGCCTTCGAGGGCGGCACGGTCGGCGAGGCCGTCCAGGCCCTCTCGGCGAAGATCGGCGAGCGGCTCGAACTGCGTCGCGTCGTCGTGTTCGACGGCCCGGTCAGCACCTACCTGCACCGTCGCTCGTCCGACCTGCCCCCGGCCGTCGGCGTGATCGTCGAATACACCGGTGGCAGCGAGGATGCGGCGCGCAGCATCGCGATGCACATCGCCGCCATGAAGCCGAAGTACGTCACTCGTGACGAGGTGCCCGAGGAGACCGTGGCGCACGAGCGCCGCATCGCCGAGGAGACCGCCCGCGAGGAGGGCAAGCCGGAGCAGGCGCTGCCCAAGATCATCGAGGGCAGGGTGAACGGCTTCTTCAAGGACGTCGTGCTGATCGAGCAGCCGTCCGTGCAGGAGTCGAAGAAGACCGTCAAGGCCGTGCTGGACGAAGCGGGGTTGACGGTGACCCGGTTTGCCCGGTTCGAGGTCGGACAGCCCTGATCAAGCTGGCTGACATGTCCATGCGCAATGGATGATGGCGGGGTCGCGCGGCGGAGCTGGATGCTCACCGCCGACCCCGCCTTCGCGCACCCAGGGGTCCAGCGTGAGTGAGGAGCCGTCGTGACGACACCGGAGCAGCAGGACGATCAGGTGGCGGGAATGCACAACCGAGGCGGTTATCGGCGGGTCCTGCTGAAGCTGGGCGGCGAGATGATCGGCGGCGGCTCGCTCGGCGTCGACCCGGATGTCGTCTACAAGGTCGCGCGGCAGATCGCCGAGGTGGTCCGCGGCGGCGTGCAGATGGCCGTGGTGATCGGTGGCGGCAACTTCTTCCGTGGCGCCGAACTGTCGCAACGTGGCATGGACCGTGACCGCGCCGACTACATGAGCATGCTGGGCACCGTGATGAACTGCCTGGCACTACAGGACTTCCTGGAGAAGCAGGGCCTGCCGACCAGGGTGCAGACCGCGATCACCATGGGCCAGGTCGCCGAGCCCTACATCCCACGGCGGGCCGAGCGGCACCTGGAGAAGGGCCGCGTCGTGATCTTCGGCGCGGGGACCGGAATGCCGTACTTCTCCACCGACACCGCGGCCGCCCAGCGCGCGCTGGAGATCGGCTGCGAGGTCGTGCTGATGGCGAAGGCGGTCGACGGCGTCTACAACGCAGATCCGCGCACGCACCCGGACGCCGTGATGTACGACCAGATCAGCCATCGTGAGGCGCTGGAGCGCGGGCTGAAGGTGGCCGACGCGACCGCGTTCAGCCTCTGTATGGACAACGAGATGCCCATGATCGTGTTCAACCTGCTGACCGAGGGAAACATCGCGCGGGCCGTACGTGGTGAGAAGATCGGCACGTTCGTCGGAACCACCGGCGGCCAACCGCACGCCTAGCACAGCGGCAGACAACTACGCCGGCAGTAGTAGCACACCAAGGAGTAGCCGTGATCGACGAAGCTCTCTTCGACGCCGAGGAGAAGATGGAAAAAGCGGTGTCCGTGGCCAAGGAGGAGTTGAGCACGGTGCGCACCGGACGCGCGACTCCCGCTATGTTCTCGCGCATCCACGTCGACTACTACGGTTCACCGACCCCGCTGAACCAGGTGGCCAGCATCTCCGTGCCGGAGGCCAGGATGGCGATCGTCAAGCCGTTCGAGGTCAACCAACTGACCACGATCGAACGGGCGATCCGCGACTCCGACCTCGGCGTGAACCCCGGCAACGACGGCATCGTCATCCGCGTGCTCTTCCCGCAGCTCTCCGAGGAGCGGCGCCGCGAGATGGTCAAGCTCGTCAAACACAAGGGCGAGGACGCCAGGGTCGCGATCCGCAACGTCCGCCGCAAGGCGAACGACGAACTGCACCGCATCCAGAAGGACGGCGAGGCGGGCGAGGACGACGTCGTGCGCGCGGAGAAGGAACTGCAGCACGTGACCGACCGTTATGTCGCTCAGATCGACGAACTGGTCAAGCACAAGGAAACCGAACTGCTCGAAGTCTGAGGACGTGAGCGGACGGATACGACGGGCACCAGGTGAGCACAGATCGGGCGACGAACGCCGCACAGTCCGGCCAGCAACCCAAGGACCAGCCGGCACCACCGGAACGAGCGACGCCCGATCCGGTGAATTCGGACGGTGCGGCGGCTGGTGCTGCGTCGGCTGGTGCTGCGTCGGCTGGTGCTGCGTCGGATGGCGTGTCGCCCGATGCTGTGTCGCCTGATGGGGTGACGGACGAATCGGTCGCGCCGAAGCCGTCGCGGGCCGGTCGTGATCTGCGGGCGGCCATCGGGGTCGGGCTCGGGCTCGGCGCGCTGGTGCTGGTGTCGCTGCTGACCGTCCGGCAGTTGTTCATCGGCGTCGTCGCGGCCGCCGTCGTCGTCGCCACCATCGAGTTGGCCGGTGCGCTGCGTCGATCGGTGGGCATCCAGGTGGCGCTGGTGCCGGTGCTGGTCGGTGGGCAGGCGATGATCTGGCTGTCGTGGCCGTGGCATCGCGACGGTGTGCTCGCCTCGTTCGTGGTGACCATCCTGGTGTGCCTGATCTGGCGGTTCCGCGGTGGCAGCGACGGTTACCTGCGTGATGTCGCCGCGTCGATCTTCACCGTCGCCTACGTGTCGCTGTTCGCGTCGTTCGCTGCGATGCTCGTCGAGCCGACGGACGGCACGGCGCGGGTGCTGTGCTGGCTGATCGTGGTCGTGTGCTCGGACACCGGCGGCTACGCGGCCGGCGTGCTGTTCGGCCGGCATCCGATGGCGCCGTCGATCAGCCCGAAGAAGTCGTGGGAAGGTTTCAGCGGTTCGATGGTGGCCGGCGTCATCGGTGGCACGTTGTCGGTGGCGTTGTTGCTGCACGGGCACTGGTGGGTCGGCCTGCCCTACGGCGTCGCGCTGGTGGTGTGCGCGACCGGCGGGGACCTGGTCGAGTCGTTGATCAAGCGGGACATCGGCGTCAAGGACATGGGCAGTCTGCTGCCCGGTCACGGCGGCCTGATGGACCGACTGGACTCGCTGCTGCCGACCGCGGTCGCCGCGTGGCTGCTGTTGACGGTGTTCGTTCCCGGCTGACGTTCGTTTCCGGGAGTGCTTTCCTGGATGGATGGGATGGCCGAGGTGACCGGGACAGAACGCCAGGTCGACGTGGTGCCGAGCCCGAACATCTGGCACTGGCCGGCTGTCTACGAGGTGGAGAACCGGGCGCAGGACGCCGGCGGCGCGATCTGGCAGGCGCTGCGGGAACGGTGTGACTGGGCCGGCCTGGACGTGGTCGACGTCGGCTGCGGTGACGGTTTCCACCTGCCGGTCTTCGCGACGACAGCACGCAGTGTGACCGGTGTCGAGCCACATCCCCCGTTGGTGCGACGCGCGGAGCGGCGAATGGCTGGGGTGTCGCACGTGCGAATGGTCACCGGTGGCGCGCAACGGCTGCCGTTGCCACCCGGCAGCGCGGACCTGGTGCACGCGCGGACCGCGTACTTCTTCGGCCGCGGCTGCGACGCGGGACTGGCGGAGGCGGACCGGGTGCTGCGCCCAGGTGGCGCGCTGGCGATCGTGGACCTGGACGCGACGAGCTCACCGTACGGTGACTGGATGCTGGCCGATCTGCCGGACTACGACGCGGACGACGTCGATCGGTTCTTCGCCGAGCAGGGGTTCGAATGCCGTCGGGTGCGGACGGTGTGGCGGTTCGCGGACCGGGCGGACCTGGCCGCGGTGCTGCGGATCGAGTTCTCGGCGCGGGTGGCCGAACGGGCGTTGGCGACAACACCGGGCGTGACGGTGCCGGTCGGCTATCGAGTGCATGTACGACGCAAGCCGACCGGACTGGTGCTGCCTGGATAGGGCGACACCGGTCCGGTCGGCGTGTCGGTGCTCAGGATTCGTCTGGTGTGGCGTCTTCCACCGGTTCTTCTTCGGCTTCGGTGCCGGCTTCTGCCAGTAGTAGGTACAGCTTGCGGCGGGCTTCGGTCAGGATCTTGACCGCTGTCGTTCGTGCTTCCTGGGTGCCCGTCGTGCCTACCTGCATGGTCGCCGCCATCAGGGTGAACGCAGCTTCGCGCAGTGCTACGTGGTCGGCGTCGACGTCGTCGGCGACCTGGTCCCACGGTGCGACCTTGTCCTGCTCCGCCGCCACCGCGGCGCCCGCCTCGGTGAGCGAGTACAGCCGCTTGCCGGACGCGCTCTGCTGATCGGTCGTGACCAGACCCTCGTCGGCCAGCATCTGCAGGGTTGGGTACACCGAGCCTGGGCTCGGGCGCCACCAGCCGCCGCTACGCTGGGTGATTTCCTGGATCATCTCGTAGCCGTGCATCGGCCGTTCGGCCAGCAGTATCAGCACCGCCGAGCGGACGTTGCCGCGACGGGCACGGCCGGGGCCTGGGGTGCTGTGCCGGTGTCCCCGACCGCGACCACGTCCCCTGCCGCCGAAACCGAAGCCGGGTCCGAAACCGCCGGGACCGCCAGGGCCGCCAGGGCCGAAGAAACCGCCGAAGCCACCGGGACCGCCGAAGCCGGGTCCGAAACCGCCAGGGCCGCCGGGGCCGCCCGCGGAGAACGGACCGTCCGGTGGCTCCGGGGGCTGGGGCGGGCCGAAGTGGCCGCCGTGGGTACCGCGTACGTGTTGCCGGAACGCGCGCCTGGCTTCGTCGAAGCCGCCGCGTCGGCCGCCTTGGTTGAATGGGTCTCGCATGATGTGTCCCCTTATGCCTGTGTGCCGGTCTGGTCGACCGACTGCACTAACGATATATCGGAACCTATCGCGATGCAACGTTCCGACACACCACGAGCCCGCCCGGCGGACTGCCGGGCGGGCTCGTCAGAGGTGCGAAGAGGGGCTAGCGGAACGCGTTCAGGCCGGTCAGGGCATTGCCGATGGTCAGAGCGTGCACTTCCTCGGTGCCCTCGTACGTGAGCACCGTCTCGAGGTTCGACGCGTGCCGCATCACCGGGTACTCCAGCGTGATGCCGTTCGCGCCGAGCACCGTCCTGGCCGTCCGCGCCACCTCCAGCGCACCCCGCACGTTGCCGAACTTGCCGAGGCTGACCTGGCTGGGATGCAGCGTGCCGGCGTCCTTCAGCCGCCCGAGGGTGAGTGCGACCAGGCCGGCGCGATTCACCTCCAGCACCATGTCCGCGAGCTTGCGCTGGGTGAGCTGGAAACCGCCGATCGGCCGGCCGAACTGCTCGCGCGTCAGGCTGTACTCCAGGGCCGCCTCGAAACACGCCCGCGCCGCTCCGACCACGCCCCACACGATGCCGTAGCGCGCCTCGTTGAGGCAGCTCAGCGGCCCGCGCAGGCCGGTTACCTCGGGGAACACCGCGTCTGCTGGCAGGCGGACGCCGTCCAGTACCAGTTCCGCCGTCACCGACGCGCGCAGCGACAGCTTGCGGTGCACCTCGTTGGCCGTGAAGCCGGGCGTGTCGGTGGGCACGACGAAACCGCGGATGCCCTCGTCGGTACGCGCCCACACCACCGCTACGTCGGCCAGCGTGCCGTTGGTGATCCACATCTTGGTGCCGTCCAGCACCCAGTCGTTGCCGTCACGGCGGGCACGGGTGCGCATCGAGCCGGGGTCGCTGCCCGAATCCGGCTCTGTCAGGCCGAAGCAGCCGAGTGCGTCGCCGGTTGCCATTCGTGGCAACCACTCCTGCCGTTGTTCCTCGCTGCCCCAGTGGTGGATACCGAACATGGCCAGGGAGCCCTGCACGGACACGAAGCTGCGCAGTCCCGAGTCGACCGCCTCCAGTTCGCGGCACGCGACGCCGTAGGCCACCGCGCTCGCGCCCGCGCAGCCGTAGCCGGTGAGATGCATGCCGAACACGCCGAGCCGGCCGAAGCCCTTGGCGATCTCCCGTGGCAGCGTGCCCCGTTCGAACCATTCGGCGACGTGTGGCGCCAGTTCACTCTGGGCGTAGTCCCGCACCGTGTCCCGGACCGCGCGCTCGGTGTCGTCCAGTTGGCCGTCCAACCCAAGGAAATCCTGGGGATTCGGTGCGTTGCTCATCGAATCGTCTCCTCACCAGCGGTCATGGGACACTGGACCCATCATGACGTCCCTCCCGCTCGTGTTCGACGCCCCCCGGCGTGGGTTGCCGCCGCGTCACCTCGCCGACCTGTCCGGCGAGGAGCGCTCCGCCGCTGTCGCCACTCTGGGTGAGCGGCCGTTTCGCGCCCGCCAGCTCTCGCACCACTACTTCGCCCGGTTGACCACCGATCCGGCGCACATGACCGACATCCCGGCCGACGCGCGGGCCCGGCTGGTCGGGGAACTGCTGCCGCCGCTGCTGACCACCGTGCGCGACATCACGTGCGACGACGGCACGACCCGCAAGACGCTGTGGCGCGCGCACGACGGCACGCTGCTGGAGAGCGTGCTGATGCGCTATCCGGACCGCGCCACGGTCTGCGTGTCCAGCCAGGCCGGCTGCGGGATGGCGTGCCCGTTCTGCGCGACCGGACAGGGCGGCCTGCAACGGAACCTGTCGACGGCCGAGATCGTCGAGCAGGTCCGCGCCGCCGCGGCGGCGATGCGGGACGAGGAGCTGCCGGGCGGGCCGGGTCGCCTGTCCAACATCGTGTTCATGGGCATGGGCGAGCCGCTGGCGAACTACCGGCGGGTGCTCGACGCCGTGCACCGCATCTGCGATCCGACACCGGACGGGCTGGGCATCTCGCAGCGCTCGGTCACGGTGTCCACGGTCGGCCTGGTACCCGCGATCCACAAACTGGCCGACGAGGGCCTACAGGTCCGCCTGGCTGTGTCGTTGCACACACCGGACGACGAGCTGCGCGACACGCTGGTGCCGGTGAACAACCGGTGGAAGGTGGCCGAGGTGATGGCGGCGGCGCGGCACTACGCCGATGTGACCGGCCGGCGGGTGTCGATCGAGTACGCGTTGATCCGGGACGTGAACGACCAGCCGTGGCGGGCGGACCTGCTCGGGAAGCTGCTGCATCGGCACCTGGGGGCACTGGTGCACGTGAACGTGATCCCGCTGAACCCGACGCCGGGCAGCGAGTGGGACGCCAGTCCGAAACCGGTGGAGCGCGAGTTCGTGCGCCGGGTCAACGAGGCCGGGGTGCCGTGCACGGTGCGAGACACGCGCGGGCGTGAGATCGCCGCGGCGTGCGGTCAACTTGCGGCAGAAGGCTGATTGGCGTCCGCAGGGCGTTGGCCGCGCTGCGAGGTGACGTGCCGGAAGACCGCGTCCGGGTCCTGTCTCCTGCCTTCGTCAACCGTTTGCCGCAGGCGTGATCTCGCGTTCCAGTTCGAGCTCGTCGGTCAACGGGATGCCGTACGAGCCGGTTGGCGGGATTTCCGGCTTCAGCTTGCGGGATTCGCTTACCTGGCCGGCGCGTAGGGCGCACAGGCGGAATCCTCGGCGTTGGTAGAAGCGGAGTGCGTCGACGTTGTCGTTGGTCGTCGTCAGCACTACTCGTTGTGCGCCAAGGGATGCCGCCTCGGAAACAGCCGCGTCGATCAGTTGGGTGCCGATTCCTTCGCGTTGGCGCAGCGCGTCGATGGTGACGATTTCCATCACGCCGTCGACCGGTGGGGTGTACGTCAACATGCCGATGATCTCGGACCCGTCGATCGCCAGAAAACCGTCCAGTTCGGCCGGGTGGAAGACGACGCCGTGGCCGACCGATGTCTCGGCGTCCCACTGTTCGACCTGGATTCGCCGGACCGCCGGGCGGTCGGCCGGCTCGATCGGGCGCACTGTCACCATGCCCGGCACGCTAGTGCGCCCGTGCGGGCGTGGCCGAGTGATTTATGCCTTGACCTCGTTGAGTTTGCCCGTTGCCACGTCGAACACGAAGCCGCGGACCGTGTCCGTGTGGGGGACGAACGGGCTGGCCTTGATCCTCGCGACGGACTGTGCGACGTCGGTGTCCAGGTCGTCGAACGCCTCGGCGGACCACGGTGGCTTGATGCCGGTTTCAGCTTGGATATCCGCTTTGAAGCCGTCGTCGGTGAAGGTGAGCATGCCGCAGTCGGTGTGGTGGATCAGGATGATCTCGGTCGTTCCCAGCAGGCGCTGGCTGATGGCCAGGGAACGGATCTCGTCTTCGGTGACCACGCCGCCCGCGTTGCGGATCACGTGTGCCTCGCCCTCGTTCAGGCCGAGGATGCGGTACACGTCCAGCCGGGCGTCCATGCAGGCGACCACCGCGACGTGCTTGGCCGGCGGCAGGGGCAGCGGCCCGGTGAAGGACTCCGCGTAGCGGGCGTTGTTGGCCAACAGTTCGTCGGTTACCGACATGGTATGGCTCCTCGACCGAGTGTGACGGAACGAGGCTCAGCCAACCCATGCGTACACGGGCACGCAACTGTGCCCACCACATGAAACGACGAACCAGCTCAGCGCCGGGCGCGCTTGCGCCTGCGGACCGTCATCACCAGCAGGAACGCCATGAGCACGCCCACGATGACCAGGTAGAAGTCCTCTACGTGGCCGACCTGGTTGCCGATGAGCATGCCGAACAGCACCAGCGTCACGAAGATGCCGCCGATCATCGCGCCCTTGGGCAGGGTGCCGTGCCAACCCCACTCCACCGACGGCTCGTCGTGCGGGTCCGGGGTCTGGACGGGATGCTTCTCCACCTCGGCCGACGACACCGTGGCACGCTCCTCACATCGCAGGTCCACCTGGTGACATCGTCCCACATGGCGCGCGCCGGACAGCCCGGTGGGCCGGCCGGCGCGCGCAGGTGACGAGCGTTAGCGGGAGATCGAACTGCGCCTCGTGGCCAGGTGGTAGATCCCGAGCACGACGACCGAGCCGAGGATCGCCAGCAGCCACGTCCGCAGGTTGAAGAAACCGCCGAGCGCGGTGTGGAAGACGTACTTCCCGATGATGCCGCCGACGAACGCGCCGATGACGCCGAGCAGGACGGTCAGGATGATGCCGCCGCCGTCCCGTCCCGGCATGATCATCTTGGCGATGGCACCGACGATCAGGCCAAGGACTATCCACGCGATGATGCCCATGTCGTGCTCCTTTCGTGCGATCCGTCCGACCGGCAGCGGAGGGATCGGACCTGGCGATGATGGTGTGCCCTGTGTGCGATCGGCGCAGCACGTGCCGCCGGACATCGTGATCAACCCGTGACCAAACGGGTGACGTCGGAGAGGGCTCACACCCTGTTCAGGTCGGTCGGCAACAATGGACGCCGATGGACCCCTCAACTGCCGTCCGCGAGCCACTCGCCGACGCGATCCGCCAAGCGGCCGCACCCACGGAGCGGCGCCGCAGTGTGCTGATCCTCGGCTCGACCGGCTCGGTGGGCACCCAGGCCCTCGACGTCATCGCCGGCAACCCGGACGCGTTCACCGTCGCCGGCCTCGCCGCCGGTGGTGCCGATCCGGCCACGGTCGCCGCCCAGGCCGTCCGGTTCCGCGCCCCGCTGGTCGCGTTGGGCAGGGCCGACGCCGACGCCGCGCTGCGCGCCGACCTGCTGGCCGCGATCGCGGCGCAACGAACAGCGCAGGACGTGGCGGGCTACCGCGACCCGACGGTGCTGGTCGGGCCGGCGGCCGTCGGTGAGTTGATCGACATGGCCGGCGCGGACATCGTGTTGAACGCGGTGGACGGTTCACGCGGGCTGGAGCCGACCCTGCGCGCGCTGGCCACCGGTGCCTCGCTCGCGTTGGCCAACAAGGAATCCCTGGTCGCCGGCGGTCCGCTGGTGTTGCGCGCGGCCGCGCCCGGCCAGATCGTGCCGGTCGACTCCGAGCACTCAGCGCTGGCACAGTGCCTGCGTGGCGGGCGGGCCAACGAGGTCGCGAAGCTGGTGATCACGGCGTCCGGCGGCCCGTTCCGCGGCCGGACACGAGCCGAGATGGCCGATGTCACCGTGTCGTCCGCGCTCGCGCATCCGACCTGGTCGATGGGGCCGGTCGTGACGCTCAACTCGGCCACGATGGTCAACAAGGCACTTGAGGTGATCGAGGCGCACCTGCTGTTCGGCGTGCCCTACGACCGGATCGACGTGGTCGTGCACCCGCAGTCGATCGTGCACTCGATGGTCACGTTCACCGACGGCGCGACCCTGGCCCAGGCCAGCCCGCCGACCATGCTGCTGCCGATCGCGCTGGCGCTGGCATGGCCACACAGGTTGACCGACGTGGCGCCACCGTGCGCGTGGGACACGGCCAGCGCGTGGACGTTCGAACCGTTGGACGAACAGACGTTTCCGGCGGTGCGGCTGGCCCGTGCCGCCGGCGCGGCGGGCGGCTGCCTGCCAGCGGTGTTCAACGCCGCGAACGAGGAGGGGGTCGCCGCGTTCCTCACCGGCGGCACCGGATTCCTCACCATCGTGGACACCATCGACCGGGTGCTGAGCGAGGCGGACGAGTGGCGCCGCGAGCCCGGTTCGGTGGCCGAGGTGCTCGCCGCCGAGCGGTGGGCGAGGGATCGCGCCCGGACCCATCTCGCAGTGGCCGCCGGCACGACAACGTGGCAGGGAAGGGACTGACGTGCTCGCCTACATCATCGGGGTGGTCCTGTTCGCGCTGGGCATCGGCATCGCCGTCGCCCTGCACGAGTTCGGCCACATGCTGACCGCGAAGGCGTTCGGCATGAAGGTCCGCCGCTACTTCATCGGCTTCGGGCCGAAGATCTTCTCGTTCCGGCGGGGCGGCACCGAGTACGGCCTCAAGGCCATCCCGGCCGGCGGTTTCTGCGACATCGCGGGCATGACCGCGCTGGACGAGGTGACCGAGGAGGAGGCGCCGCGTGCGATGTGGCGCTTCCCGACGTGGAAGCGCGTCGTCGTGCTCGGCGCCGGTTCGGTGACGCACTTCATCCTCGGTTTCCTGATCCTGTACTTCATGGCGCTGACCATCGGGCTGGTCAACACCAACGACACACCGCTGGTGTCCGGCGTGTCGAACTGCGTCAGCGACGTCAACCTGAAGACCCTCGGCGAGCAGCCGTGCAGGGCGGGCGACCCCGCGCCGGCCAAGGACGCCGGGCTCCTGGCCGGCGACAAGATCATCTCGGTGGCCGGTCATCCGACCACGACGTTCAGCGACGTGAGCGCCCAGGTGCAGAAGTCCAACGGCCCCACCCAGATCGTGATCGACCGCGACGGCAGGCAACTGACGCTGACGATCGACGTGGCGCAGGTGCAGGGTCTGACCGTGGCGCAGCAGAACGCGAGCACCCCGCCGACGCACCTGAGCACGATCGGCATGATCGGCGTAGTGCCGGCCCGCTACCTCCCGTACAACGGGATCACCGCGATCGGCGGCACCGTCGGCTACACGGGCCAGATGTTCGCCGACGTGTGGGCCGGCATCAAGCAACTGCCGAACAAGGTGCCGAGCCTGATCTCGGCCATCGGCGGCGCGAAGCGGGACGTGAACAGCCCGATGAGCGTCGTCGGCGTCAGTCGCCTCGGCGGTGAGGCGGTCCAGGACAGCCAGTGGGCGCTGTTCTGGTTGTTGTTGGCCACACTCCAGTTCTTCCTGGGAGTGTTCAACCTGCTTCCGTTGTTGCCGTTGGACGGGGGCCACATCGCGGTGGCCCTGTACGAGCGGGTCAGGGACTGGCTGCGACAGTTGCGCGGTCGCCCCGCCGGCGGTCCGGTCGACTACACCAAGCTGGCGCCGTTGACGCTGGTGGTGGTCTTCCTGGGTGGCGCGATGGTGCTGCTGAGCGTGACCGCGGATATCGTGAACCCGATACGGCTGAACGGTCAGTGACCCGGACGGGCGCGCACTGTTCGGCCATAAGGCCCATCACGCTGGAGGTGTCATGACCG
>DATBDL010000297.1:0-3311 GCA_036269975.1 Pseudonocardiaceae bacterium | reverse complement strand
GCGGGCCGTGGTGACCGATCTGGAAGAAGTGGTCCATCACGGAGATCCGGTCGAAACCGACGTCGTCCGCGGTCCGCACCACGCTGGCCAGCGTCGCGGCGATCGCCGGATCACCGCCCGGCCAGGTGAAGTCCGGTATGTGCAGGCCGATCTTCATGGTGTCCCCTCAGAGTCCGGCCACGGCGGGGATCACGTCCCGGCCGATGATCTCCAGCGGCGTGATCGTGTGCACGCCGCGTACCCCGCCGATGGCGGTGTCGACGCCGAGTTCGGCCAGCGCCCGCAGTTCGTCGATCATCTTCCCCACCCGGTTGCCGTCGGTGCCGGTGTCGAAGATGTAGTAGACGGTCTTCTCGATCTCGTCGTAGTCGCGGCCCTCGTTGCGGCAGTGCTCCCGCAGCACGTCGAGCTTGCGCGCCAGGTCGGGGCCGCCGAACAGGTTGCACGCCTGGGCGTACTTCGCCACGTACCGCAGGGTCTTCTTCTCCCCACCGCCACCGATCATGATCGGCGGGTGCGGTTTGGTGATGGCCTGCGGCGAGTTCAGCGGACGCCGTAGGTCGACGTGGTTGCCCTGGTAGGACGACTCGTCGTCGGACCACATCCGCAGGCACGTCTCGAGAGCGTCCTCGAGGTGTTCGAACCGTTCGGACGTACTGGGGAACCCGAGGCCGAGCCCCCGGCTCTCCTCCTCGTTCCAGCCGGCGCCGATCCCGAGCACCGCGCGGCCGTTGGACAGCACGTCCAGGGTGGTGATGATCTTGGCCAGCAGACCTGGACTCCGGTAGATGGCCCCCGTGACCAGGGTGAGCAGCTTCGCGCGTTCGGTGTGCGCGGCCAGGAAGCCCAGCGTGGTGTATGCCTCCAGCATGTCGTTCTCGGGCGGCCCGACCGCGCTGATCTGGAAGAAGTGGTCCATCACCGCGATGTACGCGAAACCGGCCCGATCGGCGGTCGTCGCGATCTTGGCCAGCGTCGAACCCAGCTCGGCGGGGCCGCCGGGCCAGGTGAAATCCGGGACCTGTAGTCCGATCTTCATCTGTGTACCTCCGTACCAATCCTCGCAGCGCCCTGATCGGTTGGCGATCCGTCGAGTGGACTCCAGCCCGGTTTGATCCTGGTGTGGCTGGCGGGCGAAGATGCCGCCGATGACATCGACAACTCCAGCCGGCCGCAGCCGGGCGCGCCGGCATCCACCGGAACTGTGGCGGGTCCCCGTCCTGCGTACCGAACGGGTGACGCCGGCGATGGTGCGGATCACGGTCGGTGGCCCAGCACTGGCCAACTTTCCCGGTGGAGGCGGTGACCAGCACGTCGTCCTGTACTTCTACGACAAGGACGTCGAACTGCCCGACCCGCTGACGCTGACGTCCGCCCGCACCATGCTCGGCCAGGTCCGCCCAGCCATGCGCAGCTACACCGTGCGCCGGCACGACCCGGTACACCACGAGCTGGACATCGACTTCGTGCTGCACGCGAAGGGCGGCGTCGCCGCCGACTGGGCCGCGACCGCTCGACCCGGTGATCACCTGATCGTGGTCGGACCGTCGCCGGCCTACCTGCCCGACCCGATGATCCCCGCGCACGTCCTGCTCGGCGACGAGACCGCCCTGCCCGCGATCGGCGCCATGCTGACCCACCTACCGGCCTCGGCGACCGTGACCTCGATCATCGAGATCGCGGGCCCGGCCGAGGAACAGCCACTGGCGGGTCCAGCCGGCAGTCGGATCACGTGGCTGCACCGAACAGGACTGCCAGCCGGCACACCGGACCTGCTCCTGGCGGCGCTGCGGGCAGTGGGCCCGCTGGGCAGCGAAACGGCGGTGTGGGCGGCCGGCGAGCGGACGGCGATGCGGGCTGTCCGGGCGTACCTGTTGGACGAGTCCTGCTTGGACCGAGGACGGGTGCGGACCACGATGTACTGGCGGTTCGGTCATACCGGAGGCACCGGCTGAGCAGGAACTACGGCCGGGGTGAAATCGTTGTCAGAGGTGAATGACGAACTTACCGACCTCCGGCTTCGGAGCCCCAGAAGAGACTCCCAGAAGGGCGAACTGAGTGCACAGGCATGTCAACGGGCTGAAGACAGCGGTGCTGCTCGGCGGGATGAGCGCTCTGATCATCGCGATCAGCGCGTTCTTCGGCCGTGCCGCGCTGGTGTTCGGCCTGCTGATCGCCCTGGGCGTGAACGCGTACGCGTACTTCTACTCGGACAAGCTGGCACTGCGGGCGATGCGCGCCCGGCCGGTGTCCGAGCCGGAACAGCCCGCGATGTATCGCATCGTGCGCGAATTGGCGACAACGGCCCGACAGCCGATGCCACGCCTGTACCTGAGCCCGACCGCGGCGCCGAACGCGTTCGCCACCGGAAGGAACCCGCGCAACGCGGCCGTGTGCTGCACCACCGGCATTCTGGACCTGCTGGACGAGCGGGAACTGCGGGCCGTGCTCGGCCACGAGCTCTCGCACGTCTACAACCGCGACATTCTGATTTCGTGCGTGGCGGGGGCGCTGGCGAGCGTGGTCAGCGTGCTGGCCAACGTGGCCCTGTTCGCCGGCTTGTTCTTCGGTGGGCGGGGAAGGTCCAACCCGTTGGCGCTGCTGCTGGTCGCCATCGTCGGCCCGGTCGCGGCGGCCATCGTGCAGCTAGCGGTCAGCAGGTCACGCGAGTACCAGGCGGACGTGTCCAGCGCCGAGCTGACCGGTGACCCACTGGCGTTGGCGTCGGCGCTGGGCAAACTGGACGTGGGCACGCGAGCCAGGCCGTTGGCCCCGCAGCCGGCGGTCGTGTCGCAGTCGCACCTGATGATCGCCAACCCGTTCCGTACCGGGGACGGCATGTCGAGGCTGTTCTCGACGCACCCACCGATCGCCGACCGCATCCAGCGCCTTGAGGCGTTGGCACGGCGCGACCTGCCGTCCTAGTACATGGTCTTGGCGACGTTCATGACGTACTCGCCGTAGCCCGACTTGGCGAGCTTGGCGCCCAGCGCGTAGCACTCGTCGGCCGTGATGTAGCCCATCCGGAGCGCGATCTCCTCGAGACAGGCGATCCGCACCCCCTGCCGGTGCTCAAGTACCTGGACGAACTGTCCGGCTTCGAGCAGCGAGTCGTGCGTGCCGGTGTCCAGCCAGGCGAAGCCCCGCCCGAGGTCGACCAGGTGGGCGCGGCCCTCCTTCAGGTAGGTCAGGTTGACGTCGGTGATCTCCAGTTCGCCACGGGGTGAAGGTGCGAGCGAGTTGGCGATCTCGATCACGTCGTTGTCGTAGAAGTAGAGCCCCGTGATGGCCTTGTTCGAGCGAGGAGCGAG
>DATBDL010000296.1:0-4154 GCA_036269975.1 Pseudonocardiaceae bacterium | reverse complement strand
GTGTCCACATCTCAGCGGCCAGCCGATCACGCCGTTCCACCACGAGCGCCTGGCGGTGGTGCGCGGTGAGACAGAACCGGATCCACGGTGACGTGTCACGCCCCGGTTGCCAGGAACCGCCGCCGACCTGGGCCAGCACGCGGTAGTAGTCCTGTTCGTTGCGGCCGAGATATTCCTCGATCGAGACGAACTCCGGCGCCGCCGGCAAGCCGCCACCGGTGAGCAGCAAAGTCTGGAGGCATCGGGACATTCGACCGTTGCCGTCCTTGAACGGATGGATCATCACCAGGTTCAGGTGTGCCATCGAGGCACGCACCAGGATCG
Source organism: Pseudonocardiaceae bacterium (assembly GCA_036269975.1). Classification (GTDB taxonomy): domain Bacteria; phylum Actinomycetota; class Actinomycetes; order Mycobacteriales; family Pseudonocardiaceae; genus DATEPR01. The sequence continues at coordinate 3,830 of DATBDL010000296.1, read as the reverse complement.
GCAGTTCGGGATCGTGGTCGTTGATGTCGTCGACCAGCTCCTGCATCAGGTCCGGCACCCGCTCGGCATCCGGGCCTGCGTAGACCTCGGTGTCCTCGTCGTAGACGAACACCTGGTCCGGTCGCCAACGACCCGGCCACTTGCTCAGGTCGTACTGCTGCATCAGGAAATGCAGGGCCTTGAGCGTGTCCAGGCTCAGTACCAGATCGCGTTCCTTGGCCAGTTCAAGCGCATAAGTCATGGCGTCGCGGTAGCCGCGCACGGCGCGCCACGCGAGCGCGTCCGCGTCCAACGGCTCCTCGTCGTCCAAGGCGGCGAAGGCATCGTCGAGAGTGACCGTGAAGCCCTCAATGGTGTTCGAGCCGCGAATCGCCCTGGCCAGCGCGACCCGACGCAGTTGGCCACGCCACCGCCTCAGGACACCGACCAGCGGTCGAAGGCGACGATGCTGCTCGTCGACGAGCGCAAGCACATCATGATCGGCACCATCGAGAACAGGCGGAGCGAACAGCGGCATAGTCAGATGCTATCAGATGTAGGTCAGATAGTATTTGACTATATGACAAGCGATCATTCGGCTACCTGACGGCCCTCGTCGTGGAGGGGGCATGCGGTTCTGGCTGGGCAGCGGTCACAACCTGCGTTTTCCGTGGCCTGGTACGTCGGGCCCAGGCATGCGGCCGCCGCTGATTGAACGACCTCCAGCCACCCGGCCAGTGCTTCCTTGTCCAGGGGTGGCTGCGCCAACTCCGTGACGCCGTTCCGTTTCGTCTCCTTCGCCACGTACAGCAGCCGCGCGCCGCCCGGTTCTGTCGACACGTCCAGTTCGCCGAACGCGCCCAGCGCCACCGCCAACTGGTACACCGCCAGTTGCGGATGACCCAAAGCCTCTGCCTTCGTGGGCGGCGTCTTGCCGGTCTTGATGTCGACGATCACCGGCCGGCCCTCCGCATCGACCTCCAGGCGGTCCACCCGGCCGCGCATCCGCAGCCACGGGCCGCCCGGCTTGCGTTCCGGCCTCACATCCAACTGCCGCTCCACCGCGACTTCGGTCAGCTCCGACCGCGACGACACCAGCCACCGCAGGAAACTCTCCAGCATCCGCTGCACTCGCAGCCGCTCCCGCCGGGAGAACCACGGCGCGCCCGCATCGACCTCGGCCCATGCGGTGTCCAGCGCCTTGCGCAACTCGTCGGCGGAAGCACCTTCCGATGCCGCCTGGGCCAGCGCGTGCACCAGGTTACCGGTGACCGCCGGCAGCTCCACCATGTCACTGCCGCCGTGCCGTTCCACGAACCAGCGCAACGGACACCGTGTCAGCACCTCCACTGTGGACGGTGAGACCCTGACCTCGTCCTCCGTTGTCCACAGTGGTTCTTCCGTCGACACCGCCGGCAGGCCGTACCACGAGTCGGGATCGGCGCCGGGGACGCCGGCCTCGGCCAATCTGGCCAACTGACGGGCGGCACGTCGGGCACGGGCCGGGTCGGTGTCGGTCGCGCACACGACCCTGCGCAACTCGCCCACGAGATCGGCCATCAGCAGGCCACGCTCCGGCGGCCGGACCGGGCGAGCCACGGCATTGGGATCGGCCACCGTGCCGTCGAGTTCGTCCAGGAAGCGTGACGGCTGCTCATCCTCGCCTCGGACGGCGCTGACCAGCAGCGTCTTGCGCGCCCTGCTGGCGGCCAGCCGGAACAGGCGGCGTTCCTCGGCCAGGATCGGCGCTACCGATGACAGGTTGTCGTCGTCGGGGAAGCCGGCCAGCGTGTCGACCAGTTTCTCCACTCCGAGCACGGTGCCGCGCAGCCGCAGGTCCGGCCACTGGCCCTCCTGCACGCCGGGAATTGCCACGACCGTCCACTCGCGACCTACCGACGAGTGCGCCGTCAGTAGCGCCACCGCTTCGCCCTGCGGCGCGGACGGTGCCAGCGTGTCGCCGACGATCTGTTGCGCGGCAAGGTAGTCGAAGAAGCCACGGACGCTGGCGCCGGGCAACCGATCCGTGTAGCGGGCTGCCGTTTCGAACAGTTCCACTACGGCGTCCAGGTCACGATCGGCGTGCGCGCCGCCGGGGCCGCGACGGGCCGACTGGTTGACCAGCCGCCGTTGCAGGCCGCTGGCCGACCAGAGCTGCCACAGCACCTGCTCGATGCCGTCGTCGACCGTCTTCCTGGCCAGTGCCAACAACTCCGCGATCCGCCGCACCGGGTCGGCGGCACCGGGCTCCAACGCTGCCAGCGCGTCCGCCGACTCGATCACCTCGACCAGCAGCGCGCTGCTGGAGCGCCCGCCACCGGCCGCGAGTTCCAACCGGCGCAAGCCTCGGCGCAGCCGACGCATCGACAACGCGTCCGCGCCGCCCAACGGCCCTGCCAGCAGCATCGCGGCCGTCTCCTCGTCCAACGGCACGTCTGCGGCGGCCACCGCCACCAACTCCAGGAACGGCCGGATCACCGGGTGTTGCGCGAGCGGCAGCGCTTCGGCGGGCACCACCAGCGGCACGCCCGCTGCCAGCAGCGCCCTGCGCAGCACCGGCAGCGACCGCACGGCCGACCGCACCAGCACCGCCATGTCCGCCCATGGCACGCCGTCGAGCAGGTGCGCGCGCCGCAACTGGTCGGCTACCCAGCCGGCCTCCTGCGCCGCCGACGCGAACAGCCGCACGTCGACCCGGCCGGTATCGGCATCCGGATCGGCATCGGGCGGCCCGTGCAGGTCGCGGCGCGGGCCGGCTGCCGGCATGCGGTCGGTCAGCCTGCGGACGGCGGCGCGGATCGCGGGGGCCATCCGGTGGTCGGTGTGCAGCACGATCGTGCGGTCGCCGCTCGGGTCGAGATCGGCCAGCAGCGCGGCCTCGGCGCCACGGAACGCGAACACCGCCTGGTCCGGATCGCCGAACAGCGCGCACTCGTTCGCCGTCTGCCCGATCCGCACGATGAGCTGGAACTGTTGTGGATCAAGGTGTTGCGCGTCGTCCACCACGAGGTGGCGGACCCGTGACTGCTCCCGGTCGCGCAGAACGTCGTCGGTGTCGAACGCGACCAGCGCGCTCGTGACGAGTTCGGCCGCGTCCAACGCGGGCGCCGTGCCGCCGGCACTGGACGCGCCGACCGCGCCGCGCAGCAGCGTGACCTCCTCGTACTGGGTGCCGAACCGACCGGCGGCCACCCATTCGGGTCGATGGTGCGCGCGGCCCAGTTCGGCCAGCTCCTCCGGCCCGACGCCGCGTTCTGCCGCTCGCAGCAGCAGGTCCCGGAGTTCGGCGGCGAAACCGGGCAGTGCCAGCGCCGGCCGCATCCGCTCCGGCCACGACCGTCCGGCGAATTCCTTGACGTCGCCGGCGAGCAGGTCGCGGATCATCACGTCCTGGTCGGCGGCGGCCAGCAGCCGTGGCGGTGGCGTGCCGTTCAGGGCGGCCTGCAACCGCAGCACACCGAACGCGTACGAGTGCACCGTCCGCACCAACGGCCCCCGCGCGACCCGCAGTCCGGAGCCGGCCAGCCGGGCACTGATCGCGGCCCGCACGGTCGCCGCCGCCCGCCGGTTCGCCGTCAGGACCAGCACGTTCTCCGGATCGGCGTGCCGGCGCAGGATGCGGTCGACGGCCAGTTCGACGGCCAGCGCGGTCTTGCCGGTGCCCGGTCCGCCGAGCACGCGCAGCAGGCCGCCGTCGTGGTCGATGATCCGTTCGGCATGGCCGTGCCGCACCGGAATCGGGGATTCGGGCGCGCGCACCAACAGCGGTGCGAACCGCTGCGGCATTCGGGGCGACGCTACTGCCACCGGAAGATGGAACCACGACCGTCGGACCGCCCGGCGCACGACTG
>DATBDL010000295.1:0-9077 GCA_036269975.1 Pseudonocardiaceae bacterium | reverse complement strand
GGAGTAGGTCCCAAGGGTTGGGCTGTTCGCCCATTAAAGCGGTACGCGAGCTGGGTTTAGAACGTCGTGAGACAGTTCGGTCCCTATCCGCCGCGCGCGTAGGAGACTTGCGGAAGGCTGTCCCTAGTACGAGAGGACCGGGACGGACGAACCTCTGGTGTGCCAGTTGTTCTGCCAAGGGCATGGCTGGTTGGCTACGTTCGGGAGGGATAACCGCTGAAAGCATCTAAGCGGGAAGCCTGTTCTTAGATGAGGTCTCCCACCCTTTGTGGGGTAAGGCCCCCAAGAGATGATTGGGTTGATAGGCCCGAGATGGAAGCCTAGTAATGGGTGGAGTTGACGGGTACTAATAGGCCGAGGGCTTGATTACAAAGCTGCTATCGCATCCACTGTGTGATTCTGAGCCAACCGCCTGGTTGGTCGGTCCTGAGGTTGGGCTGATCAAGGGGTGTGTGTGGTTGATAGGGTTACGGCGGTTTTGGCGGGAGGGAAACGCCCGGTCCCATTCCGAACCCGGAAGCTAAGCCTCCCTGCGCCGATGGTACTGCACTTGTGAGGGTGTGGGAGAGTAGGACGCCGCCGAACACTCGTTTCCGAGAGGGGCTCGTGGCAAGGGCGTGGAGATTCCGCCCTTGGCCGCGAGCCCCTTTCGGCATGTGTGTTTGGAGGAGTAGGTGCCCGAGTCAGGCCAGAACGACCGCAACCGACGTGGTGGCGCGAGCCAGCCGCGTAGCGGTCAACCGCGCCGTCCCTACGGTGGCGGCAACAGCGGTGGCGGCACCGGCCGAAGCCGGTACGAACAGGACCGCCGCGACAGCGGGCGCGACGGCCGCTCCGCCAGCAGCGATCGCGACCGTTCGGAACGCCCGGATCGCGACAGCTACCGCAGATACGACAACGACAACCGTCGTACCGGCGCCGGCCGTCCCGACGACCGCCCGAGGCGCGACGATCGGGGTACCGGCGACCGTCGCAGCACCGGTACCGGCGACCGTCGCAGCTATGGTGACCGCCAGGCCCAGCCGGACCGCCGCAACGGCGACCGCTGGACCGACCGTCCCCAGCGCGACAACCGATCCACCCCCCGCGACCGCACCGAGGGCCGATCCAACAACTACCGCGACCGCGATGGTGCCCCCTCCGGTGACCGCCAGCCCCGCACCGGTGGTGGCAACCGCAGTTGGCAGGACCGTCCGGACCGAGGCACCCGCCCCAACCGCGACGACCGCCCGACCTACCGCGATCGTGACCGCCCGGACCGGGCCGACCGCCCCACCGGCGGCGACCGCAAGCCCTACGGTTACCGGCCGAGCCGCGACAACGATCGCCAGGACAACGGCTACCGCCCCCGCCGCGACGACGACCGTAGGGACGACCGGCCGCGCGGCGGCGATTTCCGCGACCGCCCGCGCAACACCAACTACGGCGACCGCAACGACCGGCCCTACCGCGACCGAAACGGCGACAACCGCCCCAGCGGCGACCGCGACCCACGTGCCGGCTCGTCCGACCGAGGCCGCCCGCCGCGCTCCAACTACGGCGACCGCCCGAGCTCCGGCGACCGCCCCAAGTTCGGCGACCGGCCCAACTACCGGGACCGCAACGAGAACCGCGACCGCACGGGTGACCGCAGCGACAACCGCGACCGATACACCCCCCGCGACCGAGACGACCGGCCGCGCAACACCAACTACGGCGACCGCAACGACCGGCCCTACCGCGACCGAAACAGGTCCGAAGGCAACCGGTCCGAAGGCAATCGATCCGAAGCCGGTCGGCCCGACGGAAGCCGGTCCTACGCCGGTCGGCCCGACGGAAGCCGATCTGACGGAAGCCGGTCCAACGCCGGTCGATCCGACGGATATCGCCAAGACCGAGGCGCCCGCCCCAACCGCGACCGCCGAGACCAGCCGAGGCCGGACCGTGGCTATCGGGACCGGCAACCCGCAGCCGAACCGGCCCCCACTCCCCCAGCCGACCTGGTCGAGGCCGAGCCGGGCACGAGCCTGACCGAGCTGGCGGAAACCGAAGCAACGCAAGAAGAAGCGGCCAAGGAACCCACAACAGCGGCGGCAGCAGCAGCGACCGAAACAGCGACTGACCAGACCGACGAAACCCACGAACCGAACGGGTCCGGCGCTGAGGAAGCCGACGAAACTACGTCGGCCGAACCGAACCGGTCCGGCGCTCCGGAACTGCCAGAAGAAGCCGCACTGTCCATGTTGGACCCAGAGGTGCGCGCGGAGCTCCGCAGCCTGCCCAAGAACCTGGCCGAAATCGTCGGCCGGCACCTTGCCGCCGCGGGCATGCTCATGGAGGACGACCCGGAGCTGGCGCTGCGACACGCCCGCTACATCCGTCCGAAGGCGAACCGTGTCGGGCTGGTGCGGGAAGCCGTCGGCCTGACCGCGTACCACGCGGGTGAATGGGCCGAAGCGCTGTCCGAACTGCGGGCGGCCCGCCGGATGTCCAACGGCCCAGGCCACATCGCCGTCATGGCCGACTGCGAACGAGCGCTGGGTCGTCCGGAACGGGCGCTGGAACTGGCCAGGGAAGGTTTGGCGATGGCCCTCCCACCGAGCGAGGCGATCGAGTTGCGCATCGTGGCGGCCGGCGCCCGTAGGGACATGGGCGAACTGGACGCGGCCGTCGTCGCGTTGCAGGGCCCGGAACTGGACCCGAAACGGCACGAACCGTGGAGCGCGCGGCTGTTCTACGCGTACGCCGACAACCTGGCCGCCACCGACCGGACCGAGGAAGCCATCCGCTGGTTCCTCAACGCGGCACAGGCCGATGACGACGGCGAAACCGACGCGGCGGACCGGGCCATCGAACTGAGCAACGTCAGTAACGCGGCCGGCGCGGCAGACCAACTGTGACGGCGCTACTGGACCAGTACGACGCCCTGCTGCTCGATCTCGACGGCACCGTCTACCGTGGCGGCGCCGCGGTCGACGGTGCCGAGCCGGCGATCAGAGCGGCACAACAGGCCGGCGTTGCGATCCGGTATGTCACGAACAACGCGTCCCGTGCTCCGAGGGAAGTGGCGGACCACCTGAACCACCTCGGTATCCCCGCCAAGGAGGACGAGGTCAGCACCAGCGCCAATGCGGCGGCGGGGATGCTGGTGGACCGCATACCGCGGGCCGCCGAAGTCCTGATCCTGGGGACCGAAGCCCTGGCCGCCGAGGTCGAAAACCGAGGTTTCACACCGGTACGCAAGGCGAACCCCGATGTGGCCGCGGTGATCCAGGGCCTGTCCCCGCAGCTTGGCTGGCAGGATCTGGCCGAGGCATGTATCGCGATCCGTGGCGGCGCACTGTGGGTGGCGAGCAACACGGACGTCACCCTCCCCACCGAACGCGGCCTGCTGCCCGGAAACGGCGCCCTGGTCGCGGCCCTCGCGGTAGCAACGGACGCGAAGCCGTTGGTGGCGGGCAAACCGGCCCGCCCACTGATGGACGACGCGATCCGGGCGTCCGGCGCGACGCGTCCACTGGCGATCGGCGATCGCCTCGACACGGACATCGAAGGCGCGTTGAACGTCGGAGTCGATGCCCTCCTGGTCCTGACCGGTGTGTCGACGGCTACCGACCTGCTGGCCGCGCCGACCAACCAGCGCCCGCACTACGTGGCCGCCACCCTGACCGCCATCCAGTCCGCACCCGAAGAACTGCGGATCGGGCCCCAGTCCGACTGGCAGGCGACGGTGACGGACGACGGTGTGCACCTGCGGTACACCGGCCAGGACCGGCACCCCGATCCGCTGCCGGCACTACGCGCGCTGTGCGCCGCCTGGTGGCCCGCCCACAGGGGCCCGGCCACGATCCACCCGGACGACGAACAGGCCAGGGCCGTCGTGACCGCCCTCGGCGGGTGACGGTGTGGTGCGGGAACACCAGGACGGAATCGGCTAGCGTGGTCGTGTGCACCCCGTTGCGGATTCTCAACCGTCCAGCTGTGACACCGTGATCGACCAGGTCACGCAGGCCGTCGGCCGGCTGGACGGGCTGGACTCGCTGCCGATCACCGAGCACGTCACGCGCTTTGAGGCGACGCACGCTGCTCTGACCGAGGCGCTGTCCAGCATCGACAAGGTCTGACCGTGACCCGACGTGCGCGGCTCGACGCCGAGTTGGTGCGGCGCGGCCTCGCCAGGTCCCGTGACCACGCCGCCGAGCTCATCTCGGCCGGTCGGGTCACCCTGCGTGGCACCGTCGCCAGCAAGCCGGCCACGGCCGTCGACGCCGACTCGCCGCTGATCGTCCGGGCCGACGAGAACGATCCCGGTTACGCCTCCCGTGGCGCGCACAAGCTCGTCGGCGCACTGTCCGAGTTCGCGGACCTGAAGGTGGCCGGCAAGCGCTGCCTGGACGCGGGTGCCTCCACCGGCGGCTTCACCGACGTGCTCCTGCGTGCCGGCGCCGCCAAGGTGGTCGCCGCCGATGTCGGCCGTGGCCTGCTGGACTGGCGGCTGCGCACGGACGGCCGCGTGACCGTGCACGACCGCACCAACGTCCGATCCCTGACCGCCGAGGACATCGGCGGACCGGTCGACCTGATCGTCGCGGACCTCTCGTTCATCTCGCTCACCATCGTCCTGCCAGCGCTCGTCGCCTGCGGCACGGTCGATGTCGACCTCCTCCCGATGGTGAAACCGCAGTTCGAGGTCGGCAAGGAACGGCTGGGCTCCGGCGGTGTCGTGCGCGATCCCGCTGACCGTGCCGACGCCGTCATGACGGTGATCAACTCGGCGGCGGAACTCGGCTTCACGCCCCACGGTGTCGTGGCGAGCCCGCTGCCGGGGCCGGCCGGCAACGTCGAGTACTTCGTCTGGTTCCGGCGCGGGGAATCGCAGAACCTGGATATCGCAACGGAACTGGTCCGCGAAGCTGTCCGGAAAGGACCACAGTGACTGACCGGGAAGTGCTGCTCGTCGTGCACACCGGACGGCAGACCAATCTGCAGACCGCCGAGAAGGTCGCCGGCTGGTTCACGTCGGCCGGTGTCCGGCTGCGCGTGCTCGCCGACGAGGCAGGCGACCTCGATCCGTCGTGCTACGCGTCCGTCGTGCCGGTCGGCCCGGCCGCCGCCACCGGCACCGAGCTCGTTTTCGTGCTCGGTGGGGACGGCACGCTGTTGCGCGCCGCCGAGTTGGCGCATCCGGTCGGCGTGCCGGTGCTCGGCGTGAACCTCGGTCGGGTCGGATTCCTCGCCGAGGCCGACTCCGACGCCCTCGAAGCCACCGTGGCGCACGTCGTCGCGGGGGCCTACGAGGTCGAGGAACGGATGACCGTCGACGTCACGGCGACGTACCACGATCGCAGGCTCGCCAGTACGTGGGCGTTGAACGAGGCGAGCGTCGAGAAGGGCACCAGGGGCGGCGTGCTGGACGTCCGCATCGACGTCGACGGCCGACCGGTGACCGCGTTCGGCTGTGACGGTGTGCTGTGCGCCACACCGACCGGTTCGACGGCCTACGCGTTCTCCTCCGGTGGGCCCGTGATGTGGCCGGACGTTCGCGCGCTGCTGGTCGTGCCGAGCAACGCGCACGCCATGTTCACGCGGCCGCTCGTGGTCGCGCCCACGTCCGTCGTGACGCTGGACGTCGACCCGGACGGCCCGCCCGCGGTGCTGTGTTGTGACGGGCGGCGGTATTTCGCGCTGCCGGCCGGGTCGTCGGTGGAGGTCGTCGGCGGGTCGGTGCCACTGCGGCTGGCCAGGCTCAACGTCGGTTCGTTCACCGAACGGCTGGTGCGCAAGTTCGAACTGCCGGTGCAGGGATGGCGGACGCGCCGGGACAGTGACCTGCCATCGGTCGGCGACACCTACTAGTCTGCGCCCTGTGCTGGCCGAGATGAGTATCTCCGGCCTCGGTGTGATCGACGAGGCCACGCTGGAACTGCACCCAGGTTTCACCGTCCTCACCGGCGAGACCGGTGCGGGCAAGACGATGGTGGTCACTGGGCTGCACCTGCTCTCCGGCGGGCGTGCCGAGGCTTCGCGGGTACGCAGCGGTAGCCAGCGCGCGGTCGTGGAGGGTCGGTTCGAGCTGGCCAGCGACGCGGACGCGATCGGGCTCGCGGCCGACGCGGGGGCGGAACCCGACGAGGACGGCAGTCTCATCGCCGTGCGTACAGTCGGCGGCGACGGTCGGTCCCGTGCGCATCTCGGCGGCCGGTCGGTGCCCGTCGGCGTGCTGGGTGAGCTGGCGGAACACCTGATCGCGGTGCACGGCCAGAACGACCAGTTGCGCCTGCTGCGGCCGTCCGAGCAGCGCGCGGTGCTGGACCGGTTCGCCGGTTCGCCGGTCACGGGGCCGCTGGCGGAGTACCGCGAGCTGCGCGCGGAGTGGCTGCGGGTGACGGCCGAACTGGCCGAACGCACCGACCGTTCCCGTGAACTGGCGAGGGAGGCCGATCTGTTGCGGCACGGGCTGGCCGAGATCGCCGCCGTCGCGCCGAAACCGGACGAGGACACCGAGCTGGTCGAGGAGGCCAAGCGGCTGGCCGACGTGGACCAGTTGCGGGCCGCCGCCGTCGGTGCGCTGCTCGCGGTGAGTGGCTCGACCGACGGTGACATGGACAGTCTGGGCGCGTTGGGCCTGGTCGAGGAGGGGCGCCGGCTGGCGGGCGGCACCGACGATCCGCTGCTGCGCGATCTCGCCGCGCGCATGGCCGAGGCCGCCGTGCTGCTGACCGACGTCGGTGCCGAGCTCACCGGCTACCTCGATGGTCTCGCCGCCGACCCGGAACGCCTGTCCCAGGTGCTCGCCCGCCAGGCCGAGCTGAAGGCGTTGACCCGCAAGTACGCCGCGGACGTCGCGGGCGTGCTGGCGTGGGCCGAGGATGCCGAAGCCCGCCTCGCCGGCCTCGACACGTCCGAGGAGACGTTGTCCGCGCTGGCCGCCCGCCGGGACGAGCTGGCTGGTCAACTCGCCGAACGTGCCGAGATGATCACGATGGCCCGGCACGGTGCGGCCGCCGATCTCGGCAAGGCCGTCACCGAGGAGCTGGCGGGTCTCGCGATGGCGTCGGCCACCGTCGAGGTGTCGGTCAATCCCCGCGCGGCGGAGCCGACCGACCAGCTCGCGCTGAAGGTCGGTCGCGCGACGCTGCATGCCGGCCCGGACGGTGTGGACGACGTGGAGTTGCGGTTGCGCGCACACGAGGGCGCCCCGCCGCTGCCGGTGCACAAGGGCGCGTCCGGCGGTGAGCTGTCCCGTGTGATGCTGGCGCTGGAAGTCGTGCTTTCGCACGCCGATCCGGTGCCGACGCTGGTGTTCGACGAGGTCGACGCCGGTGTCGGCGGCAGGGCGGCGGTCGAGATCGGTCGGCGGCTGGCCCGGTTGGCGCGCAGCCACCAGGTGATCGTGGTGACGCACCTGCCGCAGGTCGCGGCCTTCGCCGATCGGCATCTAGTGGTGGACAAGTCGTCTGGCGGCGGTGTCACTCGCAGTGGCGTACGAACGCTGGCCGACACCGATCGGGTGGTCGAGCTGGCCAGGATGCTCGCCGGCCTCGACTCGACCGACACCGGCCGCGCGCACGCGGAGGAGCTGCTGGCGGCGGCCAATGCGGACAAAAACGCCGACGCACCGGCCCGAAAGAAGACCAAAGGGCGAAACGGACCGTAGCCCTCACCCGGTTCGGCATGACTTGCCCGGTGTAAAAGGCCAGCTCGGCGTGGCGACCGGAATAACTCCAGTCCTTTTGCGACTATCGCCGCATGAAGCTCCCCGGACTGCTGACCAGGAACAGTCGTGAACTGCCGGGTGTCACCGGGATCGCCAGGGTGGACCGGCGCACCGGTGACCTGCTGCGCAGGGTCGGCCCCGGCGACATCGTGGTGTTCAACCAGCTCGACGTCGACCGTCGCACCGCCGATGCGCTCGTCGCGGCGGAGGTGGTCGGCGTCGTCAACGCGTCGGCGTCCATTTCCGGCCGGTTCCCCAATCTGGGGCCGGAAATCCTGGTGTCGGCGGGCGTGCCGCTGATCGACGGGGTCGGCGTGGCCGCGCTGCACGAGATCAAGGAAGGCGCCAAGCTACGCCTGCACGAAGGCGTCGTCTATGTGGGTGAACGCGAGTTGGCCAGGGGAGCCGAGCAGACACCGGAATCCGTGGCCGACCAGATGATCGAGGCGAAGGCGGGCATGTCGGCGCAGCTAGAAGCGTTCTCCGCGAACACGATCGAGTTCCTACGCCGAGAACGCACCATGATCCTCGACGGTGTAGGTGTGCCGGAGTTGTACGAGCCGATGAAGGACCGCGAGGTGCTGGTAGTAGCGCCAGGTCACGGCCACGCCGAGGATCTGAGGAGACTCAAGCGCTACATCAAGGAACACCGGCCCATACTGGTCGGAGTCGAGTCCGGCGCGGACACGCTGTGCGCAGCCGGTTATCGCCCGAAGGTCATTGTCGGCGACCCGGACGGCATTCGCACGGAGACACTGAACTGCGGCGCCGAGGTGGTGGTGCCAGCGGACGCCGATGGTCACGCACCCGGCCTGGAGCGAATCCAGGACCTGGGAATCGGTGCGGTGACGTTCCCGGCGTCGGGCAATGCGGAAGACCTGGCCCTGATCCTGGCCGACGCGCACGGAGCCAGCCTGGTCGTGACGGTCGGATCGCAGGCAACGCTGGCCGAATTCCTGGACCGAGGCCGTTCCGGCTCCAACCCGTCGACGTTCCTGACCCGCCTGAAACTGGGCAGCAGATTGGTGGACGGAAAGGCGGTGGCGACACTGCACCGGGCCCGCGTGTCAACCGGTGCTGTCGTGTTGCTCATCGTAGCGGTGCTGACAGCGGTAGCGGTCGCTCTGGCGGTATCCGACGGTGGGCATTTCTATGTGCAGTGGATATCGGAAGCGTACCGGAACGTCGTAGGCTGGATCAGGGGGCTGTTCTCGTGATTTCGTTGCGCTACCACATCGTCTCCATCGGAGCGGTCTTCCTGGCCCTGGCGCTGGGAGTGATACTGGGATCGACGACGCTGTCTGATTCGCTGTTGTCAGGAATAAGCGGTCAGAAGGCAAAGCTGGGCGAACAGGTGGTCGACCTACAGGCGCAGCAAAAC
>DATBDL010000294.1:0-17783 GCA_036269975.1 Pseudonocardiaceae bacterium | reverse complement strand
GGTGGGCGTGGGAGTGGGCGTGGGAGTGGGCGTGGCCGGCGGGGGAACGGCGTCGCTCGGGGTCGTCGCACCACCACCGGAGTCGCCGCCACCACCCGAGCCTGAGCCACCGCCAGAGCCACCGCCAGAGCCCGAGCCACCGCCAGAGCCCGAACCCGAGCCGCTACCGGTGCCGTTGCCAGTGCCCGACGGGACCGTGATGCCGGCGCTGAGGTCGGAGAACGGGCTCGCCGCGATCTTGCCCAGGCCCTGGTTCATCGCGTCGAATGCCTGGCCGACGGTGTTGTGCGTCGACGTGGTGATCGAGTCGAACGAGGACTTCTTCTGGTCGAAGGTCGATTTGAACGTGCCGTTCAGCCAGTTCGCCGCGTCCATCGCGGCCAGGTTCTTCACGTTCTGGCTGAGGTGGCCGTGGCAGTCGGTGTCGCCCCAGTCGACGTTGCTGAAGATGTCCCACTGGCCCATCGTCTTCAGTTCCTGGTCGCCGGCCGAGCCCTGCGCCGTGTCGATGATCATGTCCACGTCGGGCGGGGTGAATCCGCCTACGTTGGCCGCGTACAACTGGAGCACGCCCTGCGCGCGTTGCAGCACCGCCGACTCGATGGCCTTCATCTGATCGGTGATCAACTGGCTCGCGGTGGTCGTGCCGTCGGTGACGGTCTTGGCGTTCTGCATGAACGTGTTCGTGTACTGCTGCGCGGCCTGGGCGGCGGGGCCCTGCCAGAAACCGCCGAGGGAATTGGTGGCGGTACTCAGGTTCAGGGTGCTGTCGGACAACTTGCCGTGCGATGTGGCCAACTGCGTCGCGTCGGCGCGGAAATGGGCGAAGTTGATGCCGCGCAGGTTGTCGTAGACATCGGTGATGTCTTTCTTCAGGTCGAGCGAACCGCCGGTCCACGTGTTGTACTGCTGGATGAAGTCGTTGAAGAACATCATGCCGCGCGAGCCCGGTTCCAGGATCTCGTCCGACGTCGCGGCACCGGAACCGCCCTGGGCCACGGTCTTCTTGGCCTCGTTGGACAGGTCCGTCCTGGCCTGGCCGACCCACTGGTCGGTCTTCGCGCGGTCGATCTGGTTCTGCAGGTCGTTCTGGCCCGGATCGTCGGCGGCGCCGTCCTGGGACGGCATCTTGTTCTCGTAGTTCTTGACGTCCTTGTAGTCGACGCCGTACTGCTTCAGGTAAGGCCCGATGTCCTTGTGGTTGCTCCAGTAGTCGTTGTCGCCGACCAGGGCGCCGGCGCCGGGAATCCCCCCTGCGTAGTTCGGGCCGTTGCTGGCCATGTACGACTCGAGAATGCGCTTCTTGTCGTCCTGGGAGACGCTCGGGTCGTCCAGGTACGGCTTGAGGCTCTGCCAGTCGGTCCCGTTGTCGTCGGCCATCAGTTGCCCCCTGCCTTGGTCAACGAGCTGGCGTTCTGGCCCTCGGCGGAGGAGTACTGCTGGTAGGTGTCGGTGAGTTTGTCGCTCAACGTCGTCGTCGCGGTGCCGAACGCCTTCACGCTGGCGATCACGTTGTCGTGCAGCGCGGTCGCGTACGCGGTGGCCTTGTCGCCGAAGTCCTTGCCACCGTCGGACGCGCCGACCTGGGACTTCCCGATGGCGTCCGCCTCGTCGCCGATCGGCCCGACTTCCGCGCTCACCTTGCTGGCGACCCCGGACATCTCGTCGCTGGTCTGGTAGCCGGACACGCTGCCCCCGTCTCATTCCACTGCGGACGACCCGCTGAGCACGATAACCCCGCCAACGGGGTCCACACATGGACGTGACGCCGTCGGCGACGGTTCCCTCGCCGCTGAAATGAATCCTGTCAGGCCGCGACTCGTTGCGAACGCTATTCGCGCGAGAAACGTCAGCGCACCTCGGCCACGACGTTCGCGAGACGGGAGGCGGCCGCTTCCGCGATGTCGTGGGTCGGCGCCTCGACCATCACTCGGACGAGTGATTCCGTGCCGGACGGCCGGAGCAGCACCCTGCCGGTCTCGCCGAGCTGGCGTTCCACGTCGGCGACGGCGTCCGCGACCGAATCGGCCGTGGCTACCGCCGCCTTGTCCGCCACGCGGACGTTGACCAGCACCTGCGGCAGCCGGCGCATCACGCCGGCCAGTTCGGCGAGGCTGCGGCCACTGGCGGCCACCCTGGCCATCAGCCGCAGCGCGATGAGCACACCGTCGCCGGTGGTGGCGTGCGCGGGCAGCAGCACGTGCCCGGACTGCTCGCCGCCGATCGAGTAGCCGCCGGACCGCAGCTCCTCCAGTACGTAGCGGTCGCCGACGGCGGTGGTGCGCAGCGCGACGCCGTGCTCGCGCATCGCGAGGTGCAGGCCGAGGTTGCTCATCACGGTCGCCACGAGCGTGTCGGACGCCAGCTCGCCGGCCTCCTTCATGGCCAGCGCGAGCACGGCCATGATCTGGTCGCCGTCCACGTCGTTGCCGTGCGCGTCGATGGCGAGGCAGCGGTCGGCGTCGCCGTCGTGCGCGATGCCGAGGTCGGCGCCGAGTTCGGTGACGGCGGCCCGTAACGACGCGAGATGGGTCGATCCGCAGCCGTCGTTGATGTTCAGGCCGTCCGGCTCGGCGTGGATGGCGATCACGTCGGCCCCCGCCTTGCGGTACGCCTGCGGCGCCAACTGGGACGCCGCGCCGTTCGCGCAGTCGACGACGACCCGCAGGCCCGCCAATGACCGGCCGCTCGCGGCGACCAGGTGGTCCAGGTACTGCGAAGCGGCCTCGGGCGCCTGGGTGATCCGACCGATCGCGGCACCGGTCGGCCGGTCCGCCGGCGCCGCCATCGCGGCCTCGATCTCGTCCTCGACGGCGTCCGGCAGCTTGTGCCCGCCGGCCGAGAACAGCTTCACGCCGTTGTCCGGCATCGGGTTGTGCGACGCCGAGATCATCACGCCGAGATCGGCGCCCAGCGCGCCGACCAGGTGCGCCACCGCCGGTGTCGGGAGCACCCCGAGCAGCAGCACGTCCGCGCCTGCCGATGCCAGCCCGGCGGCGACGGCCGCCTCCAGCATCTCGCTGCTCGCCCTGGGGTCCCGGCCGACGACCGCGACCTGCCGGTGCGATCGGTCGTGCTCGGTGAACACCCGCGCCGCCGTCGCGGCGACGGACATCGCCAACTCCGGGGTCAGGTCGGCGTTGGCCAGCCCACGTACGCCGTCGGTGCCGAACAGTCGAGCCATCTGGGTGCCGACCTCCTGCGCTGAAGGGTAGAAAGCCTACGGGAGCAGCATCCGAGAAGACGGATGACTGCTCCCGTAGGTTGCTTACGGCAAGGTCAGCGCTTGCTGTACTGCGGCGCCTTGCGGGCCTTCTTCAGGCCGTACTTCTTCCGCTCCTTGACCCGAGGGTCACGGGTGAGGAAGCCGGCCTTCTTCAGCGGCGGCCGGTCGTCCGGCTCGACCTCGATCAGCGCCCGCGCGATGGCCAGCCGCAGCGCACCGGCCTGGCCGGTGATGCCGCCGCCACGCAGGGTGGCGAAGATGTCGAACGACTCCGGCTTCTCGACCGTGACCAGCGGGTCCTTGATGAGCTGCTGGTGCACCTTGTTCGGGAAGTACTCCTCGAGACTGCGGCCGTTGAGCTTGAACTGGCCGGTGCCGGGCATCAGCCGGACCCGGACGATGGCCTGCTTGCGGCGGCCGACGGTCTGGGTGGGCTTGCCACCGACCACGGGTCGGCTGGCCGGACGGGCGGCCGGCGCCTCGGCGGGGGTGTCGGCGGCCGAGGTCTCGGCCTCGTCGACGGTGCTGTCGGCCGCGGTCTCGACGCTGTCGTCGGCCAAGGTCTCGGTGTCGGGCGTGGTCACTGACTCTTCCTCGATAACGTCTTCGGCGCTGGTCACCGGTTCACCTTGCTCTTCTCGGCCAACTCGAACGGCTGCGGCTGCTGTGCCTCGTGCGGGTGGTTCGGGCCGGCGTAGACCTTGAGCTTGCCGGCCATGGCGCGACCGAGGCGGTTGTGCGGCAGCATGCCCTTGATGGTCTTCTCCAGCAGGCGTTCCGGCTGCTTGTCCAGCATCTCGCCGAACGACCGCTTGCGCAGGCCGCCGGGGTAGCCGCTGTGCCGGTAGACGAACGCCTGGTCGCGCTTGTTGCCGGTCAGCGCGACCTTCTCCGCGTTGACGATGACGACGAAGTCGCCGGTGTCCACGTGCGGGGCGTAGGTGGGCTTGTGCTTGCCGCGCAGCAGCGTGGCAACCTGCGTGGCGAGCCGGCCGAGCACCACGTCCTGGGCGTCGATCACATGCCAGGCGCGGGTCACCTCGCCGGCCTTCGGGCTGTACGTGCGCACGGGTCTACCTCGTCGTCAATTCGCTAGGGGCGTCGGTACGGCGGCTGCATCCCGTCCGCACAACAACAACGTAAGAACATACCTGGCTGCCGACAGCAGGGTCAAAACGGCCCCGGCGAACCCGGCGTTCCTACGAACTCCGAGTCACTCTACCCCGGCCCATCTCGGGGCGGCCGGCACACCGTCCAGCTCGATCAGCGCCCAGCCCTCCCGGCCCGCGGAACCCGTGGCGTGCAACAGGGCCTCGTCACCTGGCGCGAGCCAGCCGCCGGCCAGCGCGGTGTGCAGGTCGATCCACGGATCGCACGGGCCCTGACCGGTGAACCGGTAGGCCATCGCGGGTGGCGGGGTGCCCTCGCCCCAGCTCACGACGCGGATCAGCCCCGACCCCCTACCGACTCGCAGCGCCACGGCGGCGGGTGACGGCCGCATGGCATGGACGTCGATGACCGGACTCTGGTCCACGATCAGCACGGTCGCGCCGCTGTCCGGCATGAACCAGTCCAGGAACTCCAGCACGGCGGTGCCACCGAGCTCGTCAAGGTGGGTGAGGCCGAGTTCCTCGTCCACCCACGGCCGGCCGGTGACCATCCTGGCCAGCGTCGTGACGAACGGATCGGGATCGGGGCCGGACCGCACCAGCAGCACCGGCTGCTTGTCCTCCGGCGGGCCGAGCTCGTTCAGCGCGACCGACGCCACGTCCAGGTCCGGCTCGTCGGCCAGGAACCGCAGCCGTTCCAGCGGCAGTTCGTTGCGCTCGGCGACCGCCCTGGCCAGGGTCATCATCTCCGGGTCGTCGACGAAGTCGGCGATCGACAGGTAAGCGGGCCGCTCCAGCACCGCGACCGCGATCGCCTCGACCACCAGACCGGTCATATCACCCAGCCCCGGTCGGGCGTGACCTCCACCACGGCCGCCTGGAAGTAGGCGCCGTCACCGATCCCGAGCAACAGGCAGCGCTGGCCGGGCGTGAGCTGGTCGGCTCGTTCCGCGTTGGCCAGTGCCACGAGCGCGTCGACGCCGTGCGTGTGGCCGCCGGCCGGGATCAGGTCCAGGCGCACCCGGTCCGGCTCGACGCCGAGGCTCTTGGCGAACACCCGCCACGACAGCGCGGCACTGGCCTGCGGCATGACCCAGTCCACGTCGGCCCCGGTAAGGCCGGCCTGCCGCATCGCGCTGTTCGCAGTGGCCAGCACCTGGACTGCGCACACCTGGTCGAACAGCCGCTGCCGCACCGGGCCCAGGCGTTGACCACGGTGGAAGCGGGCATCCCTGCTGGTCGCGCCGGCGAGGTAGCGGTAGCGGCCCGCGGCATCGACGCCACCGACAGCGCTGTCCGGGCGGACCAGGAACGCGACGACGGTGTCCGCGAGCTCCGTGGTGCCCGGCGCGTGCCGGGCGCTGTCCACGACCGTGCCGTTGTCGCCGCCCAGCACGAGGACGCCGTCGTAACCGGGGACGTCGTAGGCGGCCCTGCGCTCCAGGTAGCGGCGGGCGTAGTCCAGCGCGCGCAGCACCGACGTGCCGCCAACCCCCGAGATGCCGAAGAACGGCACGCCGGCCAGGCCCAGGCCGACCCTGACCCGGTCGGCGAGGCCGGGTTCGGTGCCGAACCGGGGTGCCGGCAGGGCATGGCCGTAGAGGACCAGGCCGACCGGGTCGTCCTGGCACGCGCGTAGGCCGACCGCGACCAGGAGCTCCTCCAGCGCGTCGCCGGTGTCCAGCGTCGGGCTGACCTTGAGGTCCACCGGGCCGTAGCCGGCGTGGTTGGCCGCCGCGGTGCGACCCGCCTGCGCCAGGTACTCGTCCATCGACCGCGTCGGACTTCGGCGTCCCACCGTCAGACGCGACACACTCACTCGCACGTCGACCCCCCACGACCAACCTGGGCTTCGGCCTCCAACCGGGCCGCCGATGCTCTCCCCTACGGAACATCGACGGCCGGTTCGAAGTCCACAGTGCCATCTCGCGCTGGCATATCGCTGGCCTGCGGCTGGCATGGAGTCAGGTCTGGCCACGATTGGCCACCAGTGGCCATGGTCTTGACCAATTTGGACCGGCTTGACCGTGTCGCGACGGTGTGGAACGTTCGCGATGGAGGGGGCCCTGGCACCGCCGGTGCGTCACGGGGTTGGGTGCTGTGCTCGGCCGGGGGGCCACAGGATGAGTCTCCAGTTCCGGGTACTCGGGCCGATCGAGGCGACCGTCGACGGACGGCCGCTGCCGATCAGTTCCGGCCGGCAGCGTTCGCTGCTGGCCGCACTACTGGTGGACGCCAACCGCGTGGTGACCGCCCGTGACCTGGCACGGCGGGTGTGGGACGACGAGATACCGGCCAGCGCGCGGGAGACCCTGCACAGCTACGTGGCCAGGTTGCGCCGCACGCTCGGGCCGTGGGGTTCGGCCGTGCGGACCCAGGCCGACGGCTACCTGATCGAGGTGGCGGCCGGCGCGCTGGACCTCGACCGGTTCACCGCGGGTGTCCGCGCGGCGCGGGTGGCCGACAACGACGATCCGACCGCGGTGTCCGGTCTGCTGGGCGCCGCGCTGGCGGAATGGCGCGGAGACGCGCTGGCGGACGTGCGGTCCGGGGCGTTGCGGCGGGAGTTCGTGCCGGCACTGCACGAGCAGCGGCTCGCGGCGACCGAACTGCGCCTGGACGCCGAGCTACGGCTGGGCAGGTACCAGGACGTGATCGCGGAACTGGCCGAGCTCACCGCCAAGCATCCGCTGCGCGAGCAACTGTGGGCGCATCGGATGCTGGCGCTGTACCGGGCGGGCCGGCAGGCCGAGGCGTTGGCCTGCTACCAGGCGGTGCGCGTACTGCTGGCGGACGAGCTGGGCATCGACCCCGGCCACCAGCTCCAACGGCTGCACCAGGCGATCCTGACCGACGGCGCCGGCATCCGACCGCTGGCCGAGCACGGCACCGCCGCCGCGGTTCGGCTGCCCCGTAACGATCTGCCAGGTGACGTCCCGGACTTCGCCGGCCGGGCCGAGGACCTGAAACGGCTGTTCGAGGTCGCGCCCACCCACGCCGGCACTGCGGTGGTCATCGCCGCGATCGACGGCATGGCCGGTGTCGGCAAGACCACGCTGGCCGTGCACGTGGCGCATCAGCTCGCCGAGCACTATCCGGACGGTCAACTCTTCCTCGACCTGCGTGGCCACACCCCGCAACACGAGCCGATCGAGCCGGCCGCCGCACTGAGCACGCTGCTGCGCGCGCTGGGCGTGCCGGCCGACCGGATACCCGCCGACCTGGCCGAGCGGGCGGCGTTGTGGCGGGCCGAGCTGGCCGACCGCAGAGCGCTGCTCGTGCTGGACAACGCCAGCTCCACCAACCAGGTCCGGCCGCTGCTGCCCGGCTCGCCGACGTGCGTCGTCCTGATCACAAGCCGGCGCAGGCTGGCCGACCTGGACACCACGGAGACGCTGTCGCTGGACGTGCTGGCGGAACCGGACGCGCTCGCGCTGTTCACGTCGGTGGTCGGCGCGAAACGCGTCGGGGCGGAGCCCGACGCCACGTCGGACGTGTTGCGGCTGTGCGGCTACCTGCCGCTGGCGATCCGGATCGCGGCGGCCCGGCTGCGGACCCGGCCGGCGTGGCCGGTGCGCGCGCTGGCGGAACGCCTTGGCGACGAGACACGGGACAGCGACGAGCTGGCCATCGGCGACCGGAGCGTGACCGCCGCGATCGCGCTGTCGCACCATCGGCTCGACGGCCGCCAGCAGCACCTGTTCGCGCTGCTCGGCCAGCATCCCGGCATCTCGTTCGACCGCTACCAGGCCGCGGCGCTCGGCGGGATCGGGGTGGCGGCGGCCGAACAGCTCCTCGACGAGCTGCTCGACGTGCACCTGTTACAGGAACCGTCACCCGGCCGCTACCGCTGCCACGACCTGGTCCGGCACTACGCCCGCACCCGCACGACGGCGGCCGAGTCGATCACCCGCGACGCCGTCACCAGGCTGCTGGACCAGTACCGCCACCTCGCCCGGCGCCTGGACGCCCACCTCAATCCCAACACCCGATTCGTGCCGGCCGAACTCGGCGCGCCGGGGCCGGCTCCCGCGATCACCGATGCCGACTCCGCGATCCGTTGGTGTGAAACGGAACTGGCCAACCTGATGGCCGCGGTCGACCACGCGGCGGCGCACGGCTGGCGCACCCATGCCTGGCAGTTGGCATCGGCGCTGCACTGGTTCTTCAAGCGGCACGGCCACACCGACCTCTGGATCAGGTGCCTGACGGTGGGCGTCGCGGCGACCGAGACGGACACCGATCGGGCGGACCTGTTGCGCCAGCTCGGCGAGGCCCACTACATCGGCGGCGACGATCCGCGCTGTCTCCTCCTCTCGACCGAGGCGCTGACGCTGTACCGCCGCACCGGCGACACGTGGGGCGAGGGCGCCGCGCTGATCAACATCGGCAACATCCACTTCCAGGCCGGCGACTTCATCAAGGCGATCGACCACTACCGCGAGGCGATCGCGGTCCGCGAAGCGGCCGGCAGCCTGCGTGGCATCGGAACTCCCCTGACCAGTATCTGCTACGCGTACCAGAAACTCGGCCGGTTCACGCAGTCCCTCGAGTACGGCCGGCGGGCGCTGGACGTGTTCCGGCAGACCGGTGACCGGCGTGGCGAGGGCATGGTGCTCAACAACATCGCCGAGCTGTACCTGAAGGTGGCCCGCGATCCACAGCAGACGCTGAACCACGGCCACCAGGCGCTGGCGATCGACCGGGAGGTACACGACCGGCGCAACGAGGCATGTGCACTGGATACTGTCGGCATGGGATATCGCCTGCTCGGCGACCTGGACACCGCGCTGGACTACCTGCACCGCTCGCTCGCGCTCGCGATGGACATCGGCAACTGCGTCTTCGAGGAGAACATCAGGGCGAACGTCCTGGACACCTACCTGCTCGCGACCAAGGCAGACTCGCTGGGCCGAGTCCTGCGACCGATTCACGAGGCGGACCGATGAGCCTCGAGTTCCGTCTGCTGGGGCCGCTGGAGATCCGCTCCGGCGACGACGTCGTGCCGATCCGCCAGGCCAAACAGCGGGCACTGCTGGCCGCGCTGCTCGTCAACGCCAACCACACGGTGTCGACGGACGAGCTGGTGAACCGGATCTGGGACGACGACGCCCCGCCCGCCGCGCGGGACACCCTGCAGAGCTACGTCATGCGGCTGCGTCGCGTGCTGAACGCGGCCGGCTCACCGCTGGTGACCCGGCCGGACGGCTACCTCATCGAGGTCGAGCCCGACTGCCTCGACGTGGACCGGTTCGAATCCCTGATCCAGCAGGCGAAGTCGGTTACCGGCGATCCGGTCCGGACAGCCGAGTTGCTGCGTGACGCGCTGGAACTGTGGCGCGGCGACCCGCTCTCGGACGTGCCGTCGGCCTACCTGCACCGGGAGGTCGTGCCGCTGTGGCGGGAACACCAGCTCGCCGCGGTCGAACTGCACGTGGAAACCGACCTGCGGCTCGGGCGCTACCACGACCTGGCGATCGAGCTGGCCGAACTCACCATCCGGCATCCGTTCCAGGAACGGTTCTGGGCACAGCGGATGATCGCGCTGTACCGGTCCGGCCGGGCGGCGGAGGCGTTGCGCTGCTACGGCGTCATCCGTGACCTGCTGGCCGACGAGCTCGGCACCGATCCCGGTCCCGAGCTGACCACGCTGCACCGGTCGATCCTGGCCAACGACCCGGCGCTGGTCGTACCGGACACCACGCCGCGACCACCGCCGCGCAACGACCTGCCCGGCGACATCCCCGACTTCGCCGGCCGTACCGAGGAGATCAGGGGGCTCCTCGGTGCGTTGCCCTGCCCGGCCGAGCTGTCGACGACCGTGGTCATCTCCGCCGTCGACGGCATGGCCGGGGTCGGCAAGACGACGCTCGTCGTGCACGCGGCGCACCGGCTCGCGCACCGCTACCCGGACGGCCAGCTCTTCCTGGACCTGCGTGGCCACACCGAGCACGCGGAGCCGATCGAGCCGGCGGCGGCGCTGGACACGCTGCTGCGCGCCATCGGCGTGCCCGCCGACCGCATACCCGCCGAGCCGGCCGAACGTGCGGCAGCGTGGCGGGCCGAGCTGGCCGGCCGGAAAGTGTTGCTGGTACTGGACAACGCCAGTAGCACCGGGCAGGTCCGCCCGCTGCTGCCCGGTGCGCCCGGCTGTCTCGCCCTGATCACCAGCCGGCGACGGCTGGCCGACCTGGACACCACGGCCACGCTGTCGCTGGACGTGCTGCCGGACTTCGATGCGCTCGCGCTGTTCACGTCCGTCGTCGGCGCCGACCGGGTGGCCGCCGAACCCGGCGCCACGTCCGACGTACTGCGGCTGTGCGGTCATCTCCCGCTGGCCATCCGGATCGCGGCGGCCCGGCTGCGGACCCGGCCGGCGTGGCCGATCAGCACCCTGGCCGACCGGCTGCGCGACATCGACGAACTCGCTGTCGGCGACCGCAGTGTGACGGCCGCGCTGACCCTCTCGTACTGCCGGCTCACGGCTGGGCAGCAGCACCTGTTCACGGCCCTTGGCCAGCATCCGGGCACGTCGTTCGACGCCTACCAGGCCGCGGCGCTCGCCGGCACGCCACTGTCCGAAACGGAGCGCATGCTGGACGCCCTGGTCGACGTGCACCTGGTGCGGGAACCGCTGCCCGGCCGCTACCGCTGCCACGACCTCGTCCGCCAGTACGCCCGCACGCACGCGTCGGCGTCGTCGGCCGCCGCGACCGGCCGGCTGCTGGACCATTTCCGCTACCTGGCGCAGCGGATGGACGCCTACCTCAACCCGGACACCCGCCGCGGCATCGCCGACCTGCCGCCGCCACCTGGTCCGGTTCCGGACATCACCGGTCGGGACGACGCGATCCGTTGGTGTGAAACGGAGCTCGGCAACTTGATGGCAGCGATCGACCACGCGGCCCGTGACGGCTGGCGTACTCACGCGTGGCAGCTCGCGTACGCCCTGACGTGGTTCTTCAAGCTGCGCGGCCACGTTCCCGCCGACTGGATCACGCAGCTACGGGTCGGTGTCAAGGCCGTCACCGACGACGTCGACAGGGCGAACCTGCTGCGCGAACTGAGCAGCGCGCACTACATGGCCGGCGACCTGCCGGCCGCGATCGACGTCGGCCACCAGGCGCTGCGGGAGTACCGGCACATCGGCGACGTGTGGGGCGAGGGCGGGGCGCTCAACAGCATCGGCAACGCGCACAAGCGGGCCGGCGACTTCACCGAGGCCGTCGACCACTACCGCCAGGCGCTGGCGGTCCGGCAGCGGGCCGGGGACGTGCGCGGCACCGGCGTGACACTGCACAACCTGTGCCACCTGTACCAGACCCTGGGCCAGTTCGCGGAATCGCTGGACTGCGGCGAACGGGCGCTGGCCGCGTACCGCGCCACCGGCGACCGGCGCGGGGAGGGCATGGTGCTCAACAACATCGCGATCCTGTACCTGAGCTGCGGCCACGATCCGGCGAAGGCACTCGGTTACTGTCAACAGGGATTGGCGCTGAACAGAGCGGTCGGCGACCGCCGCAACGAGGCGAACGCACTGGACACGCTCGGCTCGATCCACCGCGAACTGGGCGACTACGAGACCGCGCTGGACTACCTGCACCAGGCACTCGCGATGGTCTCGGAAAGCGGCCACCGCAACGAGGAACCCGCGATCAGGGCGAACGTGCTGAACACGTACAGCGCGGTGGTCCGGACCGAATGAGATACGAGTTCCGCCTGCTGGGACCGCTGGAGGTCCGACTGGACGGCCGGATCGTCCCGGTCACGTCGCCCAAGCAGCGCGCATTGCTGGCTGCACTGCTGGTCGACGCGAACCGGATGGTGTCGGTCGACGAACTGGCCAACCGTTTGTGGGACAACGAGTCCCCGTCCCGCAACACGCTGCACAGCTACGTGATGCGCCTGCGCCGAACGCTAGGTTCAGCGGCCCCCGTCCTCACCCGACCGGACGGCTATCTCATCGAGGTGGCGCCGGACGCGCTTGACACGTACGAATTCGAAACCCTGGTACGCCAAGCTCGCGGCAGCGCCGATGACCGCGCCGCGGCCCTGCTCCGGCAGGCACTGGATCTCTGGCGGGGCGATCCGCTGGCGGACGTCCCGTCGGCCTACCTGCGGCGTGAAGTGGCGGCGCTGTGGGAAGAACGCAGGTTGGCCGCCGTCGAGTCGCGCGTGACAGCGGATCTCCGCCTCGGCCGGCACCAGGACGTGGCCACCGAACTGGCCGAGTTGACCACGCGCCACCCGCTACGCGAACGTTTCTGGGCCCAACGCATTTTGGGCCTGCACCGATCCGGCAGGACAGCGGAAGCACTGCGGTGCTACACGGAAGTCCGCACCCTGCTGGCGGACGAACTGGGCACCGACCCCAGCCCCGAACTACGAGACCTACACCAGTCGATCCTGACCGACGATCCGGCCCTGGCCATCCCGGCCACCTCCCCCCACCGCAACGACCTGCCCGGCGACATCTCGGATTTCGTAGGCAGGGCGGCAGAATTCGACCGCCTGCTGGCCGTACTGGCGACGTCGGCCAAAGCGGTGGTCATCTCCGCGATCGACGGCATGGCCGGAATCGGAAAGACGACGCTGGCCATCCACGCGGCCCACCGACTCGCCGACCGCTACCCGGACGGCCAGTTGTTCATCGACCTGCGCAGCCACACCGAACACGCCGACCCCGTCGACCCGGCCACGGCACTGGACACCCTGCTACGAGCGCTGGACGTCCCGGCCGACCGGATACCGGCCGGCCTGGACGAACGATCCGCGTTGTGGCGAGCTGAGCTCGCTGACCGAAAGGTGTTGGTGGTACTGGACAACGCCGGCTCGGTCGGCCAGGTCCGCCCGCTGCTCCCCGGCTCACCGACCTGCCTGGCACTGATCACCAGCCGCCGGCGCCTCGCCGACCTGGACACCACCGACACGCTGTCACTGGACGTACTGCCGGAAGCCGACGCACTGGCGCTGTTCACGTCGGTGGTCGGAGCGGACCGGGTCAGCGCCGACCCGGAGTCCACATCGGACGTGCTGCGCCTGTGCGGCCACCTGCCACTGGCCATCCGGATCGCGGCGGCCCGGCTACGCACCCGACCAACGTGGCCGGTCCGAGTACTGGCCGAACGCCTACGCAACGAAACCCGCGACGAACTGGCGATCGGCGACCGCAGCGTCACAGCGGCACTGGACCTGTCCTACCGCCGGCTCCCCGAACCACAACAGCGGCTGTTCGCGCTGCTGGGCCAACATCCAGGCACGTCCTTCGACAGCTACCAGGCAGCAGCCCTGGGCGGCCTTCCACTGTCGGAAGCCGAACGGCTGCTCGACGAACTGGTCGACATGCATCTGGTGACGGAGCCGATACCAGGCCGCTATCGGTTCCACGACCTCGTCCGCCAGTACGCCCACGCAAAAGAACCCACCAACCACGACGCCATCGATCGACTCCTGAACCACTACGTGTACCTGGCCCGATTGACGGATTTCTTTCTCAACCCCGTGCCCCGTCACGCATCGACTGGTCTCACACCACCTGGCCCGGTCCCTGACATCACCGACGATCACAGCGCAATGCACTGGTGCGAGACGGAACTGCGAAACCTGATGGCCACGGTCGACTACGCGGCAAAGAACGGCTGGCCACACTACCCATGGCAACTGACCAGCGAGCTGACATGGTTCTTCGAACGACGAGGACACACCGCCGACTGGGTCGGGGGCCTGCAGGTCGCAGCCAAGCTGGTGACCGACGAGAACGACAGAGCTGGCGTGCTGTTGGAACTCGGGCGGGCCTACCACGTGGCCGGCAGGTACCGCGAAGGCGTCGATGTCATGGCGGACTCCCTCACGATCTTCCAACGCCTCGGCAACCTGCGACGCGTGGGCGCGGTGCTCAACAACATGGGCAATACCCATCTACGGATGGGACAACTACTCGACGCCGCCAGTGATTACGAACAGGCGCTTGCGGTGCGGAATCGTGCTGGTGACCGACCCGGCACCGCGGTTGTGCTGAGCAATTTGTGCATCATCTACCAAAAGCTGGAACGGTTCAGCGAGTCCGTCGACTGCGGTCTCCAGGCGCTGGATCTGTACCGCGAGGCCGCGGACCGACGAGGACAAGGCATGGCGCACGACAACCTCGCTGTCGCATACCTGCGTATGTCGGCACTGGAAGAGGCCATGGCCCACGGAACCAGGGCCGTTGCACTGGCGCGAGAGGTGGCCGACGGTAGGGGCGAAGCGGCCACGCTGAACACGCTGGGCAGAATCCACCGAAGTCTGGGCGACTACACCACAGCGCTCGCCTACCAACGGCAAGCGCTGGCGCTCGCGCTGGACATCGCCGACTTCAACATCGAGGCCGAAGTCCGTCAGCATCTCCAGGAGACGATCCGCGCAGCGGAAGCAGAACGCTGAAAAGCGTTGGGCCCCAGAGGAAATCCCCCGGGGCCCTGCGCAGTTCCGGTAAGGCTCAGCCGTTCCAGACGGAGGTGTTCTTGTTCTCCGTGCTGACGTAGGAGTCGTGCGCCGCGTGCACCGCGACGGCGATCCGGTTCAGCACGCCGTTCAGGTCGGTGGCGGACTGGTTCCAGTTGGTCTGCACGGCCTGGAATGCCTCGTCCGAGGCACCGGTCCACGTCGTGCCCAGCTTCTGGATGGCCTGGCGGAGGTCCTCCAACTGGGCCTCGATCTGCTTCACCTGGGAGTCGACGGTGCCCGCGAGCTGGTCGATGGCACCGAAGGAGACCTGAATCTGATCAGTCATGACTCACTCTTTCTACGTTCGGAAGTTGATGGGTTCTGGTGAGACGGACTGATCAGAGGCCGCCGAGAATCTGGGTCATCGAGCTGTGCTGCTCGTCTTCCGCGGCCTGGTAGGTCTGCTGGTTGCCCCGCACCGCATCGGCGATCTGCTGCAGGTCCTGGTTGAGCTTCTGGGCGTCCTCGTTGAACTTCGCCATCAGGCTCTGGAAGGCGGTGGCAGCGGTGCCCTTCCACGCGCTGGCGACGCCCTCGACCTCGCCCTCAAGGTTCTTCAGGTTGCCCTGCAGCGCGGTGTTGACCTGCTCCATGCTGGTCACAGCAGCGAGCATCTCCGCAGAACCGGTGGTGAACTGACCTGCCATCGGAATGGCCCCCTTCATCGGAGTCTATGTGTGTCGCACGTTCTCGATCCGTACGCCACCTACGACGAAGACCCTGCCATGACCGGTTCCATCGTGTCGCGACTTTTCGGGAAGTCGTTGCGCCTGTAAACGTTCGCTCCTGTAAATCGCGTCACCGCATGATTTGCTCTTGTGAAAAGTCCTCGTCATCGTCACTCGGTGGGGGGATTCGGCGTCTCGAACCGGTGGTCCGCAGTGGACCTGGCGTAGCCGGCGGTTCGGGTACGGCCAGCAGTTCGTGGCCGGCCGGGACGTCCAGCAGGGGTAGGCCGTTGTCGGTGCGGAACCCGGTGGCCGTGCGGCGCAGGCTGTCATCCGTCAGCTCCGCCGGGGTCACCTGACTCGTCCGGGAGCGCAGGCCGGCGGCCAACTGGCCGGTCTCGCGGCGGAACTTCGCGCTGGTCTCGCGGGCTTCGGCCGCCACGCGGCGGGCCCGGACCATGGCCGCGTCCAGCGTCGCGTTGAACTCGTCGAAAGCGGCCTGGTCGGTCATGGTCCCCTATTTCGTGATCGTCATCCCCCGGACGACCTGCTGGCAGGCCGTGGCGACAGCGGCCTGGTCGGTGGTCGGGTACTGGCAGCCGATGCTCACCTGGACCTTGCCCTGGAGCAACACGTACCAGTCGATCAATACGTCATTGCCTGGTTGCTGATAGTAGGCCACGGTCCGGTTCGCGAAGGTCATCGTCGGACGGAAATTGAGATAGCCGGCGTCGTCCACCTTGCGTTGCAATTCATTGGCCCAGGTGGCGCGGTTCTTGGTGCCGTCGTAGGAGAGCGGGAATTCCTGAACGTAAATGCCGTCGCCACCGGTGGGATTCGCGGTCGGCGTGATCTCCAGCAGCAACTCGGACGAGTTGCTCGCCGACTGCGTCCAACCCTGGGGCGCCGTGAAACGGTAGTCGTACTGCGCGATCAGCTCACCGGTGGTCGGGGTGGGTTTCGACGTCGTCGCGGCACCCGCTGTCGAGCCGCCGCCGTGGCCGAAGACCAGGAATCCGCCGACCACGGCCGCGACCGCCACTACGACCCCCGCGACCAGCGTCAGGGGGCGCCGGCCGCGGCGGGGCGGTGCCTTGGCGACACTGGCCGTGCTGGCTGGCGTGAACCGGGTGGCCACAACAGGCCGAGGCGGGGCCTGGACCTGGCCGGGATACGGCGTCGAGGGGCCGGTCACACCGGCCAGGTAGCCGGGCGGGGCGACCGGGGCCAGCAGGACCGTCGCCTGGTCGGGAATGCCGCCTGTGCGCATCGGGTCGACGGCCACCGCGCGCAGCGCGCCCCTGGCCACCACCGTCTCGGGCTGGTCCAGCGTGGTCGGGATGATGCCGACCCGCTGGTACACCAGCCGTGCCACCAGCGGTATCCGGCTGGACCCGCCGACCAGGAACACCGCGGCCAACTGGTCCGGCCGCAGCCCGGCCTCGATGATGGTCTGGCTGGTCAGCGCGGCCGCCCGCCGCAGCGGCACCGCGATCAGCTTCTCCAGGTCGTCCCTGGTGACGTGCGCGTCCGGCATCGGCGGCGGCATCGGCACGTCGGTGTACGTGTGGCGGGACAGCGTCTCCTTGGCGCCGCGCACGTCCTGCCGCAGCACCCGCCGCCGGCGCCGGTCGGGCAGTTCGCGGCCCTCCGTCAGCGACCGCCAGTCGTCCAGATCGGTCGGCGACAGCAGCGAGCCGACGTGTTCGAGCAGCAGTTGGTCGATGTCGGCGCCGCCGAAGTTCGGATCGCCGTGGGTGGCCAGCACCTGGAAGCCCGCCACGGCCTGACCACGGTCCGGTTCGACCGAGCCGGCGGGCAGCCGGCGTACGACGCTCACGTCGACCGTGCCGCCGCCCAGGTCCAGCACGGCCAGCGTGGCGCCGTCCGCCAGCGTGTGGCTGGCCGCGTGGAACACGGCGGCCGCGACCGGCTCCGGCACGAGCGTGACCTCCGCCGCGAGGCCGGCGGCGGCCTGCCGGAGGACCTTGGTCCGGATCGCGCCCCAGTCGGCCGGATGCGTCAGCACCAGCAGGTCGACCCGCGCGTTGCCGGCCAGGCGACGGGCCTCGCCGACGGCACGGGACAGCACGGCCCGCACCACGTCCAGGACGCTGATCACGGTGTTACCGAGCAGCAGTTCGCCCTCGTCGATCCGCCGCTTCGGGTTGGGCTCGAAGCGCGACGGGTCGATGGCGGCCTGGCGTTCGGCCTCCTGCCCGACGAACAACGTGCCGTCCACAGCGGCGAACACGGCCGACGACAGCAGCGGCTGCCCGTCCACCACGACGACCT
>DATBDL010000293.1:0-15981 GCA_036269975.1 Pseudonocardiaceae bacterium | reverse complement strand
AGGTCTCGGCCGCGATGTCCTCGGCGGTGTGGGTGTCCAGCCGCGCGGCCACGTAGCGGTAGATCGCGGTGAAGTAGCGGTCGTGGACCTCGGTGAACAGGTCCGGATTTCGCCGGCACTCCTCGGCCAGTTCGGCATCGGTCATCCGCTCGCCGGTGTCGGCGGTCACGCTTCTGCTTCCGTCATGCGGGCACCTCCGGTCGAGCGGTCGCCGTCACCATCACTTCGCCGCAGGCCCACATCTTCTTCCCGGCCGGCGCACACCCCACGATCGCACGGCGGTGGCAATCACTCCGTGGTCTTTGCCCGACCTTGTCGTCACCCAATTGGCCGGGTATTCCGGCATTGGCGGGACAAGCATTGTCGCTGCGTTGCCCGGTTCCTACACTCGGCAGGCCGGATGGACCAGGAATTCCATCTGCGTCACCCGTGGAATGAGGGCGAAATGCAACGAAGACCTGCTGGTGGAACGCTGCGTGTCGGAGCCGTCGTGGCCGCCGGCGTTGCCGTTGTCGCGCTTGCTGTTGGCGTGCCTGGACTTGCTGGCGCCGCGCCGGCTGTGACGTCCGCGTCCACCACGACATCGGTGCTCAGTAAGTCCGTTCAGGACGTGACAAATCCGGGGGCCAGTCCGGTTAATCATGGCGACGCCCTGAATTGGGTCGTCGGCTATGCGGACAATGGGCCGACCGGTCCGTCTTCGGCCAGTATCACCGATTCCGTCGGCGCCGGGCAGACATATGTGCCCGGCTCGCTCAAGGTGCCGCCGGGCTGGGCGCCGTCCTGGTCGACCGACGGCACGACCTTCCAGGCCACCGATCCCGGCGCCGGCACGGTCGCGGTCAGGGCCACGAATCCCGGCGCCCGTCAGGGCGGCACCAACCTGGCCGACATCCTGCTCGCACCGGTACAGCCGACGGCGACCGCGACCGGCGGTGACGGCTACACCCCGATCCTGCACCGGGCCCCGAACGGCGACATCCAGGCATGGAACACGTTCCACCACCTGGTCGCTCCCGCGCCCAAGGTGGTCTGTTCCGACCTGACCACCGGCGCGCCGTGTGCCGGCGGCCCGTGGCCCCGGCCGCTCAACACCGCTCCCGGACCGTTCGGATCCGGCACGACGGGCGACATCGCCACCACGTTGACCCCGCAGTACGTGCCGGATCCTGGCCGGCCGGGCGTCGTCTACTACGCCGCGGTGACCGCGTCCGCGATCGGCGTCGGCTGCCTCGACCTCAACGCGCAGGCCAACTGCGGGTTCTTCCCGCTGGAGGCGGTCGACACCGGCCTCGCCGGCCTGGTCACGGCCAACGGGAACCTGTACGGGGTCAGCGACGACGGGCAGGAACTGTGCCTGACCATCGCGTCGCAGTCGCCGTGCCCCGGCCAGCCCTACGCCCCCGTGGTGCCGGCCAACCACAACACGCCCAGCGGCCTCTACATGGGCTCGATGATCGTCGTGAACGGCAAGGTGTTCGCGACATCGGCACCGGCCGGCGGCACTCCGGTGTTCGGCTGCTTCGACCCGACCACGAACTCCGCGTGCGCCGGTTGGGCAACCCCACAGGCCGTCGGAGCCGCCGGCACGACCACGTACGACGCCTACGCCGCCTACGACACATCGGGTAACGCGGTCGGCGCGTGTAGCACCACGGTCGGCGCCCCGACCTCGACAGCCACCTGTTACACCGTGGCCGGCGCGCCGATGGCCGCCCCGACCGTGTTCGGTGCCCTGCCGGCGAGCCAACTCGTGTTCGATCCGGAAGTCGTCTTCGCACCGGACGGGCACGTGCGCAGCTACTTCGGCATCTGGGGCGGCGCGGTCGCCGGCGGCACCGTCTGCTACGACTGGACATCGGCCAGCGCCTGCGCCGGATTCCCGTTGCCCGACACGCATCCCACCGCCAACGGCGGCGCGACAAGGGACTACGGCTACTCCTACGACCCGACGACGCGCTGCCTGTTCGGTCTCGGTGACGCCGGAATCCTGTTCTCGCTTGACCCGACGACCGGCGCGTCTCCGTGTATCCACAGTGGAGCGTCGGTCACGCTGACGCCGTCCGGGTTCTACTGCGACGGCCAGGCCGACCACATCCACTCCTACACGAACGCCACATTGGAGGGCATGAACCCGGCGAACGTCAACCTGACAGCGTCCTCCGTCGACGTGACCGATCCGGGCGGCACGGTGATCGCCAGTCCCGCGTTCGCGCCGGACGGCAGCATCGACCTGTCCGGGATATCGCCGACGGCACATCCGAGCATCGTCGTGACGGCGCACCTGGTGCTGAACAACACCAACGACTTCACCGGCGGCAACCAGCCGCACCTGGTGGTGTCGTTCAACGGTGACCCGCCACAGGTGTGCTTCCACACGACGGTCACGCCGACCTGCGCGGTGACCGGCGTTTCGGACACCGCGACCGGCACCGACGCCACCGGCACGTTGACGTCCAACACCGTGAACGTGGCCGTCGCACCGGGCGCGGGCTGCCAGCCCACCGTCACGATCAACAAGGAGATCTGCTCGTCGCACAACGCGGCCGACTGCGGGCCCGGTGGTGCCGGGCCCTGGGTGAAACAGGCACCCGTCGGCATACTCGGTTTGCTGCTCGCCAACCCGCACTGGCGGATCACGGTGACCGACGCCGGACCGGTCGGCATCACCGGCGTGACCATCAACGACGGGGTCGAGTCGTCGTGCGTCCGGGCGGCCGGCACGTTCGACCTGGCGGCCGGCGCGAGCAGGCAGATCTTCTGCTCGACGTCGATCCTGCTGTCGCTGCTGCCGTTGACCAACACGGCGTCGGCGACCTACACGCCGGCCAACTCGCCCGCGGGCACCCCGCCGAAGACGACGGCGGGCTCGTCGGCGGTGGCCTGTTCACTGCTCTGCATCCTGTGACGCTCTGATGCCGCAACGTGATCACGCCTTCGGTGCTACCGTCGGCGTGATCACGTCGCGACGAGGAGGCAACCGCATGGCACGGGTGGACGTCCAGATCCCCACGCCGGACGGCAACAGCAACGGCACGTTGCACGTCCCGGACGGGGACGGTCCGTGGCCGGGTGTGCTGATCTTTCCCGACGCGGGCGGTTTCCGCGAGACGTTCCGGCAGATGGGCGACCGCGTCGCCGAGATGGGCTACGTCGCCCTCGTTCCGGACACCTACTACCGCGCCGGCGAATGGGCTCCGTTCGACCTCTCGACCGTGTTCACCGACGAACAGGAACGGGCGCGCCTTTCGACCCTGACGGGTGCGCTCACCCCCGACCGGATCATCGCGGATGCCGACGCCTATTCGGAATTCCTGCTGGCCCGGCCGGAAGTGGCGGGATCGGCGATCGGCACCACCGGTTACTGCATGGGCGGCCGCATGTCGCTGGTCGCGGCCGGCGCGCTCGGTGCCAAGATCGGAGCGGCGGCATCGTTCCACGGCGGCGGGCTGGCCGTCGCCGACAGCCCGACGAGCCCGCACCTCGCCGCCGACCGCATCACCGCCACCGTCTACGTTGCCGGCGCGCGGGAGGACAAGTCGTTCACAGCGGAACAGGCCGAACTGCTGGAAAGCGCCCTCACCGACGCGGGCGTCGACCATACCGTCGAGTTCTATCCGGCATTCCACGGTTTCGCGGTGGCCGACAACAGCACGTACGACGAGCGTGCCGCCGACCGCCACTGGGCAGCGCTGGAGCGGCTCTACGGAGATCGTCTCGGCGTGTCCTGATCCCATTCTCATGGCATTGTTCGGGTCCCGGAAATACCTACGCCAGGTGGGTGACGTGCCGGCATTCGGGTGGCTTCGCTAACGGCCCTGCCGTCGTTCCCGATGCCCAGCACGTCAGTCACTGGGGTATTTCGGAGAACGGACTTTCCATGAGACGCACACGATCCGCCGGCGTGGTGTTGGCCGCCGTCCTGGTCGGGTTCGGCCTGACGGTGGCCGTGCCCGCGGTCGCGACCGCCGACAACCTCGGCGGCGTCATCGTCGCCGACATGAACAACGACGGAATTCTCGACCAGGTCCAGCTCGGCGATGTCGGCGGTCCACTGTCGACCACGTGCTCGGTGACCGTGTCGCCGGGCAAGGCGGGCGGCGGCCTCGGCAAGCCCACGGTGCACACCTACACGTCACCAGAGCAGTTCGGCCCGTTCTGCCCGGACGAGGGCGTTGCCATGAAGCTGGGCAACGACAAGAAGCCGGACCTGGTCACCGCCGCCGACTTCGGCTTCCGTGATCTCATCGTCCTGCACGACTTCCTGCCCACCGCCATCTTCGACGGAGTCACGCAGCCGACGTGGCTGCGCACCGCCGACCTCAACGGCGACGGCCGCCAGGACCTGATCGAGTGGAGCGACCAGGTCACCGACCTGGCCACGATGATCAACACGCCGCAGGGCACGCTCGTGCCGGGCCCGATCAACGTGTCCACCCTCAGAAGCGGCGGCACCGGCAGCGGGTTCGGCCCGCAGTACGTACTGGCGGACTTCAACGGCGACGGCGGCCAGGACATGCTGATGTCGGTCAACAACCAGATGAGCGAGAACACGCCCATCTCGGCCGAGGTGTTCTTCGGCAACGGGCAGGCCCCAGCGGTGCTGGCCAGCACCACCGACTTCCTGGCGACCTGGACGGTGTTCTCGATCGACATCAACTTCGACGGCATCCCCGACGCAGGCGTGATCGAGAAGTCACACGCCGGTGTGACGACCGTGCAGTACTTCCAGAACGACGGCGCCGGCCACTTCACCCTGGTGACGACGGCGTAGGGCGCGGGTAGCGCGCGTCCATCCCGGAAGCGGAACATCCGGGATGGACGCTACCGTGCGGGTATGAAGACGCCTGTCCAGGTCGAACAGTTGACCATCGTCCCCGCCAACGAGGCGTCCTGGGACGACATCGCCACCGTCTTCGGCACCGCCGACTACGCCAGCCGTTGCCTGTGCCAGCGCCTGAAGGTCCCCGGCTGGATCTGGCGGGACAGCACCCGCGAGCAGCGGGTCGCGATGCTGCGCGAGCAGACCGCGTGTGGCGACCCCGCCGCCACCGGCACCAGCGGCCTGGTGGCCTACGTCGACGGCGAGCCGGCCGGTTGGGTCGCCGTCGAGCCGCGCACGACCTACCCGAAGCTGCGCGGCACCCGCATCCCGTGGAGCGGCCGCGACGAGGACAAGGACGACGACGAGGTCTGGTCCGTCACCTGCTTCGTCGTCCGCAAGGGCTATCGCGGTCGCGGCCTCACGTATCCGCTGGCCGAAGCCACGATCGACTACGCCCGCGAGCGCGGTGCCAAGGCGCTCGAGGCGTATCCGATGATCACCCAGCCGGGCAAGGAGATCACCTGGGGCGAGCTGCACGTGGGCGCTCGCCAGGTGTTCGCCGACGCCGGTTTCCAGGAGGTCAGCCACCCCACCCCGCGCCGGGTCGTGATGCGCATCGACTTCCGCTGACTCAGTCCGTGGTGGCAGTGGTCGCCTGGCGACGGGGGAGACGCCAGCCGGGCCGGACGAAGTGGCACGTGTAGCCGTTCGGGAAGTGCTGTAGGTAGTCCTGGTGCTCGGGCTCCGCCTCCCAGAACGGACCCGCCGCCGTCACCTCCGTGACGACCTTCCCCGGCCACAGACCGGACGCGTTCACGTCGGCGATGGTGTCCTCGGCGATCTCGCGCTGCCGCTCGTCGGTGTAGAAGACGGCCGACCGGTAGCTCGCGCCGATGTCGTTGCCCTGCCGGTTGCGGGTGCTGGGGTCGTGGATCTGGAAGAAGAACTCCAGCAACTCCCGGTAGGACGTCACCGTCGGGTCGAAGATGATCTCCAGCGCCTCGGCGTGTGTGCCGTGCCTGCGGTAGGTGGCGTTGGGGACGTCACCGCCGGTGTAGCCGACTCGGGTCGACACGACGCCCGGCTGCTTGCGGACGAGCTCCTGCACGCCCCAGAAGCAGCCGCCGGCCAGGATCGCCTTCTCCAGTTCTCGGGTCATCCCTGATCCATCCTTACGGTGTTGGCGCACTCTCCGTCGGTGTAACGCCGGCCGGCCCCGAATTGGTCCCGGCGCCCTGTGGCCTACCGCACGTCGGCCTCGTCCAGCAGCCGGCGGGCCTCGTCGTACTGCTCGGAGTCGACGAGGATGCGCGGAGCGATCGCGCCGATGCCACCGTCGATGACGTTCATGTGAGTGTCGGTCACGGAGTGCTCGATATGCGCGTCGGTGAGGATCGACGTGGCGAACGAGATCAGCACCGGATCGTTGGACCGGATGAGCTCGCGCTTGGGCTGCGTCACGGACCGTAGATTACCTGTTCAAGCGGTTCCCCGTGTTACGCGATGTCGATCAGCGGCAGCCGCCCCAGCCGATCGGCCGACATCGCCTTGGCGGCCGTGAGCACCCGCTCCTGCTGCTCGCTCATCCGGCGCTCGACCACCTGGCTCAGCTCGTAGGCCAGCGCGCCGGTCTGGCGCACTGTCCGGTCGTCCGGTGCCGGCTGGCGCAGCGACGTGATCGCGATACCGGTCGCCGTGCCGTCGTCGGCAACGGCGGCGGCGACCGAGAGGCGCTCGCGCGGGTTGTGCGCTGGCGACGCCCAGTGCTTGCCCAGCCGCCGCAGCAGTTGGTGCCAGTTCAGGACGTCGCCGCGCAACGAGGTCGCGGTGACGTCGTCCTCGGTGAGCGCCATGCCACGGCCGGCGTCGGTGAAGCACCGGCCGTAGGACAGCAATGTCGTGGTCCACACCGACTCGACCACCAGTTCGTCGGGCGGCCCGGTGGCCGGGTCGAGCTCGGTGAGCAGGCGTTGGCAGCAGAACAGCACGGTCTGCAGGTCGTCGAGCATCGCGCCCAGATCGGCCAGCGCCTTGGCCGCCGGGGTGTCGATGTGCCGCACGGTGGCCGGCTCGGTCGGGGTGGCCATGTCGCGCTCCTGCCTGTT
Source organism: Pseudonocardiaceae bacterium (assembly GCA_036269975.1). GTDB lineage: Bacteria > Actinomycetota > Actinomycetes > Mycobacteriales > Pseudonocardiaceae > DATEPR01. The sequence continues at coordinate 9,051 of DATBDL010000293.1, read as the reverse complement.
CGGCTACCTCAACCGTAGGCAGGGACGCGCGGTTTCGGTGTCTCAGCTTGAGACAGTCGCCACCGTTGAGGCGGGAAGTGATCAAGCAACCCCAGGCTGGCCTGTTTGTTCGGGCCATCCCCGCAGGTTTGGGCTTCTTGCCGGCCTGCTGGGGTAGTGGTTGCTGTTGCTGGGCGGCTGCTCGCTCTGTTGGATTGGCGGTCTGTCTGACCCTTCCGGATCATCTACGCTTTCGGTGTGTCGGCACCTCGGACCAGCTACCACCACGGCGCGCTGCGGGCCGCGCTCATGCGGGCTTGCCTCACTGGACGGGCAGGTCGGCAAGCGGGCCGCTGAACTGGGCACCGACGCCGACTCGCTCAGCCGCCAGGTGGTCGACGTGTTCGGCACCCTGGTCAGGTCAGTTCGCGCTTGAGCACCTTGCCGGTGGACGTCATGGGGAAGCTGTCGCGGAACTCCACCAGTCTCGGGTACTTGTAGCCGGCCATGTTCTGGCGGCACCAGGCGATCAGTTCCGCCTCCGTCAATGTCACACCTGGCTTGGTGATCACGAACGCCTTGACCTCCTCACCATGACTCGGGTGCGGGACGCCGACCACGGCTACCAGGCTGACCGCGGGGTGCGTCATGATCACTTCCTCCAACTCGCGCGGGTACACGTTGAAGCCGCCGCGCACGATCATGTCCTTTGCCCTGTCGACTATGTAGTAGTAGCCGTCCGCGTCCCGGGTGCCGATGTCGCCGGTGCGGAACCATCCTTCACGCATTGCCTCCGCTGTCGCCTCTGGGCGGCCCAGGTAGCCCTTCATGACGTTGTGGCCTCGGATCGCGATCTCGCCCGCCTCGCCGTCCGGTACCTCGCGCCACTCCCGGTCCACCAACTTGACACCGATGCCCCATACCGGCTGGCCCACCGAGCCGGGCTTGGCCTCCCTGCCGGGATGGTTGAACGTCGCTACCGGACTGGTCTCGGAAAGTCCGTATCCTTCGCGGACCTCGACGCCGAAGATCTTGTGTACCTGCGTCAGGATCTCCACCGGCATCGCGGCGCCGCCGGACACCGCCATCCGCAGGTTGCCCGCGATGTCGAAGTCCGCGGCATTCTCCATCCCTACCAGGCTCCAGTACATCGTCGGCACACCGGCGAAGAACGTCACCTGTTCGTCTCGCATCAGCGTCAGCGCCGCCGCCGGCGTGAAGCGGGGGAGTAGCACCAGGGTCGCGCCGATCCCCAGACCTGCGTTGAGCTGCACACTCTGGCCGAACGAGTGGAACAGCGGCAGTGTGATCAGGTGCACGTCGTGCTCTACGGTGCCGAACAGCCGGTGGCAGGTCAGCGCGTTGAGCGTCATGTTGGCGTGGGTGAGTTCCGCGCCCTTCGGCGTGCCGGTGGTGCCGCTGGTGTAGAGGACGACGGCGGTGTCGGTCGGTTCGGTCGCTATCGTCTCGAACTCCGACGGCATTTCGGCGATGGCATCGTCCAGTTCGGACGAGCCGATCAGGAAGAAGTGCTCGCAGTCGGGGGCCCGGTCGAAGCTGGCGTTGCCTTCTTCGCCCATCGGCAGTTCTGGTGTTCCCACAAAGCAGAAGTACGCCTTGGCACCGGAATCGTTGAGGTGGTAGGCGATCTCGCGCGCCTTCAGCAGGACGTTCATCGGTATGACGACCGCGCCCGCCTTCAGGATGCCGTAGTAGACGATCGGGAACCACGGGATGTTCGCGCACGACAGCGCCACCCGGTCACCCGGTCGCACACCGCTGGCCACCAGCAGGTTCGCCACCCGGTTGGCGGCGGCCTGGGTCGCCGTGTACGACAAACGTTCGTCGCCGCACACGATCGCGGTGCGGTCGGGCCAGTGGGCGGCGCTGTCGTCGAGCAGCGTGGCGAGGTTCAACATGGCTGGTCTCCTTCGGTCAGGAATTCGTGTACCAGCGGCAGCAGCACGCCGGCGTGGGTCAGTAGGGCCAGGTGGCCGCCGCCCGCGACGATGTGGACGGTGCCGTCGCGCAGCAGCATGCCCATCAGCCGGGCGTTGGCGGTCGGGATGATCGGGTCGTCGTCGCCGGCGACGACCAGGACCGGCTGGCGCAGTCTTGGCAGGTAGTGCGCGCTGGTCCAGCCGTAGCCGGCGACGATCTGCCAGTAGTAGCCGAGCGGGTCGGGCGCTCGGGTGGCGGCGGCGAACCGTGCGGCGAGTTCGGGGTCGTCGCCGAACCCGCCGCCGTAGATCCGGCTGCCGAGCGACCGCATCCTGGACGGCCGGCAGTACCGTGCCGGGCTGGCCAGGGTGAGCAGCACGGTCGGCTTCGCGGGGATCATCACCATGCCCATGCTGGTGGCGCACAGCACGACACGCCGGCACAGCTTCGGGTTGCGGTGCGCGAACTCCTGTGCCAGTGCCCCGCCCCACGAGATGCCGAGCACGTCCACCCGGTCGTGACCGAGGTCGGTGACCAGATTCGCGAGCAGCCGAGCCAGGCAGGGCATCCGGCGGGGGAGCAGGGTGGTCGGCGACCCGCCGGTGCCGGGGACGTCGAACCGGATCGTCGGTATGGTACGGCCCTGCTGCGCGGCAAGGCCGTCCACAATGGGCTGCAAGAGTTCCAGGTTCGCGCCGATCCCGTTGCACAGCAACAGCGGCGTGCCATCGCCCGGCTGGACGTCGATGTGCAGGTCGACGCCGTGTACCCGGCGATTGCCGACGAAGCCGTTCATCCGAGGACGTAACTGCCGGGCGCCGCCACGATCGGCGCGTACTTGCGGTTGCCCGACGTCGCCGGTGCCGCGACCTGCTTGCCGGACCGCTCGCCCAGCCACTCCATCCACCTCGGCCACCAGCTTCCGGCGACCTTGTCGGCGCCGTTCCTCCAGTCCACAGCGGACACCGGATGTTCCGGATTCGCGTAGTAGCTGGACTTCGGGTTGCCGGGCGGATTGAGAATGCTCTGGATGTGACCCGAGCTGCTGAGCGTGAACTCGACGTCACCGCCCAGTCGCCTGGCGGATCGGTAGCAGGCGTCCCATGGCGTGATGTGGTCGGTCGTGCCTGCCATCACGAACGCGTCGCACGTGATCTGACCCAGGTCCAGCGGGGTGCCGTTGACGACGACCTCACCGGGGTGGGCGAGCGCGTTGTCCCGGTAGATGTCGATCAACTGGCCGTGGAACGTGGCCGGCAGCCGGGTGGTGTCGTTGTTCCAGTACAGAATGTCGAACGCCGGCGGCCTGTTGCCGAGCAGGTAGTTGTTCACCCAGTACGACCAGATCAGGTCGTTGGGCCGCAGCAGGCTGAACACCCGGCCGAGTTCGCGGCCGTCGAGCACGCCACGGCTGTGCGAGTGGCGCTTGGCGGCGGCGAGGGTCGCCTCGCTGGCGAACACGCCGAGCAGGGTCCTGTCCTCCGCCATGTCGAACACGCTGACGAACAGGGTGAGCGCGTTGATCACCTTCCGCCCACGGGCGGCCAGCGACGCCGCCAGCGCGACCGACGTGATGCCGCCCGAACACGCGCCGGTCAGGTTGACATCGGGGCTCTTCGTGATCGCGCGGACCGCGTCGATGGCCTGTTCCATCGCGGTCAGGTACGTGCCGAGGTCCCATTCACGGTGTTCCGCGGTGGGGTTGCGCCAACTGATGACGAACACCTGCTGGCCGGCGTCGAGCGCGTAGCGGACGAGGCTCTTCTCCGGCGACAGGTCGAACACGTAGAACTTGTTGATCTGCGGCGGCGCGATCACCAGCGGCCGCGCGTAGACCTGCTCGGTGCGCGGGGTGTACTGGATCAGTTCCAGCACATCGTTGCGGAACACCACGGAACCCGGTGTCGCGGCCAGGTTCTCGCCGATCTGGAAGCCGTCGCCGTCGACCTGGCTGGGCAGGCCGCCGTTGTGCCGGACGTCGCCGACGAAGTGCCGGAAGCCGGCCAGCGCGCTCTCGCCGCCGGTGTCGATGAACCGCTTGATCGCGGCCGGGTTCAGCGGCAGGTTGCTCGGCGCGATCGCGTCCAGCGCCAGCGACAGCACGAACCTGGCCCGAGCGCGGTCTACTTCGGACAGTTCGGTGGTGCCGAGCCAGTCGGCCAGTTCGGCGTCCGCGGCCAGGTAGAGCTGCAACAGCCTGCGGTACAGGAAGTTGCGCTCCCATGCCGAGTCGGCGAACCGGCGGTCCTTGGCACCTGGGGTCAGCGTGCCACGGCCGCTCGCCGCGGTGACCGCGGCACCGGCCAGGTGGCGCAGGCTGCCAGCGGTGTGCCTCGGATGCCGGACGGCTTCGGTGACGACGGTACGGAGCGTGTCGAGCAGGTCCTTGCGGCGGAAGCCGACGATCGGGTTGGGGCCGCCGATCGAGTCGGCCGCCGCCAGCGCTTCCGGGGTGGTCATCGGTACGGACATGACGGTCCTCCTGAATTCTGGGTCGGCCTGGCTCACACGAACGCGGACAGGCCGGTGATCGCCCTGCCGACGATGAGGGTGTTCATCTCGCGGGTGCCCTCGTAGGAATGGATGGCCTCGGCGTCGGCGACGAACCGGCCGACCTCGTAGTCGAGCAGGATGCCGTTGCCGCCCATCAGTTCCCGCGCCATGCCGACGGTCTCGCGCATCTTGGTGGTGCAGAACGCCTTCGCCAGCGACGCCTGCTCCTCGGTGAGCTTTCCGACGTCCTGCAACGTGGAGAGGCGCGCGACCAGGCACAGCGACGCGGTGATGTTGCCGAGCATCCGCACCAGCAGGTCCTGTACGAGTTGGAAGCCACCGATCGGGCGGCCGAACTGCTCGCGGGTCTTCGCGTAGGCCAGTGCCCGCTCGTAGGCGCCGATCGAGCAGCCGACCGCCTGCCACGCGACCGACGTCCTGGTCATCCGCAGCACGGCCGCCGTGTCCGCGAACGAGTTGGCGGCCTGGAGCCGGTTCGCCTCGGGAACTCGGCAGTCGCGCAGCTCGATGTGCGCGTTCTGCACGGTCCGCAGGGCGATCTTGTTCTCGATCTTCGTCGCGGTGAACCCCGGCGTGCCCTTCGGCACCAGGAAGCCCTTCACAGCGCCGTCCGAGCCGTCCGATACGTCCTTCGCCCAGATCACGGTGACGTCGGCGAAGGTGGCGTTGCCGATCCACTTCTTCGCGCCGTCGAGCACCCAGTCGTCGCCGTCGCGGCGGGCCGTCGTCGTCATACCGCGCGACACGGCCGATCCGACGTCCGGCTCGGTCAGCCCGAAGGCGCCGATCAGCTCGAATCGCAGCATCGGCGGCAGCCACTGCTGTTTCTGCTCCTCGGAGCCGCACAGGTAGATCGAACCGGTGGCAAGACCCGTGTGCACGCCGTAGAAGGTGGCGATCGACGGGTCGGTGCGGGCCAGTTCGAGCGTGACGAAGCCGTCCAACAGGCTGGTCCGGCCGGGCGCGCCGTAGCCGGTGTAGGAAAGCCCGCCGATGCCGAGCTCACCCAGTGGCGCGATCAGGTGGTGCGGGAAGCGTTCCCGCGCCCAGTGCCAGTTCGCGATCGGGGCGACCTCGGCGGCGAGGAACTCTCGGAGTCGGGCGAGCAGGGCCCGGTCCTCGGCGGGCAGCTCGTCGGCCAGGGTGTAGAAGTCTGTCGCGTCCATGGCACCGACGCTAGGCGTCCGCGCTGGTCAGTGGCCCTGTCTAAAGTTAGGCTCTGGGTTGTGCAGGTCGTGGCGACGAAGCTGCTGATCCCACCCGCCCGGCCGGGCGAGGTGGTGCGGGCCCGGTTGCTGCGCCTGCTCGACGGCGTCACAGGCGTCCCGGTCACGCTGGTCACCGCGCCGGCCGGTTTCGGCAAGACCACGCTGGTCAGCACGTGGCTGCGGCGGTTCGCCGGTGGAAGCGCCTGGCTGATGCTGGACGATGACGACGACGTGCCGGGCCGGTTCCTGGACTACCTGGTCACCGCGCTGGGCGCATCGCTGACTACCGCACGCACCCCGCTGGACTCCGGCAGCGGCGCCGCGTCGGTGCCCGCCGTGATGACGGCCGTCGTCAACGAGCTGGCCGCCGCGACCGACGAGACCGTACTGGTGCTCGACGACGTCGACGTGCTGACCGAACCGGAGATCCTGGACGCGCTGACGTTCCTGGTGGAGCACTGCCCGCCCCGACTGCACCTCGTCCTGCTCGGCCGCAACGAGCCGGAACTGCCGCTGGCCCGGTGGCGTGGTCGTGGCCTGCTCGGCGAGATCGGAGCCGCGCAGTTGCGGTTCTCTCCCGTCGAGGCCGCCGGCCTGCTCGACGCCGTGACCGGCAGGGCGCTGGACGAGGACACCGTCACCGCGTTGTACCGCAGGGCGGAGGGCTGGGCGGCCGGGCTGCAGATGCTCGGCATCGGCCTGCGGAACGGCGCCGCCGCACAGGAAAGTGCGCCGTCGGTGCGGTTCCGGCCGGGCAACCGCTACGTGCTGGACTACCTGGCCGAAGAGGTGCTGCGCGGCCAGCCGGCCGACGTCCGCGACTTCCTGCTGCGTACCTGCGTACTCGACGCGCTGACGCCGTCGTTGTGCGACGCCGTGACCGGGCGCACCGACAGCGACCGGGTGATCCGCGATCTCGAACGGGCCAACCTGTTCCTGGCGCCACTGGACGACGTCGGCGAGTGGCACCGCTACCACGGCCTGTTCGCCGACTACCTGCGGGGCGAGGCCGGCGATGCGGTGCTCGCCGAGAGCCACCGCGGGGCGGCCGCGTGGTACGCCGGCCACCGCCAGCCGGCCGAGACGATCCGGCACGCGGTGGCCGGCGGCGACATCGGCCTCGCCGTCGCGACGGTGCGCGACCATGCCGAGGACCAGGTCCGGCGGGGTGAACTGGTGACCCTGCTGTCCTGGCTGAACCGGTTGCCGGAGGCCGAGATCCGGGCACAGGCGGACCTGGCCGGCTTCAAGGGCTGGCTGCTGTATCTCGCCGGCCGCGTGGACGACGCCGAGTCCTACGCCAGGACCGCCGATGCCGGCATGGCCGCCGACGCCCCGCCGATCGACAGGGCGATGCTGCGCACGTTCCAGGCATACCTGGCACTGACCCACGGCGATCCGGACGCGGCCGCCGAACTGGCCACCGAGGCACTCGCCCTGCTCGGTGCCGGCACGTCGTTCTTCCGTGCGGCCGCGATGGGCGTGCTCGGCCAGGCCCGCCGCCAGAACGGCGACCGCAGGGGCGCGATCGAGGTGCTACGGGAGGCCGTGCGGCTCGGCGAGCGCAGTGGCAACCCGTTGAGCGCCCTGGAAGCCACCGGCTATCTCGCGCCGCTGCTCTACGTGCAGGGCAGGCTGCGCGAGGCGATCCTGCTGTGCCAGGACGCGCTACGCGCCAACGCCGGCGTGCCGATGGCCGGGCTGGCCGAGGTGCCGCTGGGCACCCTGCGCTACGAACGCGACGAACTGGCCGAGGCAGAGCAGCACCTGGTCGACGGCATCGCACGGTGCGAGCAGCTCGGCACGACGTCGTACGCGCTGCTCGGCCTGCGCACGCTGGCCCGCCTGCACCACGCGCGGGGGCGGGTCGACGACGGTTTCCGCGCGCTGCTGGCCGCCCGGCGGCAGGCCGACGCTGCGGAGGACTACCGGCGGGCCCGGCTGGTGGTGGCGACGATCGCGGAACTGCACCTGCGTGGCGGCAACGTCGTCGCGGCGGAGCAGGCGTTGCGCGAGATCCGAGGCGATGCACCGTCCTCTTCGGACTACGAGCAGTTGACGACGGCCCGGCTGCTGATCGCGCAGGACCAGTCGCGCCGCGCGCTGGACGTACTGGCGAGCATCGAGCACCGGGCGAGAGCCGAGGGCAGGGACGGCAGTCTGGCGGCGATCCTCGTCGTCAGCGCGCTGGCCAGGCACGCCGTCGGCGAGGCGTGCCACGACCTGCTGGCGCACGCCGTCGAGATCGCCGCAGGGGACGGCTACCGGCGGACGTTCCTGGACGAGGGTGCGCCGCTGGTCCCGCTGCTGCGCGACGCGCGCTCGACCGCCCCCGCGTTCGTCACCGACCTGTTGGCCCGCACGCGATCCGCGCCGTCCGTGTCGGCCGGGCGGGGGAGGGGCGCCGCCGAACTGCGCGCGATCGACGGCGTCGGCGTGGTGGAGACGCTGACCGAGACCCAGACACGCATCCTCGGCCTGATCGCCACCGGCCTGTCCAACCAGCAGGTGGCCGACAAGCTGTTCATCACGGTCGGCACCACAAAGTGGCACCTGAACCAGATCTTCGGCCGCCTACAGGCCCGCAACCGCACCGAGGCCGTGGCACGCGCACGTGAGCTCGGCCTGCTCTGACAATTGTCCAGCGGGCTGGGGCCACCTGACTGTCACATCAACCGGCCGGCAAATCACCGCCGCGAAACGCAAACGCATCGATAATCGTCGCCAGGCAAACCTCCGTTCCGTACCTCGCGCATCCGGGCGCCAATCATCTTCCCCTACCCGCCGGTCAACAACAGGCCATCCGGGTGAGTGCCGGACTCGTTTCCCGGCATATTCGGTGCCTTAGTCCGACGTGCTCCGTTCAGCGGTGTACGTGGGCGGCGTGCTGATTACCATCTGGAAAGCGTATGACGACAGCTCAGTATCGACGCGAAGTCGAGTCGAGATGTGCAAGTCTTAACCTTCCAGCGCTGGAGGTCAGCCCATGCTCAAAACAATAGCCACTGCCGCTGCGGCTTTGTTTATGCTGTCGATTCCGGCCGTCGCCAATGCCAGCCCGGCCAGCAATTCGATTGCGCCACCGTCGGGCAAGGTCGCCATAGACGTGGTGTCGGTCAACGGCTCCGGCTGCCCCGCCAATACCGCGGCCGTGGCCGCTGCGCCGGACAACACGTCGTTCACGGTGACCTACAGCAACTACCTCGCGCAGGTCGGCGTGGGTGCGACGCCGATCGACTTCAGGAAGAACTGCCAGCTCACCGTGCTCGTGCACACCCCGCAGGGATTCAGCTTCGCCGTGGAAAAGGCGGACTACCGCGGCTTCGCCGACCTGGTCGGCGGCGCGTCGGGTTCGGAGCGGGCGAACTACTATTTCCAGGGTTCGGCGAAGACCGCGGTCGTAGTGCAC
>DATBDL010000292.1:0-10979 GCA_036269975.1 Pseudonocardiaceae bacterium | reverse complement strand
CGGGTGCGAGCCACGGCCAGTTCGTCGCTGTCGGCGCCAGGTCGGATCGTGGCGATCAGGAGCAACCGCAGGTGTGGCACCAGCTTCGCCACACGGCCCCACACGGCCACCGTCACCCGGTCGGCCCATTGCAGGTCGTCGATCGCGAGCACGACGGGGCCTCGGCCGCACGCGTCGTCGACGAGCCCGATCAGTCGTTCGCCGGCGGCCGCGGTGAGGTCGGCGGTGGAATGTGCTGTCGCGCCGTGCAGCAGGCGCATGATCGCGACGCGATCGGGATCGGCACTCGAATCCGACACCGCGAGCGCGTCCAGCAGCGGCACCAGCGGAAGTGCGCCGGCCAGTTCGTCGCCCGCGCCGAAGAACACCTGGGCGCCCAGTTCGGCAGCGGCCGAACACACGGCCCTGACCAGCGTCGTCTTGCCGATCCCCGGCTCGCCTTCGACCAGCACGACGTGACCACGCCCGGCGACCGTGTCGGCGACGCGGCGCAGGAACCAGGACAGCTCCCGGTCTCGACCCACCAGCGGCGACACGTGCTGCATCTGCACGAGAATAGCGGGGAAACCATGGATTAACAACGGATATCAGACAGTTGGCCGTCCGGGTGCGATCCGGTCAATCGGTATCGTGGTCCGCCGTTTGCCGTACGAACACCCGTTATTAGCCGTCCGTTACCTCGCAACGGTCGGCCAGCGGCTCGTGGCCAGATTTTCTATCGCTGTTCACCTCGCGGCGACTTATCGGTGCGGTTGGTGCTGCCAGCCTGTTGGTGCCGCCGAAAACCGTGTGCGGCAACACATGCCCCACTGTCGAAAACGCGGAGGGATCATGCGGAACCGCCGGATCGCCATGCTGCTCGCCACCATTGCCTTCGGAATTGTGGTGGCATTCCAATTCGCCGCCGCCATCCCGACGACCCTGGGTGCCACGCCCGCCGGCACGGGGATTTCCCAGCCGAACAGCGGCCTGCCCTACAACTAGTAGAACTGTTCGGCGGACCTCGGTCGAGGTCCGAAACGCATCGGCAGTCGATCGGCGGGCCGCCGCTTCGGTCACCGGCTGTAGCGGCGGCCCGGCCTGCCGCCGACGTGTGCGCCGAATGGCGCAGAGTTGGCGTCAACAGGCAACGCGAACGGATCTTGCTGCCCGTGCGAGCGGGTGGATAAAGTCATTTGCCAAGCGGGCCCACCCACGGACTGGAGGCACGCATGGCAACGATCGTTCGCGATGAGAGCGGTGTCGCGAGTCAACGACGACGTGCCGTCGTCGCGAGCACCATCGGCACCTCCATCGAATGGTACGACTTCTTCCTCTACAACACGGCGTCGGCGCTGGTCTTTCCGAAGCTGTTCTTTCCGAGCAGCTCGCCGTTCGCCGGCATTCTCCTCTCCTTCAGCGTCCAGTTCGTCGGCTTCGGCGCCCGGCCGATCGGCGCCGCGATCTTCGGCCACTTCGGTGACCGGATCGGACGCAAGGCCGCACTGATCAGCACACTGCTGCTGATGGGCATCGGCACGTTCCTGATCGGCTGTCTGCCGACCTTCCACACCCTCGGCGCCGGTGCGGCGGTCCTGCTGGTGATCCTGCGGATCGTGCAGGGCATCGGTGTCGGCGGCGAGTGGGGCGGTTCGGTACTGCTGTCGATGGAATGGGGCACCAAACAGAAACGTGGTTTCTGGGCGAGCTGGCCGCAGGTCGGCGTGCCGATCGGGCTGTTGCTGTCCACCGGCGCCGTCAAGCTGATGTCCGCGATCAGCGGCAGCGGTTTCGACTCCTGGGGCTGGCGCATCCCGTTCCTGGTCAGCATCGTGCTGGTGGGGATCGGTTTGTACGTACGGCTGCGGGTGACGGAATCGCCTGAGTTCGCCTCGGTCAAGGTCGAGCGGAAGGTTGTTCGGTTGCCGGTGCTGGAGGTGATCCGCCGGCAGCCGAGGGCGGTTCTGTGTTCGGCATTCCTGCGGATGGCTGAGCAGGCGCCGTTCTACCTGTTCACCGTGTTCGTGCTCACGTACGGTACGAAGCATCTCGGGTTGGTGCAGAACGACCTGCTCACCTACACGATGGTCGGGGCGGCCGTTGCGCTGTTCGCGGTGCCGTTCTTCGGCTGGCTGTCCGACCGGATCGGGCGACGACTGATATTCGGCATCGGGATCGTCGTCATGGCGGCGTTCGCATTCCCGTATTTCGGCCTGCTCGATACGAAAGCCGTCGGCCTGGTGCTGATCGGCGTCGTGTTGTCGCTGGTCGCCCACAGCATGCTGTACGGGCCGGAGGCCGCGCTGATCGCGGAGGGCTTCGGCGCGAACGTGCGCTATTCCGGCGCGAGCCTCGGCTACCAGTTCGCATCGGTCATCGCGGGCGGTCCGGCACCGCTGATCGCGGCGGCGATTCTCGCCGCCACCGGCAGCAGCACGTGGATCAGCATCTACATCATCGGTTGTGCGGTCCTGTCGATGATCGCGTTGCTGGTGATGCCGAAACCGGCGGTGGAAGCCGTCACCACTGTCACCTAGGTTCGGCCGGCGGGTCCGCGGCGTCGCCGATCGGGCGCTGGACCCAGGCCACGTCGTGCCACGCGCCGAGCTTCCAGCCGATCCGGCGGTACGTGCCGGCCGGCTGGAAGCCCAGCGCGCGGTGCAGCCCGACACTGGAGTCGTTGGGCAGCGTCATGCCCGCTGTCGCGGTACGGAAACCGCGTGCGGCCAGCCGGTCCAGCAACGCCGTGTACAGCGCACGACCGGCGCCGGTGCGTCGCCGCCCGTGTTCGAGGTACACGCTGACCTCGCACGCCCACCGGTAGGCCGGTCGCGTCTTGTGCTGGCTGCCGTACGCGTAACCGACCACGTCGTCGCCGTCGCACAGCACCAGCCACGCGTGGTCGCGTTGCGCGGTCGCGATCCGCGCCGCCATCTCGCCGGGCGTCGGCGGCTCGTCCTCGAACGTGATCGCGGTGGCTTTCACGTAGGGCGCGTAGATCGCCGCACAGGCGTCGGCGTCGGCCGGCGTCGCGTCTCGAATGGGCATGCTCCACCCTATGTCGGCTACGTTGGGACCGTGACCCACGAGTACGTCTCCCGTAACCCGGCGAACCTGACCGACGTCGTGGCCACGATCGAGCTCGGTGATCCCGACTCGCTGGTCGCCGCCGCCCGCACGGCCAAAGCAGCGCAACGCGGCTGGGCCGACGTGCCGGCACCGGTGCGCGGCAGGGTGATCGCGAACATCGGCCGGCTCGTCGAGGCCAACATCGACGCGCTGGCCGCACTCGTCACCCGCGAGATCGGCAAGCCGGCCGCCGAGGCGCGCGGCGAGGTCCAGGAGATCGTGGACACCTGCGACTTCTTCCTCGGCGAGGGCCGCAGGCTCTACGGCCAGACGGTGCCGTCGGAGATGCCGGACAAGCAACTCTTCACGTTCCGGGTGCCGGTCGGCACGGCCATGGTGATCACGGCGGGCAACTTCCCGGTCGCCGTGCCGTCCTGGTATCTGGTGCCGGCCTTGTTGTGCGGCAACACGGTGGTGTGGAAGCCGGCCGAGTACGCGGCCGCGAGCGCGCGGGCGGTCGCCGAGCTGATCTGGCGGTCCGGCGTACCGGAGGGCGTACTGAATCTGGTGTACGCGGACGGCGCGACCACCGGCGAGGGACTGGAGCGGGCGTTGGCCGCCGGGCTGGTGGACAAGGTCGGCTTCACCGGTTCCAGCGCGGTCGGCGCGCGGATCGGCGAGCTGTGCGGCCGGCATCTCCAGTCGCCGTGCCTGGAACTGGGCGGCAAGAACCCGATGGTCATCGCGCCGGACGCGGACATCGACCTGGCCGTGGTGGGCGCGCTGTTCTCCGGCTACGGCACGGCGGGCCAGCGGTGCACGTCACTGGGCACGGTGATCGTCCATTCCGATGTGCACGACGAGTTCCTGCGCCGGTTCGCCGATGCCGTCGGCGCGGCGCGGATCGGCGACCCGACCCAGGACGTGCTGTACGGCCCGATGCTGGACCAGCGGTTCGCGGACGGCTTCGAGAAGATTCTCGGCTGGATCGCCAGCCACCACCGCGTGCTGGGCACGGTCGGCCGGATCACGGAAGCGTTGCCACGCAACGGTTTCGTCGGCGATCCGGCGGCCGGCCTGTTCTACCACCCGGTCCTACTGGACGGTGTCCTGCCCGGCGACGAGGTGTTCGAGCAGGAGACGTTCGGGCCGATCGTCGGCGTGACCACGTACACCACGCTGGACGAGGCGATCGACCTGGCCAACCGGCCCGGCTACGGCCTGTCCTCGTCGATCTACACCAACGACCCGGCAACGGCTTTCCGCTTCCGGCAGCGGATCGGCGCCGGCATGGTCAGCGTGAACAACTCCACGTCCGGCGCGGAGGCGCACCTGCCGTTCGGCGGCAACGGCCGCTCCGGCAACGGCAGCCGCCAGTCCGGTGTGTGGGTGCTGGACCAGTTCACCCGGTGGCAGTCGATGAACTGGGACTTCTCCGGCAGGCTGCAGAAGGCGCAGATGGACGTCGTGACCATCGAACCCGACCTGTCCTACCGACTCGACGCCAACCATGGCTGACCCGCTGGACGAGCACTTCACCCGAACGGTCGTCGCGCTGGCGCCAGGCGAACCCGGCGACACCGGCAAGGACCTGCTCGCGCTGTTCGACGCGCAACTCGGCAGCCGGCACCTGGACTTCACGGCCCGCGAACTGGTCCGGCAGGGCCGAGGTTTCTACAGCATCGGATCGGCCGGGCACGAGGGCAATGCGGCCGTCGCCGCCGCGCTGCGGCCGACCGATCCGGTGCTGCCGCACTACCGGTCCGGCGCGTTCTACCTGGCCCGCGCCGGCCAGGTGCCCGGCCACGAGCCGCTGCGGGACGTGCTGCTCGGCGTCACGGCGGCGGCGGACGAGCCGATCGCGGGCGGCCGGCACAAGGTCTTCGGCAACAAGGCACTGCACGTCATCCCGCAGACGTCGACCATCGCGTCGCACCTGCCGCGTGCCGTCGGACTCGCGTTCGGCATCGAGCGCGCCCGCAAGCTCGGCACAGCAACGGAATGGCCGGCGGACGCCGTCGTGGTGTGCGGTTTCGGCGACGCGTCGACCAACCACTCGACCGCGACCGGCGCGTTCAACGCGGCCGCGTGGTGCGCCTATCAGGGCCTGCCGATGCCGGTGCTGTTCCTGTGCGAGGACAACGGAATCGGCATCAGCGTCCGCACCCCGCCCGGCTGGGTCACGACGGCCAACGCGCACCGGCCGGGCATCGTGTACTTCACGGCCGACGGCACCGACGTCGTCGACACGCTGGCGACCACGACCAGAGCCGTCCACCACGTCCGCACGCTCCGGCGGCCGGCGTTCCTGCACCTGCGGATGGTCCGACTGCTCGGTCACGCCGGGTCCGATGTGGAGGCCGGTTATCGGAGCGCGGCCGAGATCACGGCCGACTACGCTCGCGACCCGCTGCTCCGCACCGCGAAACTCCTGGTCTCCCAAGGAATTCTGACAGCCGCCGAAGTACTCGACCGGTACGAGAAGACGCGGGCCGACGTCTGGCGGATCGCCGAAGAAGCGGCGGCCCGGCCGCTGATCGCGTCGGCCGCCGACGTGACGGCGCCGCTGGCCCGCCCTCGTGGTCTGGTTGTCCGCCAACCGAACCAGCCGCCGAAGGAGCCGCTGACCCTGGCGAGGTCGATCAACCGGGCGCTGGCCGGATTGCTCGCCGACGATCCGGGGACGCTCGTGTTCGGCGAGGACGTCGCGGTCAAGGGCGGGGTGTACGGCGTGACACGCGGCCTGCGGGCGACGTTCGGCGCGGCTCGGGTGTTCGACACGTTGCTGGACGAGCAGACCATCCTCGGCACCGCGCTCGGCACGGCACTGGCCGGTTTCCTGCCGATTCCGGAGATCCAGTACCTGGCGTACCTGCACAACGCCGCCGACCAGGTGCGCGGTGAAGCCGGCTCGCTGCGCTTCTTCTCGCAGGGCCAGTACCGCAACCCGATGATCGTGCGGATCGCCGCGTATGCCTACCAGCGCGGTTTCGGCGGCCATTTCCACAACGACAACGCGGTCGCGGCACTGCGGGACATCCCCGGCCTGGTGATCGCGTCACCGTCCCGCCCGGACGATGCGGCGGCGATGCTCCGCACGTGTGCCGCGGCCGCGCGAGCGAACGGCTCGGTGTGCGTGTTCCTGGAGCCCATCGCGCTCTACCACACGAGAGACCTGCACGAACCCGGCGACGACGGCTGGCTGTGCGCTGCGGACGTCGAAGCGCCGCTGGGCCGAGCCCGAGTACACGGCGACGGCGGCGACCTCACGCTGGTCAGCTTCGCCAACGGCCTGCGAATGAGCCTGCGGGTGGCGAAAACCCTTGTCGCAGCGGGTATCCACTGCCGAGTACTGGACCTGCGCTGGCTGGCACCGCTACCCGTCGACGACCTGCTGACAGCGGCGGCGGCAACCGGCCGGGTGCTGGTGGTCGACGAGACGAGAGCGTCCGGCGGCGTGTCGGAGACGGTGCTCACGGCGCTCGTCGACAACGGCAGCGACGCGGCGATGGCCAGGGTGACCAGCAAGGACAGCTACGTGCCACTGGGCAGTGCGGCGCACCACGTGCTGCTGTCCGAGGACGACATCGAAAGAGCGGCCCGCGCACTGCTCGATTGAATCCTTCGTGCACCGGGTATTGGTCGAGACAACATCGGTCATGCCGAAGGAGTCGCCATGTTCGCCGTCATCGCAGCGGTCCTGTTCGGTCTCGCCCTGATCTTCGACCTCGCGAAGATCGACGTCGGTACCGTGCTCACGACGTCGGTGCTGCTGGAGGCGGGCTTACTCTGCGTTGCCCTGCACCTGGCCGGCCTCGGCGCCACCACCAGCCGGCCGTCCTGGAACTGGCGCCGCACCGCCCGCCGCCGCTGATTGACAAAAACCCGAAGATCGGTTACTCACGTCGTTACGACAACGACGTGCGGAGGCCGGCTGTGGCGGGTTCGACGTTTCCCCAGACCTTCCACTCCGCCACCGCGTTCACCCAGGTCCTCGACCCGGCTCATTCTCTGCTCGGCAGCACGCTGGTCGCTCTGGTGCCGGTGGCCGCCCTCCTGCTGATGCTCGCCGTGCTCCGGCTGTCCGCCTGGCAGGCCGTGGTGCTCGGGGCGATCCTGACGATTCTGCTCGGTGTCACGGTCTGGAAGGCACCGTTCGGCGCCACCCTCAAGGCATACGGCCTCGGCTCGGGCACCGGGTTCTGGTCGGTGGACTGGATCGTGTTCTGGGGCGTGATCATCTACAACACGCTGGTCGCCACCGGTGCGTTCGACGCGTTCAAGAACTGGCTGATCGCCCAGGCCACGGCCGACATCCGCGTGCAGACGCTGCTGATCGCGTGGGCGTTCGGCGCGTTGCTGGAGGGCCTCGTCGGTTTCGGCTATCCGTGGGCCGTCGTTGCGCCGCTGTTGATCGCGTTCGGTATCGCCGACCTGGCCGCCATTCGGGTGGCCGCGCTGGCGAACAACGCACCCGTCTCGTTCGGCGCGTTGGGTGCCCCGATCATCGGCCTCGCCGCGGTGACCGGACTGCCGCTCAACGAGCTCTCCGCGTCGATCGGCAAGATCGTCGCCGTGCTCGCGCTGGCGCCACCGTGGATCCTGATCTACCTGGTCAGCGGTCGACGTGGGCTGCGCGGTGGCTGGCCGCTCGCGGTGGTCGGCTCGCTCGGCTACATCCTCGGCCAGTTGCCGACGTCCCAGTTCCTCGGCCCGTACCTGCCGGACGTCATCGGCTCGCTGGTGTGTTTCGCCGCCCTGCTGATCCTGCTCAAACTGTGGCAGCCCAAGGAGATCCTCGGCTTCGGCGGCGTCGACATCGAGGCACCGGCCGAGGCCAGGCAGACCGTACGGGCGCCGTTGCGTGGCCTGTTGCCGTTCGTGATCCTCGTCGTCGTCGTGGTGGCGTGGACCGGGCCGTGGTCGAAGCTGGGCAGCTACGTGCCGTTCGCGCCGAGTGTCAGCGCGACGTCCTCTCTGGACCACACCGCGTCGTCGACGGCCTTCAAGTGGGCGCCGTTCATCGCCGGCACCGCCATCCTGGTGAGCTGGCTGCTGATCACGCTCTACCTGCGCCCGAACCGGCGACAGCTCGGCGAGATCTTCCGCAACACGCTGCGCCAGATGTGGGGCGCGCTGCTGGTCGGCCCGCTGATCTTCGGTCTCGCCGCCGTCTACAACTTCGCCGGCATGGCCAACTCGATGGCCAACGGCTTCGCCAAGCTGGGCACGTGGTTCGTGGTCATCTCGCCGATCCTCGGCTGGATCGCGGTGGCACTGTCCGGTAGCAACACGTCGTCCAACGCCGTGTTCGGCCACTTCCAGTACTCGGTCGCGAAGCTGTTGGGCGCGCCGGTGCTGCTGTTCCCCTCGTTGAACTCGCTCGGTGCCGAGGTCGGCAAGCCGATCGCGCCGCAGACCGCCAGCGTCGGGGTCGCCACAACGAAGTTCGTGCGCAACGAGGGCCAGGTGATCCGGTTCAACATGGGCTGGACCCTGGTCATCCTGGCTTACCTGATCCTGATCGGGCTGCTGTTCTACTTCGTGTTCCCAGGCGCGGTCCGCTGAGACTCTCATCCGGGATTTCCGTTGACCGTGGGCCGTTCGGGTGTGTGAGACACGACTTTCGGCGGTTGACCCGCCCGGTGGTCGAGAGTGCGGTGAGGGTCGTGCGTAGACGCAGCCTTGCCTTGCTCACCGTGGCGATGGCAGCGACCGTCTCGGTCGCGATCTCGCCCGCCGGCGCGTACGCCGCGTCGGCCAACCCTGCAACCAGCTCGGGTATTTCGAGCTCCCAACTAGATGCCGCGACGATCCCGGACCTCCAGTTCCGGATGGCCCACGGCAGCCTCACGGCGGTCCAGCTCACCGACGCCTACCTCGGCCGCATCCACGCGGTCGACCCGAAGATCCATGCCGTCCTGTTCCTCGACCCGACCGCGTTGGCCCAGGCCAGGGCGAGTGACCAGCGGCGCCGTGCGGGTCATCTGCTCAGCCTGCTGGACGGAATTCCGGTGTTGCTCAAGGACAACATCGACACGAAGAACCTGCCGACCACAGCGGGTTCCCGAGCGCTGCTGGCCAGCAACCCGAAACAGGACGCGCCGCTGGTACGTGAACTACGTGCGGCCGGCGCCGTGATCCTGGGTAAGGCCAACCTGTCCGAGTGGGCCAACTTCCGGTCAACGACGGCCACGTCCGGCTGGTCCGGAGTAGGCGCCCAGACGAACAACCCGTATGTCCTGGACCGGAATCCATGCGGATCGTCATCCGGTTCCGGCGCGGCGGTAGCGGCGTCGCTGTCCCAGGTCGCCATCGGCACGGAGACCGACGGCTCGATCGTGTGCCCGAGCGGCGCGAACGGCGACGTCGGCATCAAGCCGACGCTAGGCGTGGTCAGCGGCGTAGGCGTAGTGCCGATCTCGCACGAGCAGGACACCGCCGGACCGATCGGGCGGCACGTAGTCGACGTGGCCATCACCCTGTCCGCACTGTCCGGCCGGCCCAACAACTACGTCTCGTCGGCGATCCTGGGTCGCGCGAACTCGCTGCGTGGGGCCAGGATCGGCGTGTGGGCGATGGCCGGCACAGATCCGAACGTGGACAAGGTCATGCAGTCCACTGTGGCCACTCTGGTCAAGGCCGGAGCCACGGTGGTCAACGTGGTGCCGGCCAACCAGGACACCATCGGCAATGACGAGCTGCCGGCGTTGCTGACGGAGTTCAAGCACGATCTGAACGCTTATCTGGCCACCCGTCCCGGTGTCCCGCAGACGCTGGCGGATCTCATCAAGTTCGACCAGCAGGACCCGGTCGAGCTGTCCAAGTTCGGCCAGGAGTTGTTCCTACAGGCCGAAGCAGCTCCGCCGGAGACAGATCCCACCTATCAGATGGAACGGGCGACGGCGACCAGCCTGGCCCAGCACTCGATCGATGATCTCATCTCCGCCGATCATCTGGATGCGATCATCGCGCCGACCAACGGGCCGGCCTGGGTCACGAACTATGCGACCGGTGACGTCGACCTAGTCGGATCGTCACAGCCGGCTGCTGTTGCCGGTTACCCGGACATCACGGTACCGGCCGGGTTCGCAGGGCCGTTGCCGCTGGGTGTCTCGTTCATGGCCGGCAAGAACGCGGACGCGCATCTGCTGGCATTGGCGTCCGATTTCGAGCGGGTCAGCAACGCGCGGCGGACGCCGACTTTCCTGCCCACCACGCCGAATCCCTGATCTGGCACACCGCCAGCAGCAAGAGAGACTGACCCGAACAGTCCGGATTACCTGAAGAGGCAGGCAAGCTTGGGTTTGCCTGATCACTTCTGCCTCACCCCGATCCAGGCTGCACGTGCGGTCGGTGGTGGCGGGTCAAGGGTGGCCGGAAAGTACGACGATCAAGGATCGGAGTGAAGCAGGGCCCAGAACGTTGAGGTCGCCCCGTCTACACGGATTCCCCGCCTGACGGTAGACCTCGCGTCGTTCGGGTTGGTCTGCTCGTCCCGATTTTTCATCGTCGTAACGGTCGGTGGTGGTTTGTCAAGGGCGCTGCGCGTCGCTCCGCGATGGCCTTCGGCCACCCCTGACAAACCACCACCGACCGCAGGGTGAGTAACATTTGTTGACCTGATCGTTATCCATCGCGCAGCGCGCCATCGTTCGGATCGATCCGGTACTGGCGGCGCAGCTTGCTGCACGGCTGACAGTTCGGCGGCCTGTGGGCAGCTAGAATCGGTGCACATGGACGGTACCGACCAAGTGGACGCGATCTTCCCCAGCGCGGCGGCCCAGACCGCCGAGCTGAGCAAGTCGGTGTTCCTCGACCTGGCGAAGTCGAGTGTCAAAGCCTCGATCTTCCCCAGCGCGGCGGCCCAGACCGCCGAGCTGAGCAAGTCGGTGTTCCTCGACCTGGCGAAGTCGAGTGTCAAAGCCTCG
>DATBDL010000291.1:0-4315 GCA_036269975.1 Pseudonocardiaceae bacterium | reverse complement strand
TTGGTGACCGAGTCGTTCACGTTGATGGCCGGGAACAGCAGCTCACCCGCCGCCGCCAACTGGTAGAGCCGGTGCACGCCGGTCGTGGTCTCCTCGGTGACGCCGACGATCCCCTCGCCGATCTTGGTCCACTTGGTGGCGTCGGCGGCCAGGGAGGCGCGCAGCGTGTCGAGCACGACGCGCCACTCGTCGGAGTCGTTGTCGTCGACCGCCGGCACCACACCGGCCTTCTCGTAGGCGGTGCCCTTGTGCACGAGCATGGTCGCGTCGCCGCCGTCGTCGAGGATCATGTTCGGGCCGCCCTCGGGCCAGGTGAGCATGCGCTCGGTCGCCCACCAGTACTCCTCGAGCGACTCACCCTTCCAGGCGAACACCGGTACACCCTTGGGTTCCTCCGGCGTGCCGTGTGGCCCGACGACGATGGCCGCTGCAGCATGATCCTGCGTGGAGAAGATGTTGCACGACGCCCAGCGCACCTCGGCCCCGAGCGCCACCAGCGTCTCGATCAGCACCGCGGTCTGCACGGTCATGTGCAACGAGCCGGAGACGCGCGCACCGCGCAGCGGGAACACCTCGCTGTATTCGCGGCGCAGCGACATCAGGCCGGGCATCTCGTGCTCGGCCAGCCGGATCTCCTTGCGACCGAACTCGGCGAGGGAAAGATCGGCGACCGTGAAATCGATGCCGTTAAGAGACCGCAACCGGTCCGAGTTCACCGTGGTCATGATGCCCTTTCTGAGGTGATTCCGGGTTGGCGCCAACCCTACCGGGCACCGGGATGCCGAATGACCTGCCTCGTGCGATGTCGGACACCATCGCATTCCGAACGGCGTCGCACTCCGACGACGTCGCACTTCAGCGACGGTCCACGGCTACCGGGCGCTGTGCGTCCACCAGCGGTACCGCTCATCCGTCGAGTGGAGCAATGATGTCCACCCGACCCCTGCGAGGAGGAACAGTGTTGATCCCTGGGCCGGACACGCGCGTGATCGAGTTGCGCGTGCACGGCATCCTGGGCACGACGGCGGAGGAACTGCTGGACGCGGTCGCCGCCGTCGACGTTGCGGGTGATGGCGCCGGCCGGCTGGTCCGACCAGCGGACCGGTTGCGGCGACCAGCACCGGGCGCCGTGCTCAAGGCCGACGGGCGGCCACTGCCGCGCACGCTGGAGGGCTACGTCTGGGGCGGTCTGACATCGGGTGGCTGGGCGAAGGCGATCTGGGCGCTGCTGTTCCCGTTCTCGCTGGCCAACGTGTCGTCGTGGATGCTGCCACCGGTGCCGGACGGCAACC
This sequence comes from Pseudonocardiaceae bacterium, assembly GCA_036269975.1. GTDB lineage: Bacteria > Actinomycetota > Actinomycetes > Mycobacteriales > Pseudonocardiaceae > DATEPR01. Next base: position 3,023 of record DATBDL010000291.1, on the reverse strand, counting down.
GACCGGCTGCCGCGCTCGGGGTGTGCTGCCGCGCGTTGACGCGACTGGCCGCCATCTTGCTCACCGTCCTGCTGGTGACGCAGATGGCCGCCGTGTCGATGGACCTGCTGGCGACGCAGTGCCTCGCGCCCACCGGCACGTGCCTGAGCATCGTGCCCACGTGGGTTCGTGCCCAGTCGGCGGTGCGGCCGGCGATCGGCGTGCTGCCGCTGCTGGTCGTGGTGCTCGTGCTGGCGAAGGTGTCGCACGTGAACTGGGGCGCGAACGCCGAGGGGCCGCACCCGGCCGGCACCCCGCGCAAGCTCGCGAAACTGCCCGGCGCTACGCACATCGCCGATCCGGACGCGCCTGCGCTGCGCACGCTGCACCTGACTGCGGCACTGGCCGCGACCGGGCTCGTTGCGCTGGGCGGGCCGAATGGGCCGAGTGCTGGCGGCCTCGCGACGGTGAGTTGGACGGTGGCGATGGTGTTGCTGCTGGTCAGCGTGCTGGGCGCGCTGGTCTTCGGTGACCCGACCGGCGCGCGGCCTGACCGGGTCGGCAGGTGGCTGCTGGCCGCGCTGTCACCGGTGCCGAGGCGGATCGTGCTGACGATCGCGGTGCTGGTGGTCGCGTCCGTGCCGGCGGCGCTGCCCCCGCTGGGCACGACGCTGCCGGGGACCGATCCGACGCTGACCGTGGTGACCGTGGCGCTGGGTGGGACCTGCCTTGTGCTGGGGCTGTTGCTGGCGCCCGCGGCGCTGCTGGCGCGGTCGGCATGGGCGCATCAGCCGGCGGAACTGCGGCCGTGGGCCGGTGGCTGGGTGGCGGCGCCGTGCACGGCGCTGGCCGCGCTGCTCGGCGGCGGGTTCGGTGCCGGGGTGGGCATCACGGTGCGGCAGATGCTGGGCGGGGTGCCGCTGGCGTTGCCGCACGGCTACGCGTTCGTCACGCTGCTGTGGGGCGTCGCCGCCGCGCTCGCCGTTGCGGTGCTGGTGGTGGTCGCCGTGGTCATGGGGTCGCGGCGGCTGTTCCTCGGCGCGCGGGTGCCGGTGGAGGTCAAGGTGTTGCACGCCGACCGGCCGGCGGACGCGAAGGCGGCGGCATCGGCGTGGCGGGTGGCCGGCTGGGAACGGCGGCACGCGCATCACGTGCTGCTCGCCGTGACGGCCGTGCTGGCCGCCGGCGCGCTCGTGTCGGCGGCACCGTGGCTTGGCGGTGCGCTGCCACCGGCGTGGACGCAGCCACTGGCGGCAGTCGGGCTGCTGGCGTTGGCGTTCCTGGCCGGGGCGCTGCTGCGTGAGGTGTACGCGGCGGCACAGGCGCCGACCACGGCCCGGCGGCTCGGTGCGCTGTCCGACCTTGCCTGTTTCTGGCCACGTGAGTCGCATCCGATGGTACCGCCGTGTTACGCGCTGAAGGTGGTGCCGGAGTTGGCGGCACGCGCGGCCGAGCACCTCGCCGAGCCGAACACCCGCGTCGTGCTGGCGGGTCACAGCCAGGGCACGATGATCGTGGCCGCCGCGACGACGAGGCTACTCGCCGGACTGTCCGAACAGGACACCGGACGGCTCGGCATCGTGCTGGCGGGTTCGCCGTTGCAGTCCGCGTATTCCAGGGCGTTCCCGGCGGTCGTGCCGCACGACGGGCTGTGCGACCTGCACCACGACCTGGCCGGCCGGTGGCGAACGCTCTGCAGGGGCACCGATCCGATCGGCGGCGGCGTGACGACGTGGCGCCGCCAGGTGTTCGACGAGCAGTTGATCGGCGTCGGTTTCCGCGCCGACGGCACGTCGGGTGCGCTGTCGCCGGCTGTCGTCGGGCCGACCGGCGCGCTGGTGCTCGGCGGTGACCACTGGCTGCCCGATCCGCAGCGCGGGCCGTTTCCGGGCCGGCGCTGGGCACCTGGTGTGCTGCACCATCAGGACTACATCTCCGATCCGGAGTGGGATCGGGCGGTGGCGTGCGCGGCCGGGATGGAGTCGCCGGTCCAGACCAGCACTCGGCCAACGGTGTTCCGGCTGCCGGGTTCCGGGCTCGCGACCGGCTGAACGGGCGCTATCGCACGAAGAAGTGGAAGCCGATCCACCACCAGGCCAGCACCAGCGCCACCCGTGTTGTGCGCTTGCGCATCAGGCGGCCGAACAGCGCGGACAGCGTCGGCACCGGTGAGTTCGCGCGGTGGCTGAACAGGATCAGGGCGACGGCGACGACCCCGATCGACGCGAAACCGGCATACGTGAGGTCGCGGGCGGTCATCTCGCCGCCCGCCGGCCGGTGCGGACCAGGCCGTAGCCGGCGGCGATCCAGGCAGTCAGCGCGAGCCAGCGCACGATCGGGTGCGCCAGCAGCGGTTCGACGATGTCGCTGAGCGTCGGATGGCCGATCGACACGTCGTCCACGTTGACCTCGTGCACGAACGACACCAGTTCCCAGCCGCACCAAGCCAACGCGAGCACTACCCAGGCGAGGGCGCCCCAGCGGACCGGTGGTATCGCTGTGGTCGCTGTGGTCGCTGTGGTCTCGATCGTGCCCTGTCGCCAGACGGCGGCCAGCGCGACCAGGCCGACGACCACGAGGACCGTCTCGCTGACCACGCTGAACCGCGGCCAGCCGACGACGACACCGAACACGATCGAGCCGGCGAGCACCACGATCGGGTGGCTCGGCAGTTCACCGGTCCCCCGTGCCGGTCCCAGCCTGCCCTTCAGTTCGATCAGTCCGGTGAGAATCAGAGCGGCGGCCACGCCGACGAAGATCGCGGCGTCGACGGGCGCGCCGCGGATCACGTGCACCACGCCGGTCACGACGAGGATCAGCAGCGCCGGGTCGATCCACCTGTGCATCGACGATGGATATCACGCGGCGGCCCTCCACCATGAGGTGGAGCGGGAAGTCCATCCGTCGACCGATGTGCCATTCCGTGCCCGGCCGTACGGTTTGCGTCATGACGAACGTGCTGGTCTGGGCCCTGGACCTCACGATGGTGGGGTGGCTGGCCGCCGAGGTGATCATGCAGGTCCGACAGTATCGGATGGGGGGCA
>DATBDL010000290.1:0-9305 GCA_036269975.1 Pseudonocardiaceae bacterium | reverse complement strand
TGCTCGCCGACGAACTGCCCGAACTCGGCGAGGACACCAGGCTACGCGACGACCTCGGGCTGGAGTCCGCGTCGGTGCTGGAGCTGCTGATGATCATCGAGGACACGGCGGGGATCACCGTCGACGCGACGGAGTTCGACTTCGACCATCTCCGGTCGATCCGCACGTTCGCCGACTACGTCGAATCCCGGCAGGCGCTCGCGACGCTGGACGGTGCGTGATGACAGGGACGATGTCGCTACGGGCGGCCAGCGCGGTCGTCGATCCACCCGGATCGGGACAGGCGCCGGTGGAGTCCGATGTGGACTTCCAGCGTGTCCTGCTCGAACCGTTCGGCAGGAAGGTCGACGAGGAGCGTTACCGCCGTGGCGTCCACGTGTCGCACAGCGAACTCACCGACCTGCTCCTGGACGCCGACGACGTGCGCGCGAGCCGGCCCCAGCTCGTCATCGTGACGCACGCGCTGCCCGACGTGGTGCCGTTCACCGCGGTGGCGCCCTACCTGGCCAGGAAACTCGACTGCGACCCGCTCTGCTTCGGCATCGCACAGCAGGGACTCGCGGCGCCGTTCACGGCCCTGCGGATCGCGTCGGCCTATCACCGCTCCGGCCGCCGCGTGGACGTGGTGATCACGGTGCTGGAACAGACGACGCTGCCGATCACCATGCCGTTGGTCGACGAAACCCCGCTGGTGAACTCGGCCGTGGCACTCGTACTCGGGCCGGGCGACGGGCCGCGACCGACCGAGGTCGCGTCGGGCGACTCGGCGGCGGAACTGATCCGTAGCCGATCCGGGAACGGCGACGAACTGGTGGTGCTGGGGCCGTGGGTCGAGCGGGCCGGCCTCGGTGACGTCACGACGCACCAGGTCGGCGCCGGCACGTACTGCACGAGCGTCTGGCTGGCCCTCGCGGCGCACTGGCGGGACTGGCAGCACACGTATTCGACGATCTTGTTGTGCGACACCGATCCCAGAACCGGGCGCAGCCACATCGCCGTGTTCGAGACAACGAGGAGGCACCGATGAGGACCCAGGTACTCGTCATCGGCGGCGGTCCCGGCGGCGCCACCGCCGCCGGACTGCTCGCCAAGCAGGGCCTGCGGGTGACCCTGCTGGAGAGCGCCACGTTTCCGCGCTACCACATCGGTGAGTCCATCCTGCCGTCCGTGCTGCCCATCCTCGACCTGCTCGGCGCCCGCGAAGCCGTTGCGGGGCACGGGTTCGTGCGTAAGGACGGCGCGTACTTCGAGTGGGGCCCCGAGAACTGGGACCTCAACTTCGACCACCTCTCCGGCGCGAGTCGGCACAGCTACCAGGTGATCCGTTCCGAGTTCGACCACCTGCTGCTGGAGCAGGCGGCGGCGAACGGGGCGCTGGTGCGCGAGGGCGTGAAGGTCACGGAGATCGTCTTCGACGGCGAGCGACCGGTCGCGGCGAAGTGGGCGACCACCGACGGCTCGGCCAAGACCGGTGAGATCGGGTTCGACTTCCTGGTGGACGCGTCCGGACGGGCCGGGGTCATGACGACCAAATACCTCCGCAACCGCAGGTACCTCGAGGCGTTCCGCAACATCGCGGTGTGGTCGTACTGGCGTGACGTGACACCGCTGGACCGGGGACCGGCCGGCGCCATCGCGGTCTGCTCGGTGCCCTACGGCTGGTTCTGGGCGATCCCGCTGCACGACGGCACCCACTCGATCGGCCTGGTCGCGAAGCGCAGCGCCTTCATCGAGGAACGCGACCGGCTCGGCGGCATCGAGGCGGTCTACCAGGACGCGCTGGGCAAGGCACCCAGGGTCGCCGCGATGGTCGAGGGCGCCCGGCGGGTCACCGAACTCAAGGTGGAGCAGGACTATTCCTACACCGCGACGAACCTCACCGGCCCCGGCTACGTGCTGGTCGGCGACGCGGCCTGCTTCCTCGATCCGCTGCTTTCCACCGGAGTGCACCTGGCCACGTTCAGCGCGCTGCTGTCCGCCGCCACCATCTCGGCGATCTTCGAGGGCGACCTGGACGAGCGGGAGGCGACCGACTTCTACGCCCAGGCATACCGCCAGGCGTTCGAGCGGCTGCTGGTGGTCGTCTCGTTCTTCTACAACAGCTACAACCGGCAGACCCAGTTCTTCGAGGCCGACAAGCTCACCCGCAGGGAACGGCACATGCTCAATCTCTACGAGTCGTTCCTGCACATCGTCACCGGCATCGAGGACATCGACGACACGAAGGCGGGCAGCACCGCCCTGGACGCGGAGGCCAGCCGAATCGACACCCAGGGCGGCATCACCGCCGGCCACAACGAGGCGATGAACTCGATGCCGACGTCGCCGCAGAAGGCCGTCGGCGGGTTCTATCTCGAACTGGAGCCCCGCCTGCGGGTGCGCAGGACCGGCGCCCGGCCGCGACCCGCGCCGGCCAACTGAACTCCCCTCGACGGAACCCAACGAAAAGAGAAGCCATGAGCATCACCGAGAGCAGAAACGCCGCCGCGGCAACGGTTGCCGCGGCGACGGCCGATCCGGGCCCACTCGGCCTCGCCGGTTTCGCCGGCCCGTTCCTCGTGCTGAGCTTCGTCAACGCGGGAGCGCTCGACGGGAGCGCGCTCGTCGCCACCGTGGTGCCGTTCGCGCTGTTCTACGGCGGCCTGGTCCAGATCGTCGCGGCGATCATGGAGTTCCGCCGTGGCAACACGTTCGGCACGATGGCCTTCGCCACGTTCGGCGCGTTCTGGCTGTCGTTCGCCACCTACACCCGATGGTTCTCGACGGGCGCGTCGGCCGCCGCCACCGGCATGTTCATCGTGGTACTGACCATCATCGCGGCCATCCTCACGCTGGCGGCGGCGCGCGTCGGCGTGGTCATGCTCGTGCTGTTCGCCCTGCTGACGGTGACCTTCCTGGTACTGGCGATCGCCTCGTACCAGTCGTCGGTCCACACCCAGGCCATCGGCGGCTGGCTGGGCGTGGTCACGTCGATCGTCGCCTTCTACGCGTCGGCGGCGACCCTGGTGAACGACATCTGGAAACGGAACGTCCTGCCGATGTTGTCCCGCTGAGTACCGTTGGCGCGGGGAGAGAGGAGAATTCGCGTGATGTTTCGTGGCGGACGAACAATGATGGTCATCCGGCTCGCGGTGGCGGCCACCATGGCTTTGTTACCGGGCTCCGTGGCCACCGCGGCTCCTTCCAACGCCGCGGTACCGGCGCCGCAGCGGCCCGTTCTGGAAGCCTTCTGGGGTGGTACTCCCACCGCTGATCAGGTGCCGTGGGAAATGATCAACACGATCAGCTACCATTTCGCGTCGCCGAACGGCGGGCATTGCAGTAACCCGAATGCCAGGCAGCGCGCCGATATCAACAGCCTGGCGGCGGTCAAGAAGACGCACCCGGACCTGACGGTGCTGGTGTCGATCGGCGGCTGGGGCGCCCCCGGCTTCGGCGCGGACGCGGCCACATCGGCCACCCGCACCGCGTTCGTGGCCTCGTGTGTCGCGGCCTGGCTGAGCGCGTTCCCGGCCGGCCTTGTCGACGGATTCGACATCGACTGGGAATTCCCGGTGTCCGGCGGCCTGCCCAGCATCGGCTCGTCACCGGCGGACCGTGCCAACTACACGTCGCTGCTGGCGGAGTTCCGCACCCAGTTGCGGCAGTACGCGGACCGCACCGGGCGGCGGCAGACGGCGATGAAGCTGTCGGCCGACATCCCGGCCGGCCGCACGCAGGACGACGGCACCGGCGTCGCCGGCGCGCCCTACGACGCGGCGCACAGCTACGATCTGGCGGCTGTCGGGCGGCTCGTGGACATCTTCAACCTGATGACCTACGACCTGTGCACCGGTTATTCGAAGGTGTCCTGCTTCAACGCACCGCTGGTCAAACGACAGGGCGACCCGAACGACCAGTTCAACAACGATGCCGGTGCGCTGGCCTACATGCGGGCACACGGCGTGCCGGTGGCGAAGATCGTGCTGGGCGTGCCGTTCTACGGCCGCGAGTTCGACGTCACGTCCTCGGTCAACGGTGGTCTGTACCAGTCGTACACGGCAACGCAGACGGTGGACTACAAGACACTGCTCGGCCCGTCGTGGGCCGGCAACCCGGCGTTCCAGCAGGGCTGGGACCCGGTCGTGGAATCACCGTTCCTGTGGAACCCGACGACCAAGGTCTGGGTCAGCTACGAGAACCCGCGCTCCGTCTTCGACCGCTCCACATTCGCGAAAAGCAAGGGAATGGCCGGAATGATGATGTGGGAACTCAACGGCGACGACGCCCAACACAGCCTCCTCACCGCGATGAGTGGCCCCTGGACCCATTCCTGACGGCAGTGGTACCGGGGTGCCGCGCGGGCACCCCGGTACCACCGTCACCAGATGGTGTAGCCGCCGTCTACGACCAGTACCGCGCCTGTCATGAAGGTTGCCGCCTCGCTGGCCAGGAATACCACGCTGGGCGCGATTTCCTCGGGTAGCGCGTATCGCTGCTGGGGTGCGTCCTCGATCCAGTATCGCCGCAGTTCCGGTCGGTCGACCGGGGCCATGTCCGTCTTCACGTAGCCGGGGGCTACCGCGTTGACCCGGATGTTCAGCGGGGCCCATTCGGCGGCCAGCGATTTCGTCAGATGGTGGACGGCCGCCTTGGACGCGTTGTAGGCGGGCTGCCATTGCGGACGGTTCACGATCAACCCGGACATCGAGCCGATGTTGACGATCGATCCGCCGCCCGCCGCCGCCATGTGCCGGCTGGCGGCGAGGCTGCACTTCCACAACGCTCGCACGTTCACGTCGAAGACCTCGGCCCACTCGGCGTCGGTGACCTGCCACGACTCGTTGTGGAAGCACGTTCCCGCGTTGTTCACCAGGATGTCCAGACCACCCAGCGCCTCGACCGCCTCGGTGGTCATCCTCGCCACGTCGGCGTCGTCGGTGATGTCGGCGGTGAGCGGGACCAGCGTCAGGCCGTCCGCCGCCGCCTCCCGCACTGTGGCGTCGGTGCGGTCGGTGTCCCGGCCCGCGATGGCCACCGTGGCGCCGGCCTGGGCCAACGCTGTCGCGAACGCCTTGCCAAGGCCCCTGTTCCCGCCGGTGACCAGTGCTTTCCTGCCGTGCAACGTGAAACGGTCCAGGACGTTCATGTCATCAGTATGTCGGGCTGTGGCGGCCGGCACACCAGGTCCAGGTTGACACTTGGACACTGACCAAGTTTACTGGAGTCAGGATTTGGTCAACGACCAAAACAGGAGGACGACATGTCCGACAGGGTTTGGTTCATCACGGGAGCTTCGAAGGGGTTCGGCCGGGAGTGGACCGAGGCGGCACTCGAGCGCGGGGATCGCGTCGCCGCGCTCAGCCGTACCTCGGGTGCCTTCGACGACCTGGTCAAGGTCCACGGACCGGCGATCCTGCCGATCCAGGCCGACGTCACCGACCGTGCCGCGGTCATCGCCGTCGTGCGGGACGTCGTCGAGCACTTCGGGCGGATCGACGTCGTGATCAACAATGCCGGCTACGGGTTGTTCGGCATGGTCGAGGAGATCACCGAGCAGCAGGCTCGCGACCAGATCGACGTGAACCTGTTCGGTCCGTTGTGGGTCACGCAGGCCGTGCTCCCTCAGCTTCGCGCCCAGGGCAGCGGCCACATCATCCAGGTGTCCTCGATCGCCGGCGTCTTCTCGTTGCCGGGGCTCGGTCTCTACCACGCGTCCAAGTTCGGCCTCGAAGGCTTCACCGCCAGCCTGGCCGCCGAGGTGAAGGACTTCGGCATCAAGGTCACCCTGGTCGAACCCGCCGGTTACGCCACGGACTGGGCCGGCCCGTCCGCGGTGCACGCCGAGCGCTCCGACGCCTACGACGATTTCCGTGCCGGCATGGCCCGTCCGGCCGGCAAGCGTGGCGACCCCGGCGCGACCCGCGCCGCCATCAGCCAACTCGTCGACGCCGACGAACCGCCACTGCGGCTGTTCCTCGGTCAGGGACCGCTCCAGGTCATCAAGCGGGAGTACGCCGCCAGGATCGAGGAGTGGGAGCGCTGGAACGATGTGTCCCAGGCCGCGTTCGGTAGCTGATTCAGCCAGACGGAAGACGGGTGAGTGTGATGCGCTGGACGCAGGACGACGTCATCGATGCGGCCTTCTCCACTCTGGAAGCCGAAGGGCTGGAGGGGCTGTCGCTACGTGGGGTCGCTCGCGCGCTCGGCGCTCACCTCAACTCGGTGAGCTGGTACGTCAAGACCAAGAGGTCGCTGATCGACATGATGGCCGACACCATCGTCGGCACGGTCGATATCGGCGGTCTCTCCCGCGACCCGACCGAGCGGGTCCGCACCATCGCCGAGCGCTACCGGGCCGCACTGCTCGCACATCGCGACGGTGGCCGCCTCGTCGCGGGAACCTTCAACTGCACCGGGAAGACACTGCGGGTCGCCAACGCGATCGTGGCCGCCCTGCTCGAAGCCGGTTGTCCCGAGCCGGATGCGGCGCGACTGTGCTGGTCCATCGTGTACTTCACGCTCGGCATCACCCAGGAGCAGCAGATGTCCCCGAGCGATTCGCAGGAGCCGATCCAGGAACTGTTCGAGTCCGGCGACTATCCGGCACTGTCCAAAGTGGGCGAACAGCTCATGGTCTCCGATTCCTTCGACCGCCGGTTCGACTACGGAATCGCCCGGTTGCTGCACGTCAGTTGACCGGCGGCCAGTTGGCGTCGCGGAGTCGTCGTCGGGTGGCCGAACAACCGGCGCCAACGGCGAGAACGCCTGCCAGCACGATCATGGCGACGTCGATGAGCACCTGTAGGGCGGGAACGCCGAGCGCCGCACAGAGCAGCACTGCCGCGACCCACAACGGTCCCCACGGCACACCGAGCCCGAACAGCAGCGGAGCCTCGACCAGCGCAACGCCGATCAGCAGTCGACCTGGCCGAAAGCGGCGGTGCAGCCGCCCGACCAGGGTGGCGCCGACGAGGCCGCCGACCGCGTAGCCGGCCAGGGCGACGCCGATCAGTCCCGGCGCGACGTTCCGCGACCGGCTGGCCGCCCTCGTGCGCGACATCACCGACAGCGAGCAGGACGAGGACGGCGTCGAGAGCAACTTCCTGGCGGCGTTCTACAGCCCGGTCGATCCGGACTGAGTCGGCCCGGCGAACTCAGTGTTCCCGCATCGCGGTCAGGTCGGCGTCGGTGAGTGGCGGGGCGGGTAGTTCCGTGACGCCGGTGCGGGCCGGGCGCAGGCCGTCGAAGATGTAGCCGAGCGCGCGCCGGTACAGGTCGGGCCGTTGGGCGCCGCCCAGTGCGATCGCGGCCTGTACGCCGACGGAGAGCACCATCATGTCGGTGGCATGGAAGTCGGCGCGGAGCACGCCGGCCTTCTTGGCGCGCCGCACCAGCTTGGTCAGGTGCGTGCCCATGGTCCGGTGGTTCTCCTGGATCAGGCCGGCCAACCGGTCCGGTGGCGTGCCGCGTGCCCAGCCGAGTGATGCCGTCACGCCCCCGGTGGTCAGTTCGCGCAGTCCCCGGTCGTTGGCCAGCATCTGGATCGAGCGCTCGAAGAACCGGACGAAACCGTCCCAGACGTCCGGTGCCGCGCTCGCGGTCCGCGCCAACCGCTCGCCCGCGTGGACCTGGTCGGCGTACACCTCGTAGATGAGGTCGTCCTTGTTCGCGAATCGCCGGTAGACGGTGCCGACGCCGACGCCCGCGTGTTTGGCCACGTCCGCCAGCGTCGCGTCGAGCCCCTGTGCCGCGAACACCTCGGCCGCCGCGGCCAGCACCCGTTCGAGATTGGACTGGGCGTCCCGGCGCAGCGCGGTCATCCGCGCAGACTACCGGGCGTGCTCACGGCAGCAGCCGTTCCGTTACCGGACAACGCCTTTCCGTCGCCCCCTCACCGCAGGTCCTTGACGCGCTGGAGCTTGCCGGCCGACCGCTCCAGGGTGTCCGGGTCGACGATCGCCACCTCGACCGTGACCCCGATGCCGTCCTTGACCGCTACGACGATGGCCTTCCCGGCCGTGTCGCGCTGGTCGGCGCCGACGTCGGGGCGGGCTTCGGCACGGATGATCAGATGGTCCATCCGCTCCCGCTTCGTCAGTTCGATCTGGAAGTGCGGCGCGACGTCGTCCGTCCGCAGGACGATCTCCTCGATCTGGCTCGGGAAGAGGTTCACCCCACGCAGGATGATCATGTCGTCGGACCGGCCGGTGACCTTCGCCATCCGGCGGAAGGGCGCCCGCGCCGTCCCCGGCAGCAGCCGGGTCAGGTCACGAGTGCGGTAGCGGATGATCGGCAACGCCTCCTTGGTCAGCGACGTGAAGACCAACTCGCCGACATCGCCCGCCGGGAGTACGGCGCCGGTCGCCGGGTCGACGACCTCGGGGTAGAAGTGGTCCTCCCAGATGTGCGGACCGTCCTTCGTCTCGACGCATTCCTGCGCGACACCGGGGCCGATCACCTCGGAGAGGCCGTAGATGTCCACCGCGTGGATGTCCGCGCGGTCTTCGATCTCGCGGCGCATCTGCTCGGTCCACGGCTCGGCGCCGAAGATCCCGACCCGCAGCGACGTCCCGCGTGCGTCGATGCCCTGGCGCTCGAACTCGTCGAGCAGGGTCAGCATGTACGACGGCGTCACCATGATGATCTCTGGCCGGAAGTCCTGGATGATCTGGACCTGCCGGGCCGTCATCCCGCCGGACGCGGGAATCACGGTGCACCCGGCCCGCTCGGCGCCGTAGTGCGCGCCGAGCCCACCGGTGAACAGGCCGTAGCCGTAGGCGACGTGCACCTTGTCGCCGGCACGGCCGCCGGCCGCCCGGATGCTGCGCGCGACGACGTCGGCCCACATGTCGATGTCGTTCTCGGTGTAGCCGACCACCGTGGGACGACCGGTGGTGCCGCTGGAGGCGTGGATTCGCCGCACATCGGACATCGGCACCGCGAACATGCCGAACGGATACGTCGCCCGCAGATCGTCCTTGGTGGTGAACGGAAACAGGGCCAGATCGTCCAGCGTGCGGCAGTCCGCCGGCCCGACTCCCGCCTCGTCGAACGCGTGCCGGTAGTGCGGCACGTTCTCGTAGGCGTGCTCCAGCGTCGCCTGGAGGCGGGTCAGTTGCAGCGACGCCAGTTCATCGGCGCTGAGCCGTTCCCCGCCGTCCAGCAGGTCGCCCGGCGGCGGGTCGCCGAGCCGTCGAATCGAGGTCACGTTGCTCATCATGTCGCAGGACCCCAGTTGACCGCGCTGGTGGTGAACCTGCCGGGCGAGGTCAGCGGCAGATTGACGAACGACGACCCGCGCTCGATCGTGTAGCTGCCACCCG
>DATBDL010000289.1:0-10603 GCA_036269975.1 Pseudonocardiaceae bacterium | reverse complement strand
CCGCACGATGGCACCGTGGTCGAACGCGGTCGGCGGCAGCGCGTCCACGCGGAACCAGTCGGTGTCCGACGGGACTTCCGGGTCGGTGCCGGCCGGCACGAGGCCCAGGAACGCCGTGGCGATCACGCGTTGCCCCGGTGTCCGGTCCGGCGCGCTGAAGACGGCGAGCTGCTCGACGTGTGCCAACTGCTGGACGTCGACCTTCTCGGCGAGTTGCCGCCGGATCGACGTCTCGACGTCCTCGGTGAGCCCGAGTCCGCCTCCGGGGAGTGACCAGCGGTCGACGGCCGGTTCCTTGGCGCGCCGCCACAGCAGCACCTGGAGTGACCTTTCTCGCACCTGGAGCACCGCTGCGAGAACTTCATGTGCCAACTGACTCACCTGGCTGATACTATCGACGGAGGTTTTCAACTGAAAGTCGAAAACCCAACCGTTGGGGAGGCATGATGACGGCGAGCACCATCGAGCGGGATCAGGACGGCGTGTACCGGGGGGTAACGCCCGACGATGCCTGGCAGCACGAGGTGCGCCGGTTGGCCGCTGAGCGGAACGCGGTGATCCTGGCGCACAACTACCAACTGCCGGAGATCCAGGACATCGCCGACCACACGGGCGATTCCCTGGCGCTGAGCCGAATCGCCGCATCGGCCGACAGTTCGACCATCGTCTTCTGCGGTGTGCACTTCATGGCCGAGACCGCGAAGATCCTGTCCCCGGCCAAAACCGTGCTCATACCGGACGCGCGGGCGGGTTGCTCGCTCGCCGACTCGATCGACGCGGCACAGCTACGCGCGTGGAAGGCGGAGCATCCCGGCGCCGTCGTCGTGTCCTATGTCAACACGACCGCCGAGGTGAAGGCGGAGACGGACGTGTGCTGCACGTCGGCCAACGCCGTCGACGTCGTGAACTCGATCCCGGCCGACACCGAGGTGCTGTTCTGCCCGGACCAGTTCCTCGGCGCGCACGTGCGCCGGGTGACCGGTCGCACCAACCTGCACGTCTGGGCCGGCGAATGCCACGTGCACGCCGGCATCAACGGCGACGAACTGGCTGCCCGCGCCGCCGCCACTCCGGACGCGGAACTGTTCGTACATCCCGAATGCGGCTGCGCCACCAGCGCGCTCTACCTGGCCGGCGAGGGCGCTGTGCCGGCGGACCGGGTCAAGATCCTCTCCACCGGCGGCATGCTGGACGAGGCCCGCCGCACCGGCGCCGGCCGCGTGCTCGTCGCCACCGAGATCGGCATGCTGCACCAGTTGCGGCGCGCGGCACCCGCCGTGGACTTCCAGCCGGTCAACAAGCGAGCGTCCTGCCGCTACATGAAGATGATCACCCCGGCGGCGCTGCTGCGCTGCCTGCGGGACGGCCGGGACGAGGTCGATGTCGATCCGGATATCGCTGACCGGGCGAGGGGTGCGGTCCAGCGCATGATCGAGATCGGTCGCCCTGGGGGTGCCGAGTGAGTGGGAACTGGGAGGCCGTCGCCGACCTGGTCGTCGTCGGTACCGGCGTTGCCGGTTTGAGCGCGGCGTTGACCGCGCGTGCGGCCGGCCTCCGGGTGCTCGTGGTGACGAAGGCCGGTGCCGGCGACGGCAACACCCGGTGGGCACAGGGTGGCGTCGCCGTCGTCCTGGATGACGAGCACGATCCCGGCGACACGGTGGCCGCGCACGTCCGCGACACGCTGACCGCGGGCGCTGATCTCTGTGACGCGGCGGCCGTCGCGTCGATCCTCACCGACGGCCCGGCCGCCGTCGCCGCGCTACGGGATCGCGGCGCGGTGTTCGACGCGAACTCCGACGGCCACCTGGCCCGTACCAGGGAGGGTGGCCACACCGCCTACCGAGTCGTGCACGCCGGCGGCGACGCGACCGGCGCCGAAGTCGAGCGCACCCTGCTCGCTGCGGCACGGGACGGCGCTGTTCCGCTGCTGGCCGGCCATGTCGCGGTCGATCTGGCGCACACGTCGGCGGGCGCGGTCGGCGGCCTGCTCGTGCTGGACGCGAACGGCGTCGCCGGCATGGTCCGCGCGCCCGCTGTCCTGCTGGCCACCGGTGGCGTCGGCCAGCTCTACCAGGCGACGTCCAATCCGGTCGAGGCCACCGCGGACGGACTCGCGCTGGCGCTGCGTGCCGGCGCGACGCTGGCCGACATCGAGTTCGTGCAGTTCCACCCGACCGTGCTGTTCACCGGTGCGAGCGCCAGGGGGCACCGCCCGCTGGTCACCGAGGCCGTCCGCGGCGAGGGCGCCGTCCTCGTCGACGGCGTGGGTCGGCGCGTGATGACCGGTGTGCACCCGCTGGCCGACCTGGCACCGAGGGACGTCGTGTCCGCCGCGATCACCCGTCGCATGGCCGACACCGACACCGATCACGTCTACCTGGACGCGACCGCCATCGACGACTTCGCGCACCGCTTCCCGACCGTGCACGCGGCCTGCGTCGCGGCCGGCATCGACCCGACCGCCGAGCCGATCCCGGTCGCCCCGGCCGCCCATTTCGCGTGCGGCGGCGTAGTGTCCACTGTAGACGGAAGAACCGAGCTGACCGGCCTCTACGCGGCCGGCGAGGTCGCCAGAACGGGCCTGCACGGCGCGAACCGCCTGGCGTCCAACAGTTTGCTGGAGGGCCTCGTCACCGGCCGTCGGGCCGCCAGGGCCGTCGCCCGCGACCTGGCCGCCGGCCGCCTCGGCGATCCACGCACCGCAGAACCCACGCCACTGCCGGCCGCCGCGATCGCGCACCGCGACGTACTCCAGCACGCGATGACCCGCCACGCCGGCATCGGCCGCGACGCCGACGGCCTGCACACGGCGACTGCCGCCATCGACGCGGCCGCGATCGTACGTCCACTGTGGACGAGGCAGGCGGTCGAGGACGCGGCGCTCACCCTCACCGCGCGGACACTGCTGCTGACGGCGGTCGAACGCACCGAATCACGGGGCTGCCACCTGCGCTCCGACCATCCCGGCCGCGACGACGACCGCTGGCGGCACAGCGTCCGCGTCCGGCTCGACGTATCCGGGCAGCCAATCCTGGTGGCCCCCTTGGCCCTGCGAGGTGTGGCATGACGTTCACCCCCACGATCGGCGCCGATCTGGCCGCCGCCGGTCTCGACCCGGCCGACATCCAGCGCCTGGTGTCCACCGCACTGGCCGAGGACCTGCGCTACGGCCCGGACGCCACGACGGCGGCGACCGTCGCGGCGTCCCAGATCGCCGTAGCCGAAGTGACCCCACGCAAGGCGGGCGTGATCGCCGGCCTGCCGGTCGCCATGGCCGTGTTCGACCAGGTCCTCGGCGCGGAACTCCGGGTGCTGGACCAGGTCGACGACGGCACCCACCTCTCGCCCGGCCAGCCCGCGCTGATCGTGCGCGCATCCGTCAGCGGCCTGCTCACGGCGGAACGGACAGCGCTGAACCTGTTGTGCCACCTGTCCGGCGTCGCGACGACCACGGCGGCGTGGGTGGCCGAGGTAGCCGGCACGGCGTGCGCCATCCGCGATTCCCGCAAGACTCTGCCCGGCCTGCGGCTGGCCCAGAAGTACGCGGTCCGCAAGGGCGGCGGCGTGAACCACCGGATGGGCCTCGGCGACGCCGTGCTGATCAAGGACAACCACGTGGTAGCGGCCGGTTCGGTCACCGCGGCCCTTTCCGCCGTCCGCGCGTACGCGCCGGAACTGCCGTGCGAGGTCGAGGTGGACACCCTGGCCGAACTGGACGAGGCGCTGGCACTGGAGGCCGAGGAGATCCTGCTGGACAACTTCACTCCCGCTGACTGCGCGGAAGCCGTGCGGCGCAAGAACAACGCGGGCATGAAGACCAAACTGGAGGCATCCGGCGGCCTCACCCTGGCCACGGCACGAGCGTACGCGGAGACCGGAGTCGACTACCTGGCGGTAGGCGGCCTGACCCACTCGGTCACCGCACTGGACATCGGCCTGGACTTGTACTCACAGGCGCCGATTGGCCAGCACCGGAATCACTTCCCTCGCGGACACGACAACGGCCGGATCGACGTCGACGACCAGTAGGTCGGGCTCGGCGCCCAACGCCCCGGCCACCCGCCCGAACGGGTCGGCGACCAGGCTGTACCCGATCCCGGTCGGCGCCTTGGCCAGTTCGGCGTCGGCGGGATCGGCCTGTCCGCACGCCAACACCCAGGACGTGCAGTCCAGCGCCCGTGCCCGCACCAGAAGTTCCCACTGCTCCCGCTTGCCCGGCCCGGAGCCCCACGACGCCGGCAGCGCCATCACGTTCGCGCCGCGATCCGCGAGCGCACGGAACAGCTCGGGAAACCGCACGTCGTAACAGAGCGCGAGACCGAGCGTGATGTCGCCGAGTTCGACCACGACCAACTCGGCCCCCGGCGCCACGGTGTCCGACTCGGCGAACCCGAACGCGTCGAACAGGTGGATCTTGTCGTAACCCAGGTGCCGCCCACCACCGGTCAGCAGGAGTGTGTTGCGAACCCGGCCGTCATCGGCCGGCGTGAACATGCCGGCAAGGATGCTCAGCCCGTGCCGGTCCGCGATCTCACCGACCGCGGTGGCCCACGACCCGTCCAGCGGTTCGGCCACCGGCCCCAACGGCACGCCGAACCGGCACATCGTGGCCTCCGGAAACACAGCCAACGAAGCCCCACCAGCCGAGGCCCGCGCCGCGAAGTCGGCCACCAGCTCCAGATTGGCCTTCGGGTCCGAGGTGGACGTGACCTGACACAACGCGATCCGCACGATCTGCCTCCGTTCCGATGTTCGCGGTGCTACTGGCCGAGTTCGATTTCTCGCAGCCCGCTGCGTGTCGCCCGACAGATGAACGGCCCTGGCTCTTCGAGGTGTCGTTCGATGGCGCGCCACTGACACATGACGATCTCCAGTTGTGCGAACTTGGTCTTCGCTTGATCGCCGGACAGGGTGATCATGCGTGCGCCGTGCTCGCGTACCGCCGCGATCTCCGCAGTGTGGCCCTGGATGTGTCGATCACGGCTGATGATCAGCCAGTTCTCGGCCGCGACCCTGGGCAGCCAGTCACAGTCGAGAACAGCGGACTGGTGATGCGGCAAGGTGGTCGGGTCCGGCGGTGGACGGTGCCACCTGGATCGCCTGGGTAGGTCACGTCCGAACGCACGCTGACGAGGATCTTGGCGAGCCCGAGCAGGTCCGCGTCGATGTAGTAGCGGACGTTCGCCGCCTTGGCGTGACCGGTCACGCGACGCGGGCATGAGCGGCGGTCTCGTAACTGACCGCCCATTGCACGTCGCGAATTGTGACACCGTAGTCGTTGGCCACCTCATTCGGATCGGCGCCGTCGTCAACCTGTTCCCAGAGGACGTCGGTGCTGATGCCACCGACGGACGGGCGCCCGAAACGGATGTCGGGATAGATACGCACCGGCGAGTCGGGGTCGTCGTGCGGACGCCACGCCATCGGCGCGTCGTGCTCCTCGTCCCATTCGATCCGGCGGACGTAGGCATCCGCGGGTGGAGTGAGTACGAGTTGGCCGCTCACCTCTGCCACCAGGCAGAAGTCCGGGTCCAGGCCGGCGGTGGTCTGGGCTTCCTGCATGAGGACCAGTTGCCCCTGGTTGGCGAACGCCCTGAAGTGCGCCAGCGGATAGGGGACGCCGTAGCGCTCCCGCAGCCGGGTGATGAACACGCGGAGTTCCGCCATCGGCACGTTGTCTATGCGTCGGTACTGGCGCATCCAGCTTGCTTCGATGAACTCCGACCACGTAACGGGAGGATGCCCTCCTCGGGGCTGTTCCCGGATGATCGGCTGGTAGATCTTGCCGCCGCGCCGGCCGCCTTCCAGCCAGTAGTTGAGGGTGCTGGGCGGCAGCCGCAGGAGCCGGGCCGCCTCGGCCTCCGAGTACATCTCCCGTTCCAGCACGCTGATCGCCACATCGTGAGCATCGCACAGCGCTGATCGCCGTGCTACCTGCCCAGTGCCGCCACGGCAAACGGCATCACGCCTGGCCAGAACGGAGATCAACCGGAATGCGGTGTGCCTGTAGTTCTCACCGGGTGCTCGCGACGCACCGGCTAGGGTCAGTGCCCGTGCGTCGAGGTTTGCTGCCGCTTTCCGTCATCCTGGTTCTCGGGCTGGCCAGCGCCTGTACGGGTGCGGCGACGCCGAGCGCGTCCGGCCGGACGGACAACACGGCGATGGTGCTCGCGGAGCCGGTCGAGCCGGCCACCCTGGACCCGCTGGCCGGTTACGCGCCCAACGGGGCCGCCAAGATCTTCGACGGCCTCTACGAGTACCAGCCGGACGGCACGCTGCGTCCCGTCCTCGCCGCGAGTGCTCCGGTGCCGGCCGCCGACGGCAAGTCGTGGACCGTCACGTTGCGTACCGGTGTCCGGTTCAGTGACGGCACCCCGTTCGCCCCGATCGACGTGCTGACCACCTACCGTGCCCTGATCAACCCGGCTTTCGCGTCCCCGTTGCGTGGCGGCTACGGCATGTTGACCGCCGTCGACGAGGTCGACCAGAACACGATCCGGTTCGACCTCGCCTACCCGTACGCGCCGTTCCCGGACCGGCTCGTGATCGGCATCGTGCCGGCCCCCGCCCTGGCCACCGTGCAACCGGTCGCCGACCTGCCGTTGAACACGCACCCGGTCGGCACCGGCCCCTACACACTGGTGTCCTGGACCAAGGGCAGCCAGCTCGTACTGGCCGCGAACCCGAACTACCCGTCCGCGCTCGGCGGGCCGCCCAAGGTGCGCAGGGTGGTCGTGGAGTTCGTGCCGAACGACACCGACCGGGTGACGAAACTCAAGGCCGGCAAGCTGGACGGCGCGGCGGTGGCACCGTCCGAAGCGCCCGTGTTCGCGCATTCGGACGGGTTCAGCATGCTCACCGACCACAGCGCCGACCTGCGTGCCGTGCAACTGCCGGCGAACGGCCCCGTCACGGGCGATCCGGCGATCCGCATGGCACTGAACCTCGCCGTCGACCGTGCGGCGCTGGTCTCAGGGCCACTGGCCGGCGCCGGCACACCGGCACCGACGCCGATGCCGGCCGTGCTGCCCGAGTTCGTCGAGCCGACCGCCACGTTCGCCGCCGACCAGGACACCGCCCGCACCGCGCTGCTACAGGCCGGCTGGATAGCCAACACCGACGGCGGTCGCTCCAAGGCGGGCGTGCCGGCCGCGTTCACCATGGACTACCCGACCGGCGACACCACCGACACGGCCCTGGCCAGCGCGTTCGCCACGGCGGCCAAGGCGATCGGCATCAACGTGACCATCGTGGCGGTCCCACCGGCAGCGCTCGCCGGCAAGGCAGCCACCGACGCGACGCTGATCAGCACCGGCAACCCGTTCGACCCGGACCTCGGCCTCTACCCGCTGCTGGACTCCAGCCTGGCCGGCACCGGGCTCGGCGACCCGTCGGGCTATCGCGACCAGGCCGTGGACAGCGCACTGGACACCGGCCGCCACACGCTCGACCCGTCCCAGCGCGCCGTGGCCTACCGGCAGTTCCAGAAGGCGTACGTAGCCGATCCGGCGATGGTGTGCCTGGTGTTCGTCGACCACACGTACGTGATGCGCGACAACTGGACCGGCTACACGCAGGTGACCGACGGCGCATCCCAGGGCGTCACGTGGGGACCGTGGTGGAACCTCGGGGCGTGGGTACCGCGATAGGAATCCAGGCCGAGCATCCGATAGCTGCCGTCCGAACGGCGGCCGTCACCGGCTTTCTCGAACGTGTTCGATCAGCAGCCGCACTGCGTACGCCGGCATGTCCAGCTTCTGTCCCAAATTTTTCGAGTCCCTAATTCGTTGGCCAATATCGGTACAAGCCAGTTCGACGCAGCATGTCGTTTCGCAACGCGTGCTCCTACGCCAGACGACGTCATCCGCAGACATTTCCCCTCCTTGCCCAACACCGCTGCCCGGTGCGTTCGGATCCAATTATCGTGGCAATGCTGGCACATTGAAGCCACCGGTCGAGGGGTGTCGCGGCTGCTGTCGGCGGAGGAGGGCCGACCACTGAACGTCAGCACGACACCTGATCGTGGGTCGATCGGACGTGTCTGCTGGTCGCGCGACGCGCCGAAGCTCGTGCTGTCGATGATCGTCAAGGACACGTTCTGAGCAGTGGAGATCGACCCTGGCTCTAAGCTAGGGTGCAGACTGCTAGGTGGCTGTCCGCAACCTCGCCTGGTACTCAGTAGAATGAACCCTTGGCCAACGTGACAGTCTGGAGAAGCCATCATGGCGCGACGCCCCGACCCGCAGTTCTTGCGCGGCGAGGTCAGCCATCGGCTTCGTCACTTCCGCGACACGGCACGGATAACGCAGGAGGAAGCGGCCGAACGGATGGACTGGTCAATCTCCAAGTTGATCCGAATCGAGAACGCGAATGTGGGTATCTCCACCAACGACCTGCGGGCGCTGCTAGCGCTCTATGGAGTGCACGATCAGGTCGGCATCGAGAATCTCGTGACGATGGCGAAGGACGGCCGGCGGCAACCCTGGCACAGCAAGTACTCATCCGTGCTGAACGCCCAATTTCGCACCCTTCTTGCCTACGAGAGCTACGCGTCGCGCATCGAACAGGTGCAACCGCTGCTGGTACCCGGCCTACTCCAGACCGAGTCGTACGCACGCGCGTTACTGGCGTCCGTGTATGCCGGTGACCAACTCGCGCTCGCTGTCGAGGCCAGGGCGGCCCGCCAGCACCAGATCCTGTCCGATTCGCCGGAACTGATCTTCCTGATCGACCAAGCCGTCATATATCGGATGGTCGGTGGTCCCGATGTGATGCGCGGGCAGTTGACCGCGCTGCTGGACGCCATGCCCGACTCGGCGACCATCCGGATCATGCCGTTCTCCGCCGGGACATATCCGGGACTGGTGGAGCCGTTTCTCCTGCTCCATCTCGACGATGATCTCGGTACCGGCGTGACGCGGGTGGTCTTCCTGGAGAACCCCAGGTCGGACTACCTCATCCACGACGACGACGTGGAGATAGCCGCCTACGGCAAGAAATGGGAAGCCATGCTCCGGCAGGCCCTGTCGAAATCGGATTCGGTGAAACTCATACAGGAGCAGATCGGACTGCTCGGATCGGACTGAGTCCGCAGTAGTACCGGAAATCGTCTCGGCCGAACCGGGCCGTACTAACACTTGGCTTCCGCAGGAGAGAAACCCATGACCGACAACGCGGGTCCCCCGCCCGCCGCCGCGAACAAGGATCCCGTCAACCTCCGGCGCCCGGCCAAGATTTCGGAAGGCAGTGGTAGCCTCCAGCAAGTTCTGGACTTCCTCTGGGGCTTGAGCCGCGGCAACGCGGTCCAGCGGATCGCCTTCGTGGTGATCGTGCTGTTGGCCGCGATCGTGGCCGGGTCGATCATCTTTGTTGTCCTGCGGCTGACATCGTCAGGACTCTTGACGGTGGGCGGCACGTCGGTCATCGGCGGTGGTGCCGCGTGGCTCTTCACCAGAGCTCGCGTAAAGCATCTCGCGAAGGCCGCCGTCGACAAGCCACGGGACTAGGCGCGAGGAACAGTAGCCGCCGCCGATCGCCACCAGGACGCTGACGAGCACCGGAACCGCCCGGTGCAAGGTGTCGGTGGGATCCATCGCGAACGATGTCAGAATGCCGGCAGCGGTCGCGACGAAACCGATGGCGACACTGGCCAGCACATGAACGATGATCATTCGTCGGCTGCGCATGTGTTCAACGCTCCTCGCGGCGCCGTGCCCCCCTGCACCGATGAGTGGTCGCGAGCTTGTGCCAGGTAAGCCGTTCACCACCTGTGACACCCCCCAGGTCTTCAAACCACACGTGATCTTGCCACGCGGTACCGCTCGTCTCAACCGCCAGTTTGTCGTATCGATCGTGGGCTCTGTTACAGATCTGCGAAGTTGTAAGTTTCCACAGTCAACAGAACGACGTTGTCACGGTTTTGTCAATCGCCGATGTGATGTTGATCATGCTATTTCGGGTGACGGCCGAACGCTCCGTTGTCACCGATGAAAATGATCGTCGGCTTCGGTAGGGGACCGGAGTCGTCCCAGGTGGCGGGACCCGTACGCTGGGGGCCATGCTCCGCCGCATCGACCTGCGTGATTCTGTTTTGTCGCCGACCGAGCTGCGCGCCGTTCTGCCTAGGGCCGAGCTGGACGTGGACGCCGTCACCGCCGTTGTTCGGCCGATCGTGGCTGACGTTGCCGAGCGTGGCGTGCCCGCTGTGCTCGACTACACCGAGCGCTTCGACAAGGTCCGCCCGGCCACGGTCCGCGTCCCGGCAGCGGAACTGGCCCGTGCGTTGGCCGAGCTCGATCCCGCCGTCCGGGCCGCGCTCACCGAGTGCATCGCGCGGGTCCGCCTTGTGCACGCCGACCAGCGCCGTATCGACGTCACCACTCAGGTCGTGCCGGGTGGCACGGTGACCGAACGGTGGGTGCCGGTCGCTCGCGTCGGCCTCTACGCGCCCGGTGGCCTCGCCGTCTACCCGTCCAGCGTCGTGATGAACGTCGTGCCCGCGCAGATCGCCGGTGTCGAGTCGCTGGTGGTGTGCTCGCCTCCGCAGGCTGAGTTCGGTGGCCTGCCGCATCCGACGATTCTGGCCGCCGCCGAACTGCTC
>DATBDL010000288.1:0-11657 GCA_036269975.1 Pseudonocardiaceae bacterium | reverse complement strand
TCCGGATCATGGCCCGGGCGTACGGCCCGTAGGAGGACCGGCACAGCGGCACCTGGTTGCAGATCGCGGCGCCGTCCACGAGCCAGCCGATGACGCCGACGTCGGCGAAGGTGGGGGTGGGGTAGTTGAAGATCGACGAGTACCTCTGTTTGCCGTCGATGAGTTTCGTGGTCATGTCGGCCCGGTCGGCGCCGAGCGTCTCGGCGGCCGCGTAGAGGTAGAGCCCATGGCCGGCCTCGTCCTGGACCTTGGCGAGCAGGATCGCCTTGCGCCGCAGCGAGGGCGCGCGGCTGATCCAGTTGCCCTCGGGCTGCATGCCGATGATCTCGGAGTGCGCGTGCTGGGCGATCTGTCGGATGAGCGTGCGCCGGTAGCCGTCCGGCATCCAGTCGCGCGGTTCGATCCGGTGTTCCGCGGTCACGGTGCGCTCGAAGCCCTCGGCCAGGTCCTGGCTCTGGTCTTGGCCCTGGTCCTGGCCCCGCTCCTGGCTCTGGCTCGTCGCGGTGGTCACGGCGCCCTCCACCTCAGCTCCCTTACCGAACATTCGGTCAGTAAGTAGTGTCCCTCAACTTCCGCGGTCCGGCAAGGCGGCATGGTGCTGAGTGTCCATGTGCGCTCGGTCCCACGCGTGGCTCTGCGCATGTGCGCTCGGTCCCAGCTTCGTGCGTGTGCGCTCAGTCCCATGCGTAGAACCCCTGGCCCGTCTTGCGGCCCAGCTCACCGGCGGCGACCTTGCGACGCAGCAGCTCAGGCGCGGCGAACCGCTCCCCCAACTTGTCCCGCAGGTAGTCGGCGATGGCCAGTCGGACGTCCAGGCCGACCAGGTCGGTGAGTCGCAGCGGGCCCATCGGATGCCGGTAGCCCAACTCCATCGCCTGATCGATGGCCGACGGCTCGGCAACGCCCTCCTCGACCATCCGTGCCGCCTCCAGTCCCAGCAGCACACCGAGCCGGCTACTGGCGAAACCGGGCGAATCCCGCACGACCACCCCGGTCTTGCCCAACGCAGTCACCCACTCGACCACCATGTCCCGCACGTCGACGTCGGTAGCAGTGCCGATGACGACCTCGACCAGCGCGGACGGCGGCACAGGATTGAAGAAGTGCATGCCGACAAACCGCGCCGGCCGGTCCAGAGCGGCGGCCAGCTCGTCGATCGAGAGCGAGCTGGTGTTGGTGGCGAGGACCGTGGCCGGGCCGATGGCCTGCTCGGCCCTGGCCAGGATGTCGATCTTGAGCGAAGGCAGCTCCGGCACGGCCTCCACCACCAGGTCGGCATCGGTCGGCAGTTCAGCCAGGTCCTCGACCAGCCGAAGTCGTCCTTCGACGACCGCCACCGGCTCAGTCAATGCACCGCGCTCAGCCGCCTTCGCCAGCCCGGCCCGCACCCGCTCGCAGGCGGCAGCCGCCGCGTCGGCACCCGCCTCGACCAGCACCACATCAGCGCCAATCCCGAGAAACACCTGCGCGATCCCGGCACCCATCCGACCGCCACCGATCACCCCGACCCGCATGCCACACCTCCACCGTTCCGCAGTTCCGTCGCCTCGCCGCTCCGTCGCCTCATCACGCCGTCGCCTCATCACGCCGCCGCCCACCGCCCCGGCCGTTCTGCCACCCCTGCCGCCCCGCCGTTCCCGCCGCCCCACGGATCGGCCAGCTACCGTTGCGGCAGGATTATCAACCGAATGTTCGGTCGGCCCGCAAGAAGGTGGTGAGCACGACATGTCAGCCGAGACAGCCTCGACCAACGCGGACGGCGACACCGGTCCGTCGACCCGGCGCGGCCGGCCCGGCTACGACCGCGAGTCGCTGCTGCGGGTCGCGGTGGCCGTGTTCAACGACCGCGGCTACGACGGCACCAGCATGGAGGATCTGGCCAACCGCCTCGGCATCACGAAATCCGCGATCTACCACCACGTCCCGAGCAAAACCGAACTCCTGCGGCTGGCCGTGAACCGCGCACTGGACGGGCTGTTCGCGGTCGTCGCCGAACCGGCGAGCAACACCGGCTCGGCCACCGCACGCCTGGAACACCTGGTGCGACGCAGCGTCGAGGTGCTGGTCGCCGAACTGCCGTTCGTGACGCTCCTGCTGCGCGTGCGCGGCAACACGGAGGTCGAGCGATCCGCACTGGCCAGGCGGCGCGAATTCGACGGCATCGTCACCGACCTGGCGCGGGCGGCCATCGCCGAAGGCGGCATCCGGCCGGACGTGGACGCCGCAATCGCCGCGCGGCTGCTGTTCGGGATGGTCAACTCGCTGATCGAGTGGTACCGCCCCGACCGCGGCCACGACGTCGGCGAGATCGCGGACGCCGTGGCCGCGATGGCGTTCGGGGGGTTGCGGCTGTGACACCGACTGCCGCGACACCGGCGGACGGCTGTGACACCGGCTGCTGTGACACCGGCTGCCGTGACACCGGCTCGCTCGCGGGCCAGTCACCTCTCACCCGTTGACGTCAACCTGCTCGCCCGATCACCAGTTTGCTCGCCGACCCGCCACCTACCCGAGCATCGGTCTGCTCGCCGGGCAGTCCTCCTATGCGGCCGACGATCGGGCTCTGACCGATCTTGGCGTTGGTGGCGGTCGCGAGCCGGTGCTGTCTTTCTGCGCTCAACGAATGGGACCGGGTGCAAAGATCCCGGATTCCGGGATGATCACCTGATCGAGTGATCATCTGCTGCCGACGACAGCCGGGGCGGGCCCAATCGGCCAGCGAGCCTCGCGTGCGCAGCCGATTCAGTGTGTCAGCTTTGGCAGTACCTCGCGACCGAAGACCTTGATCCACTCCTCCTGGTTGCGGCCTACGTTGTGCACGTAGATCCGGTCGAAGCCGGCGTCTATGAACTTCTGGATTTCTGCTCGGTGTACGTCCGGGTCGGACGAGACGGTCATCCTGCCTGCGAAGTCCTCGCGGCGCACCATCTTCGCCATCTCCGCGAAGTCGAACGGCGAGCGGATGTCCTGCTTCGGGAACTTCATGCCACCGTTGGGCCACTGGTGCATGGCATACGTCCACGCCTCTTCGTCCGTTGGCGCCCAGGACAGGTGCATCTGCAGCAGTTTCGGCATCGTGTCCGGGTCCTTGCCGGCGGACCTGGCGCCTTCGGCGAATTTCGCGAGAACGCCTTCGATCTTCTCCAGCGACGCCGCCGGTGTGATGATTCCGTCGGCCAACGCGCCGGTTCGTTTCGACGTTACCGGGCCGGCTGCCGCTATGTAGATCGGCGGCGGGGCGTCCGGCATCGTCCACAGGCGGGTCTTGTGCATCTTGAAGAACTGCCCGTCGTGCTTGACGTCCTTGCCGGTGAACAACTTCTTGATCAGTTCCAGCGCTTCGAACAGGCGGCTGACCCGTTCTGGCGCTTCCGGCCAGTACGCCGCCAGGATGTGCTCGTTCAGTGCCTCACCCGAACCCAGTCCCAGCCACGACCGGCCGGGGTACATCGCTTCCTGCGTCGCGGCCGCCTGCGCCACGATCGCCGGGTGGAACCGGAACGACGGGCACGTCACGCCGGGTCCCATGTCGCCTTCGGTCCGCTCCCCCAGCGCCGCCAACACGTTCCACACGAACGCCGCCTCGCCCTGCGCGGGCACCCACGGCTGGAAGTGGTCGGCCGCCATCACGCCCGAGAAACCGTGCTGCTCGGCCAGTACCGAGTGGTCGATGATCTCCCTCGGATGGAACTGCTCCAACGCCGCCGTCAGGCCAACCTGTGCCATCGCACCTCATCATCCCGAAACCCTGATCTCTGCCTGTCGCTTCAGTTCCACCCTATCCGCGCGAGACGCGCGACACGACTTCGGCCGACCCGGTACAGACCGGGCCGGCCGAAGGTGCAACAGGGATCAGAACGCTCCGGTGCCGTTGGGTGTGCCCAGGCCGGTCGGGCCGTCGTAGCCGGCGCCGGCTGTGCACAGGTACGTGCCGCCGCAACTGCCGTTGGAGCCGGACGTCACGTCGAACAGCGACGACGTGTGGCTGTACGGGAAGGAGCCGTAGTTGACCGTACCGGTGTTGCCGGCCAGCGCGTACACGCTGGCGACGATCGGCGACGACGCGCTCGTACCGCCCACCTGCACCCAGCCGTCGGCGCCCTGGACGAGGCCCAACTCGATCAGCAGATCGCAGAACGCGTTGCTGCCACACGTGTTGTACGTGTCGTATACGGCTACGCCGGTGTTCGGGTCGGCGACCGCCGACACATCCGCCACCGTGCGCTTGGCGCAGCCGCTGTCGGTCTGCCATGCCGGTTTGGTCTCGCTGGCCGAGCAGCCGGAACCGGCGCCGGACCACGCGGTTTCGGTCCAGCCGCGTGCGTTGCTGGCCTTGGTCAGCGACGTGCCGCCGACGGCCGTCACCCACGGCGACGACGCCGGCCATTCCACGCCGAAGCCGGAGTCACCCGAGCTGACGGTGACCGCGTGGCCGGGGTGGTTGTAGTGCGCGTCGTCGGCCGCGGTGATGCCGGTCTCGGCCTCGCCGTAGCTGTTGGAGATCGACGCGGCACCGGACGCCGCCGCCGAGTCGACCGCCGTCTCCAGCGACGCGTTGTCCGCGCTGGCCGCCTCGACCAGCAGGATGTGGCAGTCCGGGCAGACCGACGACACCATGTCGAGGTCCAGGCTCTCCTCCTCGGCCCAGCCGGCGTCCGCGGTGGGCAGCGGGCTGGTCGCGCCGTTGCCGTTGACCTTCTTGAAGCAGCCGTTGGCCGTCGTGCAGGCGGCCAGGCCATATTGCTTGCGGTAGACGCCCAGGTCGGCCTCGGCGTTCGGGTCGTCGAACGCGTCGACGATCGCGACCGTGCGGCCACCGGAGGACAGTCCGGCCACCTTGTACGCCGATTCCAGGTCGGGGGCGCCGAGTCCGGTCGGCCCGCTCATCAACAGCGGCGCGGCTTGGCCGTGGCCGGTCGGGACGAGCTTGGCGCGCATCTTGCCGAGGCAGTGCACCTGGCCGGGGCCGGTGGTGGTGGCACAGCCGAAGTTCATCGTCAGGCCGGCGACCGGCGCGGCCGGGGTGAGCCGGGTGGCCAACGGAGCGGCCTGGGCGGGGGCCGCTGCCAGCGACAGCACGGTTGCCGCTGACGCGGCCAGAGCGAGCATCGTCGCGGCGACACGGCCGCGGCGTCGGGTCAACAACGTGTGTGTCATTTGACTGATGTTCAATGCCCGAACACTGTCGAACAACCCACAAAGCCGGTCGTTTGTTCACAGATGACAATTGGCTACCGATGCGTAACAAGCACTCTGACCAGCTCAGTTGGCCAAGATTGGCCCATACGACAAGTTTCTGGACCGGCAACCGCCGGCAACGACAAGCAAAGGTAAGCAAACTTATCGATCTACCCTGAGTGGGTGTCAGCCCGGGTCGGCGACCATGCGGTAGACCCACTGGCCGTCCTCGGTGCGGTCGAGCTGGTAGCGGGTCTCGATCTTGGGGCCACCGTGCAGGAACACGTGCGTGACGATGTTGCCGACGACCGACTTGGTGGGCGGCAGCGGCTCGCGGCGGCCGTCCAGCGGGCCGCCGACGTACTCCGCCGTATGCCGCATTCGTCCGCCTCCCAGCCCTGGTGGCCATCCTGGTACCGACACCAGGGTAGGCGAACGGCCCATCCGACCACTCCAACGGATACCGTCCGATCGGGTAGCCCACAGCCCAAACACGACGAAGTAGCCGACTACCGTTCACTCTTTCGGAGTAAAACGCGTAATCCAGGTCCCGTATCGCCCGGAGCGGATATGCGGCCAGTAGGTTGATCCCTACACTCGGCACATCCAGCAAACCCCGGAGGCGAACCGTGGTTCGGGACTGCCCGAGCGAGTCCCCGTGACCGACGTGCCCACACGTCCGACCGGCACGGTATCCGACGGCATGGTGGCCTTCGCCGGCCGCTGGGCCGCCGCGGCACTCGCGACGAGTCATGTCGCGCTGCCCCGTGCCGAGATCGAGGCGTTCCTGCTGGACGTGGCCACCGGCCTCGTCGGCCTGCTGCGCGCCGAGCCGTTCGAGCCGAACCTGGCCGCGGACGCCGGCTGCGCGCTCGTCAGCGCGAACCTGACCGGCAACGACGCGCTCAGCGAGACGGTCCGGTTGCTCGGCGACGACCTGCTCGCCGCGGCCGAGTTGCCGTTCGACCGGCACTGGCAGCACAGGATCACGGCGCTGATCGGCTCGCTGTCCTCCGGCTACGTGGACGCGATGCGGGAACGGCTGTTCGACGAGCAGGAGATGATCAAGAAGGCGGTGTTCCGGGCGCGGGACATCGCGGAACGGGCTCAGCTCGCCACCGAGGCCCGCTGGCACGCCGTGTTCCACTCGACAGCGGCCGGCATCGCGATCACCGACCTGGACGGCACTGTGCAGTCGGTGAATCCGGCGCTGTGCGAGATTCTCGGTGTCAGCGAGGAGAAGCTGCTCGACCGCCCGCTGACCGAGCAGCTCAGCGAGAACTATGCGCCGAAGCTGGTGGCCGCGTTCCGCCATGTGGCAAGCGGTATCCACGACAAGTTCGTCGGGGACGCGAGTTTCGTCGGCCAGGACGGCGATCTGGTGTGGACACAGGTGTCGCTGTCGCTGGTCCGGGACGCCGCGCAGGAGCCGGAGTACGCGGTCGTGGTGGTGGAGAACATCTCCGACCTGCACCTGCTGCGCGAACGGCAACTGCGGATGTCCTTGGAGGACGCGCTCACCGGGCTGCCCAACCGCAAGCAGTTCATGGCCCAGCTCGACACGGCGCTGCAACAGGCCGTCGACGGCGACAACATCGCGCTGATCTACGTCGACCTGGACGGCTTCAAGATCATCAACGACGGCGTCGACCACACCACCGGCGACAAGGTGCTCAAGCGGGTCGCCACCACGCTGCGCGGCGCGTTCGGCGAGCCGGGAGCCACCGTGGCCAGGATGGGCGGTGACGGTTTCGCCGTTCTGCTGACCAAAACCAACGGCAGCTTCCCGATCAGCCAGCGAATCTCCGCGGCACTGGAGGAACTGGCCGAGCCGGTGTACGAGGAGGACGGCACCGGTATCGCCGTGAGCGCGAGCGTCGGCATCGTGGAACGGCCGGCCACCGGCGTGACGACCGCCGAACTCGTGCGAGCCGCCGAGATCACCGTGCACAGGGCCAAGCAGAACGGCAAGGCTCAGTGGGAGCTGTTCGACGAGCGGCTCGACCAGGACTACCGGGCGCAGTACCAACTCGGTGCCGCGATCCCCGGCGCGTTGGAGAGCGGCCAGTTCCAGCTCTCCTACCAGCCGGTGAACCGGTTGTCCGACGGGCGGACCGTTGCGCTGCGCGCGCTCGTGCACTGGGACCACCCCAAACGTGGTCTGCTGCGGCCGGCGGAGTTCCTGGACATGGCGGAGGAAACCGGCTTCATCGTCCCCATGGGACGGTGGATGCTCGACCGGGTGTGCCAGCAGCTCGCGGACTGGGAACGCGGCTTCGGCCGGGCGGCGCTGCCGATGTGCATCCACCTGACGCCGAGGCTGGCGCGCGAGCAGGACCTGATCCAGATCATCCGTGACGTGCTCGACCAGACCGGCGCGCCCACGCCGAAGCTGCGGCTCACCGTGCCGGCGAGCGTGGTCGTCGACGATCACGGCGAGCCGCTGGAGAACCTGGAGACGCTGCGCGACATCAAGGTCAGCGCGATCATGCAGGGCTACGGCACCGGCAACGCCGGCCTCGTCGACCTGCGGACGCTGCCGGTCGACGGCGTGATCATCGCGCCGAGCGTGATCCGCGCGTTCGGTGATCTCGCCGAGCAGGACTCGCCGTTCGAGCACGGCCTGCGGCAGATCGTGGAACTGGCCGACCAGTTGGACGTACGTGTGTACGCGGACGGCGTGGACACGGTGTCGATCGGCGACCGGTTGCAGGGCATCGGCGTCCAGTACGCGGCCGGCACCGCGGTCGGCGAGCCGATGACCGAGGCCGAAGTCGAGCGGCTGATCAGCAGCCAGTGAGGCAGCCGGTCGGGCGGCCGGTCAGCCAGCCGGTCGGTCGTGGCCGTTCCCGCAGAGCGGGACGAGGTGACCCGGCGCATTACCCTGATCACATGACGCAGGCCGGCCAGGTGCCCCCGACGGCACAGCGCGTTGCGGTGAGCGACGCCCAGCAGCTCACGGATGTGGTGACCCGGCTGCGGCGGGCGCTGCGTACCAGCATTCGGACCGACTACCCGTGGGAGTCGCTGCCGATGGCACAGGTCGAGCTCCTGATGGCCCTGGCCGACCACGCGCCGGCCAAGATCGGGCGGCTGGCCGAGTTGCAGCGGCTGGCCCCCAACACGGTCAGCGGCCTGGTGCAGCAGCTCGTGGAATCCGGCCTGGCGTCCAGGGAGACCGATCCGACGGATCGTCGAGTGGCCAGGGTGACCCTGACCGACGCCGGCCGCATCCAGTTGGCCGAGTGGCAGTCGGCGCACGAGCGCCGCATCGGCAGCGCACTGGCGAGGCTGGCCGTCACCGACCGGGAGGCGATCATGTCGGCGCTACCGGGTCTTGACCAACTTGTCGAACAGTTGACGAAACCGAACGGTAGATAGGCAAGACTGAGCCGGTCTGATCCAGCCTGAGCCAGACCGAGCGCGCCTGCCGCGGCACCGAGAGGAACGTCGATGCAATCCGGAGACATCGCCCCCGACTTCGAACTGGCCGACGACGAGGGCAACCAGCGCTCCCTCGGCGAGTTCCTGGCGAACGGCCCTGTCGTGCTGTTCTTCTACCCGGCCGCGATGACCGCGGGCTGCACCGCGGAGAGCTGCCATTTCCGGGACCTGGCCAAGGAGTTCGCCGAGGTGGGGGCGCAGCGGATCGGCATCAGCCCGGACTCGGTGGCCAAGCAGGCCCAGTTCACGGCGGCCCACTCCTTCGACTACCCGCTCCTCTCGGACCCGGACGGCACCGTGGCCACCCAGTTCGGCGTGCGGCGGCGCTTCGGCCCGCTGCTGACCCGCCGCCAGACCTTCGTGATCGACACCGACCGCAAGGTCCTGGACGTCATCAAGAGCGAGGTGCGGATGAGCGTGCACGCCGACCGGGCCCTCGCCGCGCTGCGGACGCGCTCGGCCTGACACACCGTTTGTTCGGGCACGTGGCCATGTGAGCGGTACTAGAGTCCGTCAGGTGGTCGAACACCTGCGGATTCCCACCGCCATCGGCACCTTCGACGCGCTGGCCGACGGCCCGGAAGACGGCCGTGCCGTCCTGTTCCTGCACGGCTTCCCGGAGGCGGCGGCGCAGTGGCGGTTCCACCTCGGCGTGCTCGGCAACGCCGGGTGCCGCGCCGTCGCCCCCGACCAGCGCGGCTACTCCCCCGACGCCCGGCCGGCGGCGGTGGCCGACTACGTGATCGATGAGCTGGTCGGCGACGTGCTCGCGATCGCGGACGAGCTGGGCTGGGCGCGATTCGACCTGGTCGGCCACGACTGGGGCGCCGCGGTCGCGTGGGCGGTCGCGGCCGAACATCCCAGCCGGCTGCGGACGCTGACTGTCGCGTCCGTTCCCCATCCGACCGCGTTCGCGCAGGCGATCCGGACCGACGAGGACCAGATGCGGCGCTCCGCCTACATGCAGACCCTCCGCCAGACGGGATCGGCGGAACGCCGGCTGTTGGCCGAGGACGGCGACCTGCTGCGGCGGCTGTTCGACTGGCGGGTCCCGCGCGACCGGATCGAGGAGTACGTGACGCGGCTGAGCGAGCCGGGCGCGCTGACGGCCGCGCTCAACTGGTACCGGGCCAACAAGCTGTCCACAATGGAGGCTGGCCCGGTCGACGTGCCGACGCTGTACGTGTGGGGCACCGAGGACGTCGCCGTCGGCTCGGCGGCGGCACTGGCGGCGGAGAAGTACGTGACCGGTCCCTACCAGTTCGAGATGCTCGAGGACATCTCGCACTGGGTGCCGGAAGAGGCGGCGGCACTGTTCGCGCCGCTGCTGATGCGGCACCTGCTGGATCATGACGACTGACAAGAATGTCGCCGGGCTGCTGCTGGCGGCCGGCGCCGGCCGGCGGATGGGCATGCCCAAGGCCCTCGTGACCTACCGGGGACGCCTGTTCGTCGAATCGGCGGCCGACGTGCTGGCCGGCGGCGGCTGCCGTCCGGTGCTGGTCGTGCTCGGCGCCGAGGCGGACCGGGTGCGGAAATCGGCCCGACTGGACGGTTTCCAGATCGTGGACAATCCGGATTGGAACGAGGGCATGGGCGCCTCGGTCCGGGTGGGACTGGGCACTGTGGGCGCCCTGTCGGACGTGACGGCGGCCGTCGTGCTGCCGGTGGACGTGCCCGGCGTGACATCGGCGGCGGTGGCCCGGTTGGTCGCGGTGGCCGCGCCGGACGTGTTGGCGAGGGCCAGTTTCGACGGCGTGCCAGGGCATCCGGTGGTGATCGGCAGGAATCACTGGACGGGCGTGATCGAATCCGCGGTCGGGGACGTCGGCGCGCGGGACTACCTGCGCTCGCGGGCGCGGGACGTGCTCGACGTGCCGTGCGGCGACGTGGCCGTCGGCACCGATGTCGACCGGCCGGCCGATCTGGACCGACTCGCCCCTTGACCGATCCACCAGAATGGTATAGACCAATCCGGGTCACCCAGCAGAGAGGGCACACCGGCCGATGACCATCACCGACCCCACCGGCGCCACGTTCGACGAGGCGGTCCGCACGCACCTGGCCACGGTCGCGGAGCACAACGCGAGCGCGGTGCACGACGTGGCCGAACTGCTGCTCGCCTGCGTCCGCGCCGACGGCACCGTGCTGTCCGCAGGCGCGGGACACTCGCTGGCCGCGGTGGCCGAGACGTTCTACCGGGCCGGTGGGCTGGCCTGCGTCCGCCCGCTGTACCACCCCGACCTGCTGCCGCTGCACGGTGCCGTCAGCAGCACGAAGGCGGAGCGCCGCTCGGGTCTGGCCGCCGAGGTGCTCGGGCCGGACCCGCTCGGTGAGCGGGACGTGCTGGTGGTGTTCTCGACGTCCGGCGTGAACCCGTACCCGGTGGAACTGGCGGGCCTGGTCCGGGCCGCCGGCCGGCCGGTGGTCGCCGTGACATCAACCCCGTCCAGTTCGGTCGCGCCACGGCGGTCGGACAGCACGCTGGCCGAGCAGGCGACCGTCATCCTGGACACCCTGGTGCCCCCCGGTGACGCGACCTACCCGCCGGACGCGCCGGTCGCCGCGCCGATCTCGACGGTGGCGAACGCGTTCCTGTGGAACCTGGTGCTGGTGCGGCTGATCGATCTCGGCGCCGAACAGGGCGTCGCGCTGCCGTTGTGGCGCAGTTCCAACGTGCCGGGCGGCGACGCGGCCAACACCGACCTGCTGGCCCACTACACGCCCCGTATCCCCGCCCTGGGCTGACCCCGTGCGCGGCCGTCGACCTCGGTAGCCTTGACCGACCACGGCGACCGAGGAGGGTGACGCGATGCGGCTGGCAGCCACGTCGCGATCCGCCGACCGCACAGCCCGCCGGCTCGATGTCGGGTTCTATGCCGTCTGCGTCACCTTCGCCGGGCTGACGGCGTTCTGGTCGGAGTTCTTCGGCTACCGGGTCTGGGGCGCGATCACGCTCGCCGCCTACGTGTTCGGCCTCGGTCAGGCCCTTGTCGCGCTACGGCGTCCGTTCACAACCCCGACGAACCGGTGGG
>DATBDL010000287.1:0-16704 GCA_036269975.1 Pseudonocardiaceae bacterium | reverse complement strand
AGCGCTCCGTCGACCGGGCGGGCGGCCGGGTGTTCGCACCAGCGGTACGGCGCGACGATCCACGACACCCTGGGCAGCGTGCCTGCCTTCGCGGCGGCGACGAAATCGGACAGCACGTGGCCGGCGTTCATGCCGAGGCCGGAGTTGGGCAGCCACTGCTTGATCACGTTCGCCCGCGCCGCGAGCTCATGGTCGGCGGGGTTCGTGCTGTTCAGCGAGTCGTGGTATGCCTGGAAGAGCCACAGCGGGTTGTCGCCGAAGTCGCCGACCCAGCCGTCGAGGCCGTCGCCGTCACCGACCTCCTTGTTGGCGTAGATCTGCCAGGAGACGCCGGCCGCCTGGAGGCGCTCGGGATAGGTGGTCCAGGAGTAGACCGGGTTGTAGTCGTCCGGGTTGGAGATGGCCGGGCCGCCCAGGTCACCGGCCGGGTTGATGGTGCCGGTCCAGTGGAACAGCCGGTTCGGCGTCGTCGGGCCCTGGATCGAGCAGAAGTAGTTGTCACATGTGGTGAAGGCGTCCGCGACCGCGCGCTGGAACGGGATGTCCGCCGCGGTGAAGTAGCCCATGGTCATCTCGCTCTTGTTGGCCACCCAGGCATCCCAGGCACCCTCGTCCCACACCTTGTGCGTCGGCACCCAGCTATGGTCGAGGTCACCGAGATCCTGTCCGTCCACTTTGGAGGTATCCACGTGGAACGGACGCAGGAAACCGCCGTCGGTGCGGTTCGTGTCCGGCTGGTGGAAGACGTCCAGGCCGGTGGGCAGGCGCACGGCGGCACGGTCACCGAAGCCGCGCACACCCCGCATGGTGCCGAAGTAGTGGTCGTAGGAGCGGTTCTCCTGCATCAGCACGACGACGTGCTCGACGTCGTCGAGCCGCCCCCGGCGGCGCGGCTCGGTCATCGCGTCGGCCATGCCGCTGGGCAGCCCGGACAGCACACCGCCGGCAGCGGCGGCCCCGGCGACACCCCCGATGAACTTACGGCGGTTGAACCCTGACGAATCGGCCATGACCTGCACCTTCCGCTCGGCGGCACTGCTTGGGTACCGCACGGAGAGGGAATCAGCAGAAGAAGAAGGCAACCACGATTGACCGTTAACGTCGCCTCAACTCGAGATGAACCGGCGCAGCACATCGGCACACTTCGTGATGTGCGCGGCGGGGACGTGCTCGGCCTGGGTGTGGGCCAGCGTGGGGTCGCCTGGCCCGAAGTTCACGGCCGGGATGCCCAGTGCGGCGAACCTGGCCACGTCGGTCCAGCCCAGCTTGGCGACCGGTGTGCCGCCGGTGGCCGTGATCAACTGCCGCGCCAGCGGGACGGTCAGGCCGGGCAGGGCGGCCGGCGCGCGGTCGACGACCGTGACGTCGTAACCGTCGAACACGTCCCGCAGGTGGGCCTCGGCCTGTTCGACCGACCGATCCGGCGCGAAGCGGTGGTTCACCGTCAGCACACACTCGTCCGGCACCACGTTGCCGGCGACGCCGCCCCGGATGCCGACCGCCTGCAGTCCCTCGTGGTACTCGCAGCCGTCGATGTCGACGCGGCGTGGCTGGTAGGAGTCCAGCGTGCGCAGGGCGGCGCCCATGGCGTGGATGGCGTTCTCGCCCATCCAGGCACGGGCCGTGTGGGCGCGCCTGCCCGTCGTGCGGACCTCGACGCGCATCGTGCCCTGGCAGCCGGCCTCGATCCCGGCATTCGACGGCTCGCACACCACGGCCAGGTCACCGTGCAGCCAGTCGGGCAGTTCACGTTCGATCCGGCCGAGGCCGTTGCGAGTGGCCTCGACCTCCTCGCAGTCGTAGAAAATGAAGGTCACGTCGTGGACCGGGTCCGGGACTCCGGCGGCCAGCGTGAGCAGGACGGCGTCGCCGCTCTTCATGTCGGCGGCGCCACAGCCGTGCAGCACCAGGTCGGCGCCGGAGCCGGTGCGGCGGTGCGGCAGGTTGTCGTTGACGGGCACCGTGTCCAGATGCCCCGCGAACACCACCCGCGCCGGGCGGCCGAGGTTCGTGCGGGCCAGGACCGTGTTGCCGCTGCGGGCCAGTTCGAGGTGTTTGGCCTGCGCGGCGAGGGCATCGTGCACCGCGTCGGCCAGGATCGCCTCGTTCCCCGACACGCTCGGCACGTCCAGCAACACGGCCGTCAGTTCCACCGGGTCGATCGCCAGATCGAGATGCACAACCCAACAGTAGTGACCTGGCGGGCGTGCGTAGCGTTGGTGGGGCAAGTGTCCCCATTCGGTAAGGAGGCCCCGCCATGCGCCCTGGCCGCGCGCTGTTGGCGCTGGCTTTTGTGCTCGTGCTGGCTGGTTGCGCCGATACCCAGCCGGGTGACCAGAATCCCGGCGCCGGCTACACCAACAACGTCTCCGACCTCGAAGTGAAGATCCCCGCCCTGCAGGCCGACCCGTGCCGGACCAACAAGGCGGGTGCGCTGTTCGGCAACTGCGGTCGGTACGTGACGGAGGTCGCCAACACGATCGGCGCGCTGCGCGCGGAGCTGCCCGGCCAGGCTGGTGAGATCAACACGCTACAGGCCGCCGTGAACAGCTACCAGAAGACCGACTGCGACTCGGTGAACGGGGCGACGCAGCAGTCGGACTGTCCGAAGGCGCTGACGTCGATCGGGACCGAGTTGGACCGGATCAGCCAGGCACTGGCCAGCCTGCCGACGAACTGATCGCGGCATTGTTTACGGTGGTTCCCGTGACTTCCACTGCTGCTCATGGCGTCGGCCTGGCCACTGTCACCACGGACGGGACGGTACTGGACACCTGGTACCCGCACCCGAAGCTGGGGGGCTCCGACCCTCTTGGCTCGACCCGTCTGACGGTTCCGCAGGCCGTCGAAGCGCTGGGAGCCTCGGTCGCCAACGCGCTGGGACCGGACACCGACCGGGGCGTCGAGGTTGTGGCGGTGCGGACGTCGCTGGTACTGGACGAGGCACCCAGGGACGCGCACGACGTGTACCTGCGGCTGCACCTGCTGTCGGCCAGGCTGATCCCGCCACACGGGCAGAACCTCACCGGCGTGTTCGGTCTGCTGTCCAATGTGGTGTGGACCAACCACGGCCCGTGCCCGGTGGACGGCTTCGAGTCGACGAGGTTGGCGCTGCGAGCACGCGGCCCGGTCACGGTGTACGGGGTTGACAAGTTCCCACGAATGGCTGACTACGTGCTGCCAACGGGAGTGCGAATCGCGGACACGGACCGGGTTCGGCTCGGTGCGCACCTGGCGAGCGGCACGGTGGTGATGCACGAGGGTTTCGTGAACTTCAACGCCGGCACGCTCGGAGCGTCCATGGTGGAGGGACGCATCAGCCAGGGTGTGGTGGTAGGCGACGGTTCCGACGTAGGCGGCGGCTCGTCCATCATGGGCACCCTGTCCGGCGGCGGCACGACAGTCATCACGGTCGGCGAGCGCTGCCTGATCGGCGCCAACGCCGGCATCGGCATTTCACTCGGTGACGACTGTGTCGTGGAGGCGGGCCTGTACGTCACGTCGGGCACGAAGGTAGCGCTACCGGACGGCCGCACGGTGAAGGCCCGCGACCTGTCCGGCGCCAACGGCATCCTGTTCCGCCGTAACTCGACAACGGGAACAGTGGAAGTAGTGGCGCGGCAGGGCACCGGCATCGAACTGAACAGTGCGTTGCACGCCAACCAATGACACGCTTTCGTGGCATGAAATCGATTTGCCAATAGGGTGGATTTCACCCCGAACGATCGAACGCACAGCTCAGGTGTCCTACAGTCGGTCCACCGCGTTGACGGAAGGACCGCGATGACGTCGGACGAGCAGACCACCATCCGCAGCCGAGAACTCGGCGATGCCCTGCGCTTGGCCATGGAGCGGGCCAACCTCAACGGCAAGTATGTGGCGCACGTGCTCGGCTGGTCCGAGAGCAGGGTGTCGCGGATGCTGACCGGCCGGCAGCAACCGCTGAAGGACATCGACGTCGTGGCACTGCTCGCCCTCTGCCGAGTCACCGGCGACGAGAAGGAACACCTGCTGGAACTGGCACGCGGCTACCAACAGCGCGGCTTGCTACAACAGTTCGATGCGGCACTGCCCGAACAGTTGCGAACACTGATCAACCACGAGAGCCGCGCCACCGAGATCATCGAGTTCGAGGCGATCCGGATACCGGGACTGCTCCAGACGAATGACTACATGCGAGCACTGCTGGAACGGTCGGCCGTCGTGCCACCCGAGGGAATCGAGCCACGGGTGGTCGCGAGACGGAACCGACAGAACATCTTCGGTCGCTATCACTCACCGAAGTTCACCTTCCTGATCCACGAACAGGCGCTCCAACTGCCGGTCGGTGGGCCCGGCGTGCTGTCGGATCAACTCCACCACCTGCTCCAGATGAGCGTCCGCTCCTACGTCACCATCCGCGTGATCCCCATCGCCTTCGGCCCGCATGCCGCCATGTGCGGTGCCTGCCGACTGATGGAGTCCGACGACTTCAAGCCGGTTGTCTACATCGAGGAACAGACCGCAGGCCATTTCCTGGAGGAGCCCCGCGAGATCGCCACATACCGCAAGATTTTCACAGCATTGGCCAACTCCGCCCTGGACCAGGAAGAATCCAGGTCAAGGATCGCCGAGCTGGCGGTCAGCATGAACGCGGAGTGAGAGGTGCACCATGATCGCTGCCATCGTCTGGCGGAAGAGCAGCTACAGCGGTGACAACGGCAACTGTGTCGAGGTGGCGTGGCCGGACCAGCAGGTAGCCGTGCGCGACTCGAAGCAGAAGACCAGTCCTGAGCTCACCTTTCCCACTGCGGCCTGGCACACCTTCCTGATCGACCAGTCGTAATCGAATGGACACGCTCGGTAGTTTGTCCTCGTGACTCTGCCCATCACCAACATGGTGCATGTCGTGCTCGTCTACCAGCGGGAAGAGGGTCGCCTCCTCCTGCGGGAGAGCTACGACGGCTCCCGCACCGCCATGGAGATCGTCGTCCTGTCCGCCGAGCACGAGACGCACGGCCGCTACTTCTACACCGCCGCCGAACTCCTCCAGAGGTTGCGCAACGCGCTCGACGCCGCCTAACCGACCGGCGGCGTCGTTCGGTTGGCGCCGAGATACGGCCGTAGGGCTGCGTAGATCAACGCCGACAACACGAAGCCGACCAGGAACGTGATGTCGCCGAGAGCCGGTATGTGCTTGGCGATCACGCCGGTGTAGTAGCTCTGGTTGGAGAACAGCGGAATCGAGACCGCGATGCCGACCGCCATCGCTAGCGGGCCGGCCCAGTTCTGGTACCACTTCGCGTACAGCAACTGGTCGATCCGCTGCCCGCGCCGCAGGTACATGTCCGTGAACATCACGCCCAGCCACGGGCCGATCCAGTACGCGATGATCAGCAGGAAGTTGGTGTACTTCGCGCCCTCGTCGTGCAGGCCGGACCACGCGAGCAGGAAACCGATCACGCCGAAGACTGCCGCTACCAACGCGCGCCGCAGTGCGAGCGGTAGCCGGATGCCGACCGTCAGGAACGACATCGCGCCGGAATAGATGTTCAGCACGTTCGCCGAGATCGCGCCGACCGTGATGGCCAACAGCGTCAGATCCCCGAGCCAGTGCGGCAACTGACCGGTGAAGCTCACGGTCGGGTTCTCCGACACCGCACCTCCCGCCGTCACCGACGCCGCACCGACCAGCTCCAGGACCATGCACGACACGAAAACCCCTAGCCCGGCCCACAAACCGGTCATCCGCGCGCTCACGCCGGCCGGCAGATAACGGGTGTAGTCGGTGGCGTACGGATTCCACCCCGCCGCATAGCCGAACGCCGCGCCTGCCGTGAGCACGAATCCGCCGGGAATGGGGGCCGGATGGACACCCGGATGCGTTTTCGCCAACAGAACAATGGACGTGGCCGCGAAAACGAGACCGAGGAACACCAGCGCGTACTTCTCGAACGCCTGTACCAGGTTGTGCCCGAAGAACGCGATCACGACCTGCACGACCACCACGACGACCAGGCTCAGCAGCTTCGGCATCCCGGTCAACGCCGACAGCGCCAGCGTGCCGCTCACGCTGTTCACCGCGAACCAGCCGATGCCGGCCGTGATCGCGTTCAGGCCGGCCGGCAGCGCGTTGCCCAAGAAGCCGAACCCGGTGCGGCCCAACACCATTTGCGGCACGCCATGTTTCGGTCCACGCGCCGACAGCACCGCGTGGCTGACCGATCCGAGCACGTTTCCGATCAGCAGCGCCAGAAACGCCTGCCAGAAACTCAGGCCGAACACCCCGACGCCGAGAATGCCGACGAATACCGTGGCGAATTCCAGGTTCGGCGATGTCCACGTCCACAACAACTGCAACGGCCTGCCGTGCCGATCGCCGGCGGGGATGAATTCGACGCCGCCGGGTTCCACCGCGCCGACGCGGTCGCCGTAGGTTCCTTCGCGGACGGGTTCGCCGGCTACCGCGCCGGTCTGATCGTTGGTCGCCAGGTCAGCCAAGGGAGATCGCCGCCAATTTCGCTCGCAGGTATTCGCTCCAGACGACGGGTGGGTAACGTCTGGTACCGACCGGCAGCGACTCGATCACCGCGTCGTGGTCGGCCTCGTAGAAATAGACGAGGGACAGCAGTTCCTCCTCCGGCGCGTCGGCCGGTGGCGCGAGTACCCGGTGCCGGGTGGACCGCCAGCGGTCGCCGGTCCAGCGCGCCATCAGGTCGCCGATGTTGATGGTGAACGCGTCCTCGTCGAACGGCGCGTCCACCCATCGGCCGTCCACCGTGTAGACCTGCAGGCCGCCGAGGCCCGGCTCACGGTCCAGCACGGTGACCGTGCCGAAGTCGGTGTGCGGGCCGATCCGGTACTGCCCGGTCGCTGCCGGGCCTACGCGCTGTAGGGCCGGGTACCAGTTGAGGTTGAAGCCGAACGTGGGATGCCGCAGGTAGGCGGCGAAGTGATCGTCCGGCAGGCCGAGCGCGGCAGCGCAGACCGACATCAGGTCGTCGGACAGGGTGCGCATCCTGGCCAGGTAGTCGGTCAGCGCGGATCTCAGCGCCGGCACCTCCGCCGGCCACACGTTGGGCCGGAACCAGACCTCGTCCACCTCCGGATCGCCGGTCGGGTCGTCGGCGGCCAGCGAGTAGGACTCCTTCAGATCGGCGGGCGTGACGGTGCCCTCCGCGTACCCGTTGGCCTCGGCACCCGGCGGTATCCAGCCCCGGCCGCCGACGCTGACCGCGTAGCGCTTCTTCGCGTGTTCCGGCAGCTCGAAGAACATCCTGGCCAGCGCCCGCACCTCGGCCCGCAGCGCCGGATCGACGCCGTGCCCGGTGACCAGGAGAAACCCCGCCGTCTGTAGCGCGTGGTCCACCCGCACGGCGACCTGCCGGCGGCCGGCCGTGCCGCCGTCGTACCACGGCCGCAGGTCGATGCTCGGTATGTAACCAGTCATGCGCCGTCCTGACCGATGTCCTCGAACCACAGGTCGGGGCGGGCCGCGATGAACTCCGTCATCATGGCCACGCACTCCGCGTCGTCCACCATGGTGATCATCACCCCGTGTTCGGCCAGCCAGTCCTGGCCGCCGTGAAACGTTCTGTTCTCGCCGATCACCACGTGGCCGATGCCGAACTGGCGGACAAGGCCGGAGCAGTACCAGCACGGCGACAGCGTGGTGACCATGATCGTGTCCGCGTAGCTCGCCCGACGGCCGGCATTGCGAAACGCTGCCGTCTCGGCGTGCATGGACGGATCGTCGTCCTGGACCCGGCGATTGTGCCCCTCACCGAGTAACCCACCAGCCCGGTCGAACAGCGCCGCGCCGATCGGTATGCCACCCTCGGCCAGCCCGGCACGCGCCTGCGCTACGGCAACGGCCAGCAGGCCGGCGGGATCGGGATCAGGCTCGGCGACCATGGGCCATACGATGCGCGTCACAGCCGGTGACCGCAATGGCTGACATGCTTCGATCCGGTAAACCGGCATCCAAGATCGGGACCACGATCCGAGAACAACCGAACGCGACCGTTGGTTATCTCGGATTCACCTAGAATCCATCTTGTGACCGCCCTAGCCATCGAACCGGGACGGCAGCGCACCGCGGGCCGCCGACCCCGCCCCCTCACCCAGGGCCAGCTCAGGCTGCCCGACGAGCCACGAACGGCGGGGCGGAAGGACGGGCTCGGCGCACACGTGCTGGCCACTGTGGACGCGGGCGTCCGCGTGCTGCTGGTCGAACAGGCGACTGCGGGCCGGGCCGACTCGCCGGAGTCGGTGCACCAGATGCGGGTGTCCGCCCGGCGGATGCGCGTCGCGCTGCGGATGGCACTGGGTGCGTTCGGGCCGAAGGGCGAGTGGCTACGGACCGAGCTGTCGTGGCTGGGCAGTCTGTTGGGCGAGGTCAGAGACCTGGACGTGCTGTGCGAGCGGCTGGGCGCCGAGGCCGTCACGCTGCCGGAGGCCGACCTGCCGGCGTTCGGCGACGTGCTGAACGCGCTGTTGGAGCTGCGAGGACGAGCGGCCGAGGAGTTGGTGGCGGCGTTGGGGCGCCCGAGGTACCGGTCGCTGCTGCGCGCGCTGGCCGATGCGGCGGCCCGACCCGCCGATGCCAGGTCGGACACCACCAACGAGAACACGGCGGACGAGCTGCTGGCGCGGCCGTTGCGCGCGCTGCGCAAGGCGGCCGCGAAACGGGAGCCGACCGACGAGGACTGGCACGCCCTGCGGATCAAGGTGAAGCGGGTGCGCTACGCGGCCGAGTTGGCGGGCCGTCTCGCCGGCCGCAAGCGGCGCGACGAAGTCGCGGAGGTGGTCCGGCAGGCGAAGACGGCACAGGAAGTGTTGGGCGCCTTCCAGGACACCGTGGTCGCCGAGGACCACCTGCGGCGCCTGCTGACGAGGCATCTCTCCCCGAGCGGCTGGCTGGTGCTGGGCCGTCTGGTGGAACGCCAGATGGCTCACCGCGACGCCCTGCGCGCGCAGCTACCAGCCGTCTGCGCACCGCTGAGCGGCTGACCTCAACCGGCGAGCCGCTGGCTCAACCGGCGGGCTGGCCCGCTCAGCCGGTGAGCCGAGCTACGGCGGCGGCGATTCGTTCGTCCGTGGCTGTCAACGCCATGCGC
The DNA here is from genome assembly GCA_036269975.1 of Pseudonocardiaceae bacterium. Taxonomy (GTDB): domain Bacteria; phylum Actinomycetota; class Actinomycetes; order Mycobacteriales; family Pseudonocardiaceae; genus DATEPR01. Next base: position 7,606 of record DATBDL010000287.1, on the reverse strand, counting down.
ACGTGGCGGTTGCCGGTCGGGCCGTAGAACGTGCCAGGTGCGGTCAGAATGCCGCGCTCGGCCAGCCAGCCCACGGTCGTGTCCGCGTCACGGTCGGTGTCTCGACGGGCCCACAGGTACAGGCCGGCTTCCGAGTGCTCGACCGTGAACCCGGCCGACCCGAGGGCTGGGCGCAGCACGGCGCGACGGGCGGCGTAGCGGTCTCGCTGCACGCGGATGTGCTCGTCGTCGGTCAGTGCCGCCGTGATCGCCGCCTGCACCGGGCGCGGCACGATCATGCCGGCATGCTTGCGGATCAACAGCAGCTTCGCGACCAGCGCGGGATCGCCAGTGACGAAACCGGCCCGGTAGCCGGCGAGATTCGACGACTTGGACAGCGAGTGGACCGCGAGCAGGCCATCGGGGTCGCCCCCGGACACCGAGCGGTGCAGCACCGACACCGGCTCGGCTTCCCAGCCCAACGTGAGATAGCACTCGTCGGACGCGACGATCGCACCGCGCTCCCGTGCCCAGTCCACGACCTTGCGGAGGTGCTCCGCCGGCAGCACCCGGCCGGTCGGGTTGGCAGGTGAGTTCACCCACACGAGTGCTGGCCGCTGCGGGCCGAGTGCGGTCAGGCCGGCCGCGCGGACCGGCGTCGCGCCGGCAAGTCGCACACCGACCTCATACGTCGGGTAGCCGAGCTCCGGGATGACCACCAGATCGCCCTTGCCGACACCGAGCAGCGTCGGCAGCCACGCGACGAGTTCCTTCGAGCCGATCGTCGGCAGGACCGCGTCGTCAGCCAAACCGGTGACGCCGAACCGGCGCGCCATCGCGGCCACGGCCGCGGCGCGCAGGGCCGGTGTGCCGTGCGTCGCCGGATAGCCCGGCACGTCGGCCACCGACCCCAGCGCGGCGCGCAGTACCTCGGGCACCGGATCGACCGGCGTGCCCATCGAGAGGTCGACCACACCGTCCGGATGCGCCTTCGCCCGTGCCGCGTGGCCGGCGAGCGCGTCCCAGGGAAAGTCCGGTAGGTCCCGGTCGATCATTCGCCCTGCGGCGGCAGGTTCTTGACCAGTTCCGGGTCGGCGCTGACCTTGCCCACCTTCGACGCACCGCCGGGCGAACCCAGCTCGTCGAAGAAGTCGACGTTGGCCTTGGTGTAGTCCTTCCACTGGTCCGGGACGTCGTCCTCGTAGTAGATGGCTTCAACCGGACACACCGGTTCACAGGCACCGCAGTCAACGCACTCGTCTGGATGGATGTAGAGCATCCGGTCGCCCTCGTAGATGCAGTCGACGGGGCACTCTTCGATGCACGCCTTGTCGAGAACATCGACGCAGGGCTCGGCGATCACGTAGGTCACTGCGCTCTCCTGGTCCTCATGCCTGTATTCACCACGTACGCGCCAGGTTACGTGGCCGGCGCCAGTATCTCCTCCCAACCCACGCAATCGCGCACGGGTGCCGGGATTCACACTCGAACCGTGCCGTCGACCCCGGAGAATGTCGGTGTGGATCACGTCTACCAGTTGGAACGACAGTGCGCGGACGCATGGCCCACCCTGGTCGACGTGCGGTTGGGGCAGTGGCGACTGCGTGCGGCCGGCGGCTTCACCGGTCGCGCGAACTCCGCCCTGACAACGGGCGATCCGGGGTGTCCGGTGATCGACGCGCTGGCCGAAGTCCGCACGTTCGCGGAAGGCAACGGCATCCCGCCCAAGGCCCACGTCGTGATCGGCGCACCGCTGGAACCGGCGCTGGCGGCGGCCGGCTGGACTGTCGACGAGCACCACCCCGGCGGCGCCGAGTCGGTGGTGCTGACCGGTCCACTGCCAGCCGGGCCGGTACCGCACGACGTGACCGTGCCGGACACGCCGCCGGAGGACTGGTGGCCGCTCGCGGTCGGCTCCACCGAGCCGACCCCGGCGCAACGGCGGGTGCTCGGGGGCGCGCGGACCACCGGGTTCGCGACGGCAAGGGACGCGGACGGCCGGGTGATCGGGATCGCGCGTGGCGCGGTCGTGGGTGATCTGCTGCACATCGCGCGTCTGGCGGTGGCACCACACGCGCGACGGCGTGGCGTGGCGACCGGCCTGCTGGCGGCGCTCGCCGAATGGGGAGCGCGGCACGACACGACTCGCTGCGCGCTCCAGGTCGCGACGCACAACACGGCCGCGATCGCGCTCTACGGTCGATTGGGCTGCCGACCGCACCACCGTTATCGCTACTGGGTTCCAGGCCCGTCCTAGACGATCACGAGGCCGGCCTCGGTGGCCAGCACGTCGGCGACCGAGATCGCCTGGTCGCGGGTGAGCCGGGCACCGCGCAGGGTCAGCAGGCCGCGTGCGCCGACCAGCCGCGATCCCGGCAGCTCGCAGCGTTCGGCGCGCTGGGCGGCGAAATCGGCGCCGGCGAAGTCGCAGTCGACGAACACCGTGTCGGACAGGTCGCCGAACAGCCGGGCGTCACGGAAGGAGCAGCCCTCGAACACCGTGAGCCCCTTGACCTTGGTGATCTCGATGCCGGCGTAGTCGAGCTTGCAGTCGCCGAAGTAGAGGTCGGTGGCCTGCCCGATCGCCAGCCGCAGCCCGGTGGCGCGGCACGTCAGGAATTCGACCGCGCGGACGGTGTTCACGTCGAGCGTGGCGTTGGACAGCTCGACGTCGGCGAACCGGGTGTCACGCAGGTCGAGGTGCGACAGCCGCGCCTCGGTCAGGTTCACGCCGGTCACCAGGCACTTGCGCAGGACACCGTCGCCGCTCACGCCGGTCTGGTCGCCACCGGTGACCCGGACGTCGTCGTAGGTGAAGTCGGCGTGGAAGTCGGCCGGGGTGTCGACCAGATCGGCGACGTCGAACGACGGCCGTCGCACGGATTTGTCGCCGGCCACCTCGCGGAACTCCATGCCGCACCCTATCGGCGCCGTTATCGACGCCGGGCCAGCCCGTTGCCCAGCGCGATCGCGGCCGGCAGCGTGCCGCACGCGAGCAGCAGCAGGGTGCGCCAGTCCTGCAACAGGAACTGGTTCTCCGGGCCCACGATGCCGACGACGCCGATCGTGACCAGCCACGCCCACAGCGGCGCGCCGGCCACGAGCAGTCGCCCGGACACGCTGGCGGCGCGGGACACCAGCAGTGGCATCGTGATCAGCGCCACCACGGCGGTGAGGGGGAACTCCACCGCACCCCAGTTCGGCAGCAGTTGGCCGTCGAAACGCAGCGGCAGGAAGAACAACTCCAGCAGCGCCAACGCGACCGAGTCGACGACCAGCGCGACGAGCTGCGGCCAGTCGAATCGGCGTGTCACGGCGCCGAGGGTACTCAAGCCGGCCCACCGAACAGATCGGCGGACACGTCAACGGACGGGGAGCCGGCGACGACGTAGTACTCGTGCCGCAGCACGGGCTGGGCGATGCCGTTGGACAACGCGTAGGCACACCGGCCGGCGCCACCGTCCCACACGCTGATCTGGGTGGCGTGCGCCCGCAGCGCGCGTAGTTTCGCCGGCAGGTGGCCCTCGATGTCGATCACCGTGGTGACGGTCGCATCGTCGACGGCGGGCAGTTCGTCCGGCGCCGGCACGCGATAGGGCAGCCCGTCGAAATCACGCAGCGCGGCCACACCCGCCGCGACGGCCGAGCGCGAGGACACGGCGAAGCAGACACGCGCGACATCGGTCGCGGCCGCCACCGTGACGTCGTGCGCACGGATGTGATCGGGATGGCCGTAACCTCCGTCGGCAGCGTAGGTGACGACGACCTGCGGCCGGACCTCGTCGATCACCTCGCGCAAGGCGTCGACCTGCTCGGCCAACCGTCCACGCACGAACGCCCGAGGATGCCCGTTGGCCGGATCGCCAACCATGCCCGAGTCCCGCCACCGGCCCATACCGCCAAGAAACCGATGATCGGTCACCCCGAGCGCGGCACACGCCGACCGCAACTCACCAACCCGATAACCACCAAGCTGGTCGGCGGCCGACGCGGCGAGCAGCCCGAGCCCGGCCGGGATGATCTCGCCCTCCTCACCCAGGGTGCACGTGACGACGGTGACCTGCACACCAAGCGAGGCATACCGAGCGATGGTGCCGCCGGTCCACAAGCTCTCGTCATCCGGATGCGCGTGCACCAGCAACAGCCGCTGCGGCGCGGTAAGTGCCATGAATGAACTCCCAGCGAAACCGCACGTACGGTCGGTGGCAGCGGGGGTCCCCCCAATATCCAGTCTATTCGATCTTGGGGCGGACCGCGACCGGGTTACGGCGCGGCTGTGGACAACCGGCCCGGTTGTCCACAGCCGTCAGAACTGACAAGCGGGCTAGACCATTGACCGTACTTCGGCGAAGTGGCACGCCACCTCGTTCGCGCTGCCCCGCCGTTCCAGCTTCGGCTCCTCGACAGCGCAAATGTCCTGCGCCTTCCAACACCGAGTACGGAACCGACAGCCCGACGGCGGATTCACCGGGCTCGGCACGTCACCGGTCAGCACGATCCGCTGCCGCTGCCGTTCCACGATCGGGTCGGGCACCGGGACGGCGGACAGCAGGGCCTGCGTGTAGGGGTGCGCGGGCTGGCTGTAGATGTCCTCCCGGTTGCCCAACTCGACGATCTTGCCGAGGTACATCACGGCGACCCGGTCGGAGATGTGCCGGACGACGGACAGGTCGTGCGCGACGAACAGGTACGCCAACCCGAGCCGATCCTGCAACTCCTCCAACAGGTTCACCACACCGGCCTGCACCGATACGTCCAAAGCGGACACCGGCTCGTCCAGCACTATCAGCTTCGGGTTGAGCGCGAGCGCCCGTGCGATGCCGATGCGTTGCCGTTGGCCGCCGGAGAACTCGTGTGCGTACCGGTTGCGGTGTTCCGGGTTCAGACCAACGGTCTCCAGCAACTCGTCGACCCGGTGCTGCACGTCACGACCCTTGCCCTCGAAACCGTGGATCTTGAACGGCTCCGTGACGATGTCGTTGACCTGCCAGCGCGGGTTGAGCGACGCGTACGGGTCCTGGAACACGATCTGCATGTCACGCCGGATCGGCCGCAGCCGCCGGTTGCCGAGTTGGGTCAGCTCGGCGCCCTGGAACCGCACCGAACCCGACGTCGGCTTGTGCAACTGGAGAATGGCCCGACCGGTGGTCGACTTGCCGCAGCCGGACTCGCCGACCAGGCCGAGCGTCTCACCGGGCCGCAGCGCGAAGCTGACCCCGGACACGGCCTCGACGTAGCCGACGATGCGCTTGACGATGCCGCCGCCGCGTACCGGGAACCGCTTGACCAGGTCAGTGACCTCCAGCAACGGCGTCGCGTCGGCATGGCCGTTGGTCGACGGCTGGCCGGCGGCCGATGACCCGGACTTGTCTTGCCGTACGGAAGGACTCGTCACGAGGCCGCCCCCTCGCTGGTGTCGGACTGACCGTCTTCCGCGGCCGCCATCCGGGCTTCGACTTCGGCGAGGTCGACGACGATCGGGATGTCCGGATTGGCCATGGTGAGCGCCGCCGGATTCTCCACGACACCGATCTCCTGCTGGTCGAACAGCCGTTGCGGCGCCTCGATGGTGAGCAGGTCCGACCACCGGTGGCAGCGCGCGCTGTGATCGCGCCGGTCGGTCTCGGTCAGCTCTGGTTCGGACTCGTGGCACTCGGCGATGGCCAGCGGGCACCTCGGGACGAACGGACAGCCCTTCGGCAGGTTCATCAGCGACGGCGGCGCGCCCTTGATCGGGGTGAGCCGCTTGCCGACCATGGCCGGGTTGGGGATCGAGCCGAGCAGCCCGATGGTGTACGGCATCCGAGGCGCCGCGAACAGCTCCTCGACCGCGCCGGACTCGACCACGGTCCCGCCGTACATCACCTGCACCCGGTCCACCATGCCGGCGACGACGCCGAGATCGTGCGTGATCATGATGACCGCGGCGTTGGTCTCGTCCCGGATACGCAGCAGCGTCTCCAGGATCTGTGCCTGCACCGTCACGTCCAGCGCGGTGGTCGGCTCGTCCGCGATGATCAGCTCCGGGTCGTTGATGATCGACATCGCGATCACCACACGCTGCCGCATACCGCCGGAGAACTCGTGCGGGTACTGCGATGCCCGCCGGTCCGGCTGCGGAATGCCGACCAGTTCCAGTGCCTCGATCGACTTCGCCCACGCCGCCTTCTTGGAGACGTTGTGGTGCGCCCGATACGCCTCCGAAAGCTGCCAGCCGACAGTGAACACCGGGTTCAGCGAGGTCATCGGGTCCTGGAAGATCATCGAGATGCCGTTGCCCCTGAGCTTGCGCAGCTCGTTGTAGGGCAGCCCGACGAGTTCCCTGCCGTGGAACTTGATGGAGCCGGTCACCCTGGCGGTCTTGGGCAGCAGTCCCATGATCGCCATGGACGACACCGACTTGCCGGAGCCGGACTCACCGACGATGCCCAGCACACTGCGGGCGCCGAGGGTGAAGGACACGTTGCGCACGGCGTGCACGATGCCGTCCTCGGTGCCGAAACCGACCGAGAGGTTCTCGACCACCAGCAGTTCGCGGTCGTCGGAGGAGTTCCGGTCGGCCACGCCGGAGCCGAGCTGGTCCGGGTTCAGGGTGCCGATCGATCCGTCCGCGTCGGACGTCCTGTGTCGGGCGGTCATCGTTGGGCCTCCGTGCCGCGGTCGGAGAGTCGGATCATGGTCACGCGCGCACCCGCTTCTGCCTCGGGTCGAACGCGTCCCGCAGACCGTCACCGATGAAGTTCGCACACAGCGAGATCAGCACGATGAACACGAACGGGAACCAGAACAGCCACGGGTGCAGCGTGATCTCCAGATCGTTGACGTTGATCAGCAGGCCGAGCGACGTGTTCGGCGGATGGACACCGAGGCCGATGAACGACAGCGCGGCCTCCGCCAGCACGGCCTGCGACACCGCGATCGTGGCGTTCACGATGATGACGTCGAGCGTGTTGGGCAGGATGTGCCGGAACACGAGTCGCCCGACACCGCCGCCGAGCGCTCTGGCCGCCTCGACGAACTCCTTCTCCCGCAACGACAACGTCATACCTCGGATGACACGGTAGACACTGGTCCACCCGGTCAGTCCGAGGAACAGCGCGATGATGTACCAGTTGCCGCCGCTGCCGGAGGTGGCTGAGCCGGAGTTGCGGGCCAGCACGCCGACCAGCACCAGGGCCGGGATCACCAGCACCAGGTCGGTGAACCGGCTGAACACGCTGTCCACCCAGCCGCGGAAGTAACCGGCCAGTGAGCCGAGCACGACGCCGATGGCGGTGGACAGGAACGCGACGACGAACGCGATGATGACGGAGAACTGGGTGCCACGCAGCACCTGGGCCAGGCTGTCGGCGGCCAGCGCGTCCGTACCGAACGGGTGGTCGATACTCGGCGCCAGGTAGCGGCCGCCGCCGGTGGTGTCCTCGAACGTGTAGCTGTACTTCCACAGCGCTCCGCCGATGAACGCGAACAGCACCAGCGCGATGAAGACACCGAGGCTGATCATGGCCAACCGGTGCCGCAGGAACCGCTTCAGGATGACCACGCTCTGGCGGCGGGCCTTCGTACTGTCGAATGTGGACGCCGACAGATCCGTGACCGCTGCCTCGGACGCCTCCGCCGCGACCTG
>DATBDL010000286.1:0-7054 GCA_036269975.1 Pseudonocardiaceae bacterium | reverse complement strand
AGCCACCTTGTCCCGCCTTCCACGCACTGCAGGTCGGACCGCGTGCGGCCCCTATCGCCGCAATGATCGAACACGAACGCGCGGAACGCCAGGCGAGTGGGCGAAATCTTCGCTAAGTGATCGACACGTCACATCCGGCTGATCACTCACATGCCGTATCGGTGCTGGGCGGGCGATTCGGAGTCGTCGCAGGTTAATCAGGCCAACTGGACCAGTTCGAGGTATTCCTCGGACCAATGGTCCTCGGCACCGTCCGGCAACAGGATCACCCGCTCGGGCTCTAGCGCTTGCACAGCACCCGGATCGTGCGTTACGAGCACGACGGCACCGGCGAACCGGCGCAGCGCGTCCAGTACCTGTGCCCGACTTGCCGGATCCAGGTTGTTGGTCGGTTCGTCCAACAGCAACACGTTCGCGGCACTGGACACCAGGCCGGCCAACGCGAGCCGCGTCTTCTCACCGCCGGACAGGGTGCCGGCCGGCTGGTCGAGTTGCTCGCCGCTGAACAGGAAGGTGCCAAGGAGATTGCGCAGTTGCTGCTCCTGCGTGTCCGGGGCGGCGTGCCGGATGTTCTCCCACACCGTCGCCGTGTGATCCAGCGTCTCGTGTTCCTGGGCGTAGTAGCCGATCCGCAGGCCGTGGCCCGGCACGACAGTGCCGGAGTCGGCCTGTTCCCGTCCGCCCAGCAGCCGCAGCAACGTGGTCTTGCCGGCGCCGTTGAGCCCGAGCACGACCACCTTGGAACCGCGGTCCACCGCGAGGTCGACACCGCTGAACACCTCGAGGGAGCCGTAGCTCTTGGAAAGGCCCTCCGCGGTGAGCGGGGTTCGGCCGCACGGCGCGGGATCAGGGAACCGGATCTTGGCCACCTTGTCGGCCTGCCGCGTATCGTCCAAATCGGACAGCAGCTTTTCCGCCCTGCGGGCCATGTTCTGCGCGGCGACGGCCTTGGTGGCCTTGGCGCGCATCTTGTCGGCCTGCGCCATCAGCGCGCCGGCCTTCTTCTCCGCGTTGGCGCGTTCGCGGCGTCTGCGTTTCTCATCTGCGGCTCGCGCGTCGAGGTAGCGCTGCCATGTCATGTTGTAGTTGTCCAGTTCGCCACGGGTGGCGTCGAGGAACCAGACCTTGTTCACCACGGCTTCGAGCAGGTCGACGTCGTGGCTGATCACGACGAGGCCGCCGTCGTGGCCTTTGAGAAAACCACGCAGCCACGTCACCGAGTCGGCGTCGAGGTGGTTGGTCGGCTCGTCGAGCAGGAGCGTGGTGCCGGACTTGCCGCTGACGCCCGCTTCGGACGCGGCGAACAGGATGCGGCCCAGTTCCACGCGGCGGCGCTGGCCACCGGACAGAGTGCGCAGCGGCTGGCCGAGCACCCGTTCCTCGAGGCCGAGATTGGCGCAGATGCGGGCGGCGTCGCTCTCGGCCGCGTAGCCGCCGTGCGCGGAGAAGCGTTCTTCGAGCTTGCCGTAGCGGCGGACCGCCGCGTCGCGTTCGCGCTCGTCGACGAGTTCGGCCATCGCGGTCTGGGTCTTCTCCATGTCGCGGAGGAGTTGGTCCAGACCACGTGCGGACAGCACGCGGTCCTTCGCGGTGACCGAAAGATCACCTTCGCGGGGATCCTGTGGGAGGTAACCGACGTCGGCCGTGCGCTGCACGGCACCGCCGTAGGGCGCACCGGCACCGGCCAACACGCGCAGGGCGGTGGTCTTGCCGGCGCCGTTGCGGCCGACGAGGCCGATGCGGTCACCCGGCTGGACGCGCAGGGTGGTGTCGGCGAGCAGGATGCGCGAGCCAGCGCGCAGTTCCAGATCAGTGGCGACGATCACGAGTGGACTCCGAGACTGGTGGTGCCGTCGATCGGACGGCTGCGGGCAGGTCTCTGCTGCTCACCAGTCATCGGCTGTGATCAGCCCGACCGGTGAGCCCACTCACGACCTATTCCGTGCGGATCACCACGTACCCAGTGTACGGGATCGGCGCACTCCGATTTCCCGCCGCACGTCGCTGCGCCGCTTCGTGCCAGCTCAGCGGGTCGTCTCGGTGACCAGGATCTCGACGGCGCGCGCCCGTTCGGCCGCGTCCGCCAGCACGGTGAGGCGCGGCTCGCGCACGTCCAGAATCCTCGACTGCGCGATCGCGAACACTTCGTCAAGTCGCCGGTCGGCGCGCAGCACGTCCAGTGCCCGCCGGTCGCCGCCCAGCACCACGGCGACCACCTCCGGCAGCCGTGGCACGAGCACCCGTACGGCGTCGTCGGCCGCCGCGCGCAGCGCCTCCCGCGCCTGGCCGTCCCGGCGCCGGGCGAACCGCTGCTGGGACCAGCCGCCCGCGCTGTTGCGGCCGTGCACCGGCCGGTGATCGGTCGCCGACCGAATTACCCGGCCATTGTCGGCAATACCGACACTGTGCCCGCCGAGACGAACCAACAGCAGGCCGATTCGGCGGGGACGGTGCAGATGTGCGACGAGATCGTCGACGAACAAACGTTCGTAGTAGAGCGGTGGCTGACCGGCGCGCCATTCGAGTCGACCGCTGTTAACCGTGCGCAAAGGTGCGAACGGGACCTCGGCCACGGCCGAGGAGCCATCGGCGGCCATGACCGTGACCTGGTGATCTGTCAGCTCTGTCCGGCGTATTCCCTGGTGGCGTTCGCCGAATCGGAGAAACCAGCCACTCACCCGCGCGGGGGATATTTCGACGTACTTGCCACCGCCCGACGCCAGTCGCACCATACTCACCGAGCGCAACCTGGATCATCGTGCGGGTCGATCTCCACCCTGATCGCGCAAATGTGCCGGAATGCCTGGTCGAGGGCCATCCCAGGGAAACCGCACGAACCACGGGCCGGACGCCGTTCGGTCACGGTTGCGAACGTATCGGGTGCAGTAGCACCAATCATGATTACTCCGTTCGTCGCATCAACCGGCGCCGAATGGGGGTGTAACAAATGGCGTCACCCAAGTAGGGTAACTCTCGCGTGACGACGTGACGACGGGGAGTCACCATGACTATCGCTGCTAGTCGCCCAGACTACGGCCTTGCCCGACCCGTAACCGTGCGGCCCGAACTGGCCAGACTTTTGGCTGGTGGGCCGTTTCCGGAGGCTTTGCGCGCTGCCATCAAGGGCAGCGGGCTGAGTCTCGACCGGATTCAGCACCGCCTGCAACTGCGTGGGATCACCATCAGTGTGGCGACGCTCAGTTACTGGCAGTCAGGTCGCCGGCGTCCGGAACGACCGGAATCACTTGATGCGCTTCGCCACCTGGAAGCGGTGCTACGGGTGCCACCGAACGCGCTCACCGCACTGCTCGGTCCGCCACGCCCGCGTGGCCGCCGCCGGCACACCGGCAGACTGCTGCCGCTCGACGTGCTGTGGGGCAGCAACGCCAGCCTGTCTGGCCTGCTGACCAGGGTGAACACCGCCTGCGACGGCATGCTGGCACGAATCAGCCAGCACGATCGCTGCTCGGTCAACGCCCGGCGACAGCTCCATACCGTCCGGGTCAGCCAGGTGCTGCGGGCCGAACAGGACGGCGCGGACCGCTGGGTCCTCGTCTACGACTGGGAAGCCACCACCAAGGACGCGCCACAGATCGTGGGCCTGCGCAACTGCCGGCTGGGCAGGGTCGCCGCCGACCACGAGGCCCACATGCTGGTCGCCGAACTGCTGTTCGACCGGCCGCTGGCCACCGGCGAGACCCTGATCATGGACTACCAGGTCGTCAACCCCGTCAGCGACCACGGCACCACCACCGCCGACACGTACTTCCGTCGACTGCGGCTGCCGGTGCGCGACTACGTGGTCGAGGTCCAGTTCGATCCGGACGCGATGCCGCTGCGCTGCCAGCAGTTCAGCTCGCCGGCCGGTGACGTCCGGATGGCCAGGCGCCGCAACCTCACGATCAGCCCGACCGGTGAGGTGCACGCGGTGGCGCTGGGCGTGGGACCAGGCTTGTTCGGCATCGAATGGGACTGGCCGCCGGTCATCCCGGTGCCGGCTGGGGAACGACTTCCGTTACGCCAGAACACCGGCACCGTGCCGAACGGAGTCGGTGTTCAGAGCGGAAACGCGTCGGTCCACAACTGACCACGGTGACCCGTCAGCGCGTCCAGTAGCGCGGCCGCCTGGCTGTCGGTGAGCGACGCCACGAAGTCGACGACGGCCCGCCCACGGGCCAGCGCGCGCACAGCATCAGGGCCGGTCGGCGCCTCCCCCGTGGCGCCGACCATGAGGACCGGCTCGGTGCGGCTCAACGTGCCGTACTGGTGTTCGGCCAGTTCCACCAGGTCGTGCAGCCGGCGCGGCAGCCGTCCCGCCTCGCGCCGGTCGCCCGCCCACTGCTCCAACTCCTCGACCAGCGATGTCAGCAGGCGTGCCTGACCGCGCTGGTGCAGCGCCAGGTCCGGGCGCAGCAGGACGAAATGCCGGTGCACGAACTTGAGCACCTGGACCTCGTGCCACTGCCGGGTGGCCAGCAGCACGTGGCCGGACCGGGTGGTCGGATCGGCCGTCACCTCGACGCCGGCGACCAGCCGCTCGGTCCAGCGGCCGGTGAACCTGGCCAGCGACTGCTCCGCGGCGACCGAGCCGTCGAACGGCACGCTCAGCAGCCCGTCCACCAGTTCGACCCGCACTCTGGCCACGGCGTCGGCGAACGCGTCGTCGTCGACGGCCCACGCGTCCCGCTCGTGCAGCCGGCGGCGCAACGCCTCCAGCGCCCGGCCGGGCAGGCGGGCCTCGGCGGCCATGCCGTCCGTGTCCAGATCCGCCAGCCCGGCGCGGTTGGCCTGCCACTGTCCCAGCTCCGCCGCGACCGTCGCGTGTTGCAGCACGCCGACGCGGTGGAAGTCGTCCAGGTCGTGGATGGCGTAGGCGATGTCGTCGGCGGTGTCCATCACGGACGCCTCCACGGTCTGCTGCCACGGCTCGATCCGGCCGGCGAACGCGACCCGCGCCTGGATCAGGTCCGTGACCTCGGTGACGTAGGCGGAGAACTTGGCCGACCCCGATCCCGGCGCGTCCGGCGGCTCGGTCGCGCCACGCGGTGGCACCGCCATCGCCCGCGGGTGCGGCCGCGGGTGCCTCAACCGGGTCCACGGGTACTTCAGCAGCGCGGCGCGGGTGGCGGCGGTCAGGTCGAGACCAACACCGCTGGGCCCCCTCGCGTCCACGGTGGTGACGATCCGGAACGACTGGGCATTGCCCTCGAAGCCGTCCGGCAGGCCGAAACGGCGGCGCGCGATCCGATCCAGGATGCGCTCGCCGAGGTGCCCGAACGGCGGGTGGCCGAGGTCGTGCGCGAGCGCGGCGGCCTCCACCACGTCCATCTCGCAGCCGCCCAGCTTCGCCAGCAACCCGGCGGTGTCCGGGTCGGCCGTCAGTCGCTCGGCGATGCCCCTGGCGATCTGGGCGACCTTGAGGCTGTGCGTGAGCCGGTTGTGCAGCAGGAGACCCGAGCCGGTCGGGCTGACAACCTGGGTGACGCCGGCCAGCCGCGCGAAGAACGGCGACGACGCTACCCGGTCACGGTCCACCCGGTACTGGCTGGCCGCGAGATCGCCGTCGGCCGGCAGGTCCCGCCAGTGGCGACTCGTCCTCGGTTCGGTCTCGGCGGGCATGCGATCACGGTACCGGCGCGACGTTCCCACTGTTCGGTGCAGCGCGCCACCGGTGGAATCTGCGAGGATCGGTCCATGCCACAAGTGGAAGCGAACGGCCTGCGCCTGGAATACGACACCTTCGGCAACCCGAACGACACGCCGCTGGTGCTGATCATGGGGCTGGGCGCCCAGATGATCTCGTGGCCGGTGGCGTTCTGCCAGCAGTACGCCGACCAGGGCTACCACGTGGTGCGGTTCGACAACCGCGACTGCGGGCTGTCGACGCAGTTGGACGACCTGCCGCAGCCCGACCTGGCCGCCATCCTCGGCGGCGACCGGAGCACGGTGCCCTACCTGATGTCGGACTTCGCGAACGACACGGTCGGCCTGTTCGACGCCCTCGGTTTCGCCAGGGCGCACGTGGTCGGCGCGTCGATGGGCGGGATGATCGCCCAGCAGCTCGTGATCGACCACCCGGACCGGGTGGCCAGCCTGTGTTCGATCATGTCGACCACCGGCGAGCCGACCGTCGGCCAGGCGACGCCGGAGGCGCTGGCGATGCTCACGCGGCCGCCGGCCGCCAGCCGGGACGAGGCGATCGAGCAGGGCGTCGCCGCGCTGAAGCTGATCAGCTCGCCGGACTACCCGACCAAGGACGAGGTGCTGCGCGAGCGGGCCACAGCGGCCTACGACCGCGCCCACAACCCGATCGCCGGCCTGCGGCAGACCGCGGCGATCGTGGCGTCGCCGGACCGCACAGGCGGCCTGCACGGCGTGCGGGTGCCGACCCTGGTCATCCACGGCACGAAGGATCCGCTGGTCAACCACAGCGGCGGTGAGGCCACCGTGGCGGCCGTTCCCGGCTCGACGTGGCTGTCGGTTCCCGGTATGGGCCACGACCTGCCCGACGAGCTGTGGCCGACCTACCTGGAGGCGATCGTCGCCAACACCAAGGGGTGAGGATTCACGTCAGGTAGCCCCTCGCCATCGCGCTGGTCACGGCCGCGGTGCGGTCGGAGACGCCGAGCTTGTGGAACATCCGCAGCAGGTGCGTCTTCACGGTCGCCTCGCTGATGAACAGCTCGCGGCCGATGTCGGCGTTGGTCAGGCCCCTGCCCACCAGCCGGAGCACCTCGACCTCACGGGCCGACAGCGCGGGCGCCGGGCCGGGCCGTCGAACGCTGCTGACCAGGCGGGCCGCGACCGACGGTGCGAGCACCGTCTCACCGCGCGCAGCGGCCAGCACCGCGCCGGCCAACCGGGTCGGTGAGGTGTCCTTGAGCAGGTAACCGACCGCGCCCGCCTCGACCGCGCGCAGGATGTCCGCGTCGGTCTCGTACGTGGTCAGCACGACGACCTTGACCGCGCGGTGCTCGGCCAGAATGCGGCCGGTGGCGGTGACCCCGTCCACGCCCGGCATCCGCAGGTCCATCAGCACGACGTCGGGCTCCAG
>DATBDL010000285.1:0-3499 GCA_036269975.1 Pseudonocardiaceae bacterium | reverse complement strand
GCGGCCGCGTACCGCCGCGGCGTGGTGTTCGGCGGCACCAGCGCGGGGGACGCCGTCGAGTCGCGCAGCATGATCTTTGGGTTCACCGACGCCGGCACTCCGGAGAACGAGCTCGAGCAGGGCTCGGTGCTGGTCTGGTGGGGAGACGACCGCGATCTCGAGCGCGGGCTCAGCTTCGGTTCGACAGCCACCATCCTCGACCAGCACTTCTACCAGATGGGCAGGTTCGGACGGCTGCTGAACGTGGTGGAGCAATCGGACGACCGCTTCGCCGGTTCGAGCGCGCTGGGAGTCGGAGTCGATCTGGCAACGGGGGTGCGCCTGGTCGGGGACAGCAGCCTGTCTGGCGTGTTCGGTGATTCGTCGGTCGCCGTCGTTGACGGCGAGACGGCCGGTGCGACGCATTCGTGGCGCGGCCCGAACGACACTTTGTCGGCACGCAACCTGCTGACGCACCTGATCCCCGCCGGCCCGTTCTCGTATGACATCTCGGCCCGGATGCCGTTCGACCACGGTCAGGCCCAGACGTACCGATCGCCGGGGTCGTGGCCGGCCGGTCTGCTCCACGCACCCGGTCCAGGCGCCCTGTTGCTGGGCGGCGGCGTCGCCGACGACCCCACCGGCGCCGTGATGCGCGAGTTCGTCAACCGCGCCCTGTCCGGCGGCGGATCGCGGATCGTCGAGGTGTTCGCGGGCTATCCGAGCACCGGCGCGTCCAACCACGACGCCCAGCTCTACGCCAAGGCGGCGGCCGATGCCGGCTGGACCGGCGAGATCGACCAGATCGTCTACGGACAGCATGCGCTCGCCAAGTCCGACCTGGCGGGAGCCGCCGGGGTGCTGTTCGTGGGTGGCGACCAGACGGCGCTGGCGGCTCCGGTTGGCGACAGCGCGTTTCGGTCGTTCGTGCGGACGGCGATCGCGCACGCTCCGGTCGTGATGACCGATCGAGCGATGACCGCCGCCGTCGGCCGGTCGTACTCCGCGGTCGCGGAGCCGGTGCCGTCCACGCTCGAGGGTCAGGCGGTTGCCGAGTTCCGTGCCGGTTTCGTGAAGGTGCGCCCCGCCCTCGCGATCCTGCCCGGCGTGGCACTTGAGCCGCGGCTGACTGTGGACTACCGGTGGGGCCGGCTCTACGGACTCACGCATGCGCATCCGGACACGATTGCGCTCGGCGTCAGCGGCAACACCGCGATCGAGATCCGCGGCGCGACGGCGACGGTGATCGGCGGGCTGTCGGTGGTGTCTGCTGACGGTCGGACGGCGCGGTTCGCGACGGGTGCCAACGGCGCTCTTGCAGCGTTCAACGTGCTGCTGAACACCTACGCGCCGGGGGATGCGGTCACGGGCTGAACGCCGGGGTTGTTCTCGAAATATTCACCGGTGTTTCGCCAGATTGCGGCTGCGGAACTGGTAACGTCTCCGGAGTTCGCTTCGTAACAAGCCTTGGGGGTCTGTCATGCGATCTGTCCGGATTCTGCTCGGTTGTGTCGGGGTCTTCGCGTTTCTCGTGGTGCCGGGTGCGATCGCCCAGGCGCACGTAGCGACGCCCTCGGCAGTGGTATCGGAGGGTGTGCCGCAGTTCGGCCACGTGTTCGTGATCGTGGGCGAGAACACCAGGCTGAACCAGCTGACCGCGAAGCACACGCCCTGGCTGGTGAAGACGTTCAAGCCGGATGCCGCATGGCTGACCGGCTACCGCGCCACCGGCCACTTCTCCACCGGCAACTACATCGCCATGACTTCCGGCCAGTTCACGCGCTGCGAGCAGCTCGACAACCCGCCGTCCGAATGCCACCAGGGCGTCGACAACGTGTTCCACCAGCTCGACGTCGCCGGCCTGCCGTGGCAGGAGTGGAACGAGTCGATGCCGTCGCCGTGCTATCTGACCGACTTCGGCGACAGCTCGACCTTCAACAGCTACCGCGTCAAGCACAATCCCGCGGTCTACTACGACAACATCGAAGGGCCCGGCGGCATCTTCGACGCGGCCAACCCGTCGGCGGAGTGCACCTCCAACGTGATCGCCACGGGCGGCACCGGGCCAAACGACACGTCCGCTCTGAATGCGGCGCTGGCCAGCGGTGCCGTCGGCCGCTTCAACTACATCGTGCCCAACCAGTGCGAGGACGCGCACGACAACTGCACCGGCCCGGGCAGCCGGCTGCTGCAGTTCGACGCGTTCGTCAAGCGCGAGGTGCCGAAGATCGAAGCGTCGCCGGCATTCGGGTCGAACGGCCTGGTCGTGATCGTCTTCGACGAGGCGACCGCGAGCACGCTTTACCACGACGGCGGTCCCGTGGTGTGGGCCGCGCAGGGGCCACAGGTGCAGCCGGGTGTCTACGGCGGCGCGTTCACGCACTACAGCTTCCTGCGCACACTTGAGGACGGGTTCCGGTTGGACGGCTACCTCGGCTTCGCGGCCGGGGCGCAGCCGATCAACACGATCTGGAAGTGACGACGTCGAAGACGAGCCCAGTGTCGGTCGACGACACCGTGGCCCGTATAACGAAGCTGCTGGAGTCGAAGGGCGTCAAGTTGTTCACGGTGATCGACCACAGCGGCGAGGCCAGGGCGGCGGGACTGGAGCTGCGCGAAACCAGGGTCGTCATCTTCGGCGATCCGGCCGCAGGAACGCCGGTGATGGCGGCTGCGCCGCTGGCCGCGCTCGACCTGCCGTTGAAGGTGCTCGTCTGGGACGACGGCGGCCAGACCCGGCTCAGCTACACGGGGCCCGATGAGCTGGCCGCCCGATACGGGCTGAGCGACGAGCTGGCGGCACGGCTCGCGGCCATCGACGCCGTCACGGAGGCGGTGGTACAGCCGTGAGCGCGGCGCGGCCGTCTGCGGCGGTACCTATTTCGCGTCGGGGTTGGCGCCGGTGCGGGCGTGGATGGCCTTGGTCAGGTCGAGGATCTGGTTCGAGAGGTCGAGCAGCTCCCGGTTCTGCTTGTCCTCCTCCTGCACGGTCATCCACTGCTGGTTCGCGATCACCTGCCGCTTCGCGTCCGCTCGGTTCTGACTGATCATCACGAACGTGGAGAGGAAGATCGCCTCCAGCGACACGATCATCGTCAGGAGCCCGTACGGGTAGCCCTCGACGCCGAAGCCGATCCAGCATCCGAACCAGACCAGGTGGATGTAGACGAACAGCATCGACCCCGCGAACGTCGTGATCTTGTCGGCGATCCGGTTCTGCACGCTGTCGGCTCGCTGCCTCGCATGCTCGACCAGCAACGGGTTCGGCTGGATCGGCAGGTGGATGGAACGCTCGGGGTGCAGAGCGTTCCTGATGGTCGCGTTCGTCATGGTCTGGCCCCCTGGGAAGAAGTCCGCGATCCGCCGCGATTCACGGCCGGATCCTGCGGGCCAACACTACCGTCCCCCAGGGCCACCACCCGGCTAGGCTCTGGCGCACACACCCCCAGCCCGAGGTCGCCATGGTCAAGCCAGTCGAATTCGCCGAGTACTTCGCACCGACGCCGATCCCGTTCTGGAC
>DATBDL010000284.1:0-22212 GCA_036269975.1 Pseudonocardiaceae bacterium | reverse complement strand
GCCGTGTCGCTCCGTCACTTCCTCAGTGAACCCGGAGAGGATTACCGTGTCCGCGTGACGGAACGGGCCTCAGCCGCGCTCCCGGTGCCGGTGCTGCTCGGTGCCATGCTGGCCGCCGAGGGGGTGGGGTTCGTGCTGGTCGGCTCGGCTGCGCTCTGGCTGCGCGGCTTCGAGGTTACGGTGGGCGATGTGGACATCGTCGCCGATCTGGATGCCGCCAACCTCCAGCGCCTCTGCGCGGCCGTCGGCCGCTCTCAACCGCTCTCCCGTCGACGCCCGTCGCCACGGTCGCTGCTGGCGGTGGACGTGTGGTCCGCCCAGACGCTCTACGGGAGGTTGGACGTCATGGTCGAACGAGCCCGCCACGACCTCGAAGTGCTGCGCGCCGGCGCTGACGCCGTCCTCGTTCGCGACGTGGCGGTCTCGGTCGCGTCGGCGCGGGCGGCGTGGGAGCTTCGCCGCCGTTTCAAGCCAAGTGAGGACCACCACGGGGAGGTCGGCGGGTGACATGGCGCAGCGGCCTGGGTCTGGTGGATCTGGTCGCGCTGTCGGCCATCGCGGTGAGCGGCGCGCTACCTGGGCTGGGCTACCAGAAGTCCGACACGCTCGTGGACGCGGTCGACGCCGCGACCGGGCTGGGTCCTGGACCGAGCTACGACCGGATACTCGATCTCGCTCGCCCCTGGGTCGCTCCCCTCAGCCTGGTGGATTTCAGGGGCAACGTCGGGTCGCTGGACCAACCAGCGGCCCCGTCCCGCTACACCGAGGCGAGGCTCTCGCCCTTCGGGGCGCTGGCCCTGGCCGCCGAGAACGGGGAAATCGGCCCCGTACCCATTGGACTGATCAACGGCAACACCGACCGCCGGGGCAGTCGGCCGCCGTTCGACCCGCGCCGGGTCATCACCGCCCTGCTCCACGTGGCCGCCAACCCCGGCACATCCGATGACACCCTCGTGGGCATGGTCGGGTCGCCTCGATTCCCGACCGGATGTGAGATCGACGGCGACCTCGATGATCTGTTCTCCGGGCGGTTCTGCCCCGTGACGCTTCGGGCGCGGGCCCGCCGGACCGCCAGCAACCCCGTCGAGCTCGCCGTCGACTGCTTCCCGCCCGGCGTCAGCGTTCTCGACGCCATCGAAGCGCTCACCGCGGCCGGCAACGAGCCGGCCTGGGCCCGCGCCTACCCCCGCCTCGCCGACGAAGTCCGTTTCCCGCTACGAGACGTCGCGGACACCAGCAGCCGTCACCACCAGCAGATCACCTGTCGGGGCACCGCCGAGGCCACCGTGGAAGATCTCATGCGACTGTTGCGGATGCTCTGGCCACTCGGGACGAACATGCTCCTCCGTCTCCCCGCCCCCCTGCCCATCCTGCTGCGCCAGTGGGTAGCCGCCGCAGACGAGGAGGACATCACCGCCAGCCTGCGACAGCTTGAGAAGACCCTCTCAGCGTGAGTACCACAGCCGACCCTCCCCAGCGCGGCCTCGTTGTCGATGTCGGCCCACATCCACCTTGTCGAGGTGGTCTCCGAAGGGCGATGGACGAAGTTCGAGTCGTAGCCGCCCGGCATTCAGCCCCCGGTCCGTCCGGTCCTGGACGTGGTGACGGCGTCCCGGTCGCGGCGGACCGACGACGAAGGACCGCAGGGCTGGTTGGTCGTCGGCGTCGAAGACTTGTGTCCCAACAGAAGCGCGATGGCTTCCATGCTCACGCCTCGTCCCACAACAGGCGGATCTCCTCGATGCTCCCGCCGTTGATCAGCAGGAAGCACGACTCGTCGTGGGTCAGCGGCTGGTTTCTTCGATGTCCCGGCGATGCCGCCGCCCGCCGGTGCTGTCGAACACGTCGTAGGCGGCCACGCGGAAGCCGACCGGGCCGAACGTGACGGGCCCGCCGCGGAAGTTGAGGTGGGTGGTGGTGATGATGCTCATCGGAAATCTCCTGTCGTCGCTGGAGTGCTGGGTCGTTGATGTGCGCGTTGACACGCCTGAGCTGACCGCATGGCGTCTCACGAGGTTCGCGGTTCTCCTGGGTCGGCCGCCCGCGCAGGCGGGGATGATGACGCCGTCCAGCAGGGCGAGGGAGAACTCGCGGGTGATCCGGGCGACACGGAGCAGTGAATGCCGGGCTCGGTCAGTCCGGATCTGACGACAGATTCTGGAACGCGACGTAGGCCGCCTCGATGGCGGCGCGTGCCGCCACGACGTCACCGATGTCCAGCCGGATCGACGCGCGCACCAGGTAGATGATCGCGGTTGCCAGCAGGCCGGTCGGCTCGATGTCGGCCAGCACCTCCAGTGTCCGCTGAACCGGGCTGACGGCCGTCACGAAATCGGCGAGCAGGATCTGGACGTCGTCGGCATCGCCGTCCTCGGCCACGCCGTCGACGGCCGTGTTCAGCGCGTGGCGCGGCATCTCGACCACCTCGGCCGCCAGGTCCACGCCGATGTCGGCGTGGGTGGGCGACACGTCGACCACGACTGTCGGGTCGACCAGTGCGATCACCCGGTCCTGCCGTAACACCGGCAGCCAGGTGTCGTCGGTCTGCGGGTCGTTCAGTTCCGGGCCCAGGGCGACAGCACGACGAAACACCGCGTCATCGTTTGCGTTCCGATCCACATAGGTGACGGTGACGCCGCGATGCGAATGGAATCGGACAGGCAAGGCGACCTCCGGTGGTTCGCGGGACGTACACCTGTACCTGCCCGTTTTCCGTTCCGGACAAACAGCTTTCCGGCGATTCAGGACCGAGGCCGCAACCGTTGCCGCAGCGGTAGTGGTCGGCGTCGGCGACGTCCTCCCGGCGACTGCGATCTGAGCGGGCCTACCAGCGGTACCAGCGCGCTCGCCCGCCGCCCGACTGTGACGCTACTCACGTCCATGGGTCGCGCACCGGCTGGTTCACCGCGTCCGGCACGGGTATGCGACAGATGAGCAGCCACAGCGAAGGAGGCGGTGTCCATGGCCGAACGGCAGCACGACCAGAAGTCCGAGCAACTCGACCAGTATCGGGTCGACAGGTCCGGCGACCGGTTCCTGACCACGAACTTCGGTACGAAGGTCGACGACACCGACAACTCGCTGCGCGCCGGCGAACGGGGACCGACGCTGCTGGAGGACTTCCACGCGCGGGAGAAGATCACCCACTTCGACCACGAACGCATCCCGGAACGCGTCGTGCACGCGCGTGGTGCCGGTGCGTACGGCTACTTCCAGCCCTACGAGTCGCTGGCCGAGCACACCAGGGCGGCGTTCCTCCAGAACCCGGCCGAGCGCACACCGGTGTTCGTACGGTTTTCCACGGTCGCGGGCTCACGCGGTTCCGCCGACACCGTGCGGGACGTGCGCGGGTTCGCGGTCAAGTTCTACACGTCCGAGGGCAACTACGATCTCGTCGGCAACAACATGCCGGTGTTCTTCATCCAGGACGCGATCAAGTTCCCGGATTTCGTGCATGCGGTGAAACCCGAGCCGCACAACGAGATCCCGCAGGCCCAGTCCGCGCACGGCACGTTCTGGGACTTCGTGGCGCTGCAACCGGAGACCATGCACATGGTGCTGTGGCTGATGTCCGATCGCGCACTGCCCCGCAGCTACCGGATGATGCAGGGTTTCGGCGTGCACACGTTCCGGTTCGTCAACGCCGACGGCGAGGGCACGTTCGTGAAGTTCCACTGGCGCCCGCTGCTGGGCACGCATTCGCTGGTGTGGGACGAGACGATGAAACTCGCGGGCGCTGATCCGGACTTCAACCGGCGGGACCTGTGGGAGACGATCGAGAGCGGGCAGTACCCGGAGTGGGAACTGGGCGTGCAACTGGTGTCCGAACAGGACGAGCACGCCTTCGACTTCGACCTGCTGGACGCCACCAAGATCATCCCGGAGGAACTGGTCCCGGTGCGGCCGATCGGCAAGATGGTCCTGGACCGCAATCCGGACAACTTCTTCGCCGAGACCGAACAGGTCGCGTTCCACACCGCGCATCTCGTACCCGGTATCGACCTCACCAACGATCCGCTGTTGCAGGGCCGTAACTTCTCCTATCTGGACACCCAGTTGTCCCGCCTCGGCGGTCCCAACTTCGAGCAACTGCCGGTGAACCGGCCGCTGGCACGGGTCCGGAACAACCAGCGCGACGGCCTGCACCAGACCCGCATCGAGCCCGGCCCCACCAGCTACCACAAGGCATCGCTCGGTTTCGGTTGCCCGGTGCTGGCCGACACCGAGGACGGCGCGTACACGCACTACCAGGAGCGTGTGGACGGACGGAAGATCCGGGTCCGCAGCGGGAGCTTCGCCGACCACTACAGCCAGGCGACCTTGTTCTGGAACAGCATGTCCGACTGGGAGCGTGCCCACATCGTGGCGGCGTTCCGCTTCGAACTGGGCAAGGTGGTGACGACCGCGGTGCGGGAACACGTGGTCGACCACCTCAACCACGTGGACCACGCGCTGGCCCGTTCGGTGGCCGAGGGCATCGGCGTCGACCCGCCGCCCGATCCGGTCGGCGAGAACCACGGCCGCACGTCGCCCGCGTTGAGCCAGGCGAACACGGCCAAGAACGGCACCGCCGGCATCGCCACCCGTCAGGTCGCGATCCTGGCCGGCGACGGTGTGCACGGTCCGGACATCGAGGCGATCGAGGGACGGCTCACCTCGGCCGGGGCCGTCGTGCACATCCTCGCCGAGCGACCGGGGCGCCTGGCGACCGGCGGCGGTGCGGCGGTCAGCGCGACGCACGCGCTGGCCACCCGGCGGTCCGTGTTCTACGACGCGGTGTTCGTACCCGGCGGGGACGGCATCGCCGATCTGGCCGACGACGGTGCGGCACGCCTGTTCGTCGCGGAGGCGTTCAAGCACGGCAAGGCGATCGCGGCGCTGGGGCAGGGCACCCGCCTGCTCGGTGAGCTGCCGGGCGTCGCGCTGGCGGACGCGGACTCCGGTGTGGTCAGTGACGTCGGCGTGGTGACCGGCGTGGACGCGGACGATCTGGCCGATGCGTTCATCGACGCGATCGCCGCGCACCGCCACCACGGCCGCACGGTCGCATCGATCGCGGCGTGACACATGCGCGTTTCGACCGGTGGTGGCCGGGGAACCGCGACACCACGCCCGCTACCAGTTGTCGGTGCTGACATACGGTTGGGTCCACACGGTGACGTGCAGCATCACCGACTTCGTGAACGCCGCGTGCATCCGCTGCACGTCGTCCGCGTTGTGGCCGTCGCGGGCGAGATAGTCGCGGCTGGTGGTGAGGACTACGGCGGTGAACGCGAGTAGGTAGCGCAGCGGGATGTGCTCGGCGGAGTCGGCGTCGTCGGTCCGGTTCTTCTTGTGCCGGGTGTGGCGCAGTCCGATTTCCTGCGGTCGAATCGGGGCTTGGACGCGGCCGAGTACTCCGGGTTGGGGTTGCCGTCGGGATGCACGGAGTAGATCGCCAGATACGGATGTTCGGCGAGCTGCGCCCGCCAGGCGGTGACCATCTCGTCGGCCTTGTCGGCGAGGACGTCGCCGGCCGCTCGCAGGTATGGTTCGTCCGCCGCGGTGAGCCCGACCGCGGCCTTGAGCTTGTCCAGATCGTCCAGGCTCAGCGGGGAGCGGGCTGCCTGCGGGGTGCCGTAGCTGTAGCCGGGGATCCGCTCCGGGTGGGCCAGTTGCTCGCTGGTCATCGCGACCTTTCTGGACTGTCGGCTGGATCGCCGCTACCTGAGCGGTGGCCGGCGAGGTGCCACCCGGCCACGGCGAGCGCTGCCAGGCCGGTGACGATGGCGAACGTGGTCACCGCGATGTAGAGCGTGGTGAGCACGGCGAGGATTCCGATGCCGATGACCGGGAGAGCGACACCGAGGTAGATGCAGACGTAGAACGCCGCGCTGACCTCGGCACGCTGTTCGGGTGGGGCGATGCGGGTCAGGTCGTCCTGGGCGGCGAGGGAGGCGACGCCGTGGCCGGCGCCGGCCAGGAGCGCCGCCACGATCAGCAGCACGGCCGACCGTGCCGGTGCGGCCAGGGTGAGGGCGAGCAGCCCCAGTGCCAGCAGCGTCAGTCCGCCGGATTGGGCTGGGGCCGGCGGGACACCGCGACGCACGGCCAGTTGGGCCACGCAGGACGAGACGAGGATCAGCGCGGCGACGAGGCCGAGCAGCGCCAGGTTCTGCGAGTGCAGCACCAGCTTGCCCGCGTAGGAGGGGATGACCGACAGGAACAGGCCGGCCACTGCCCACACCGCGGCGGCGGTGAGCCCGACACGCACGAACGCGCCCCGGATCTCGGCCGGCACGCGTGGGCGACGAACCTGGATCCCGCCGCGCTGCCGCGGGGACGACGCGGGGACGAGGCGCAGCATCACCGCGGCGCTCGCGCAGGCGGCGATACCGGCGAGGAAGGGCAGTACTCGCGGCCATGGCGCCCACTGGGCCAGGATGCCGCCGAGCAGGACGCCGGTCGCCGAACCGCCGGACTGGGCCAGCGTGGCCAGGAGGGCGGCACGGCGGGTGTCGTTGCCGTCCACGAGTTCGGTCAGAGCGGCGGTCGCCGCGCCGCTCATCATGCCCTGCGCCAAACCCTGCACCGCGCGAGCCGCGAACAGCCACGCCGCTCCGGTGGCGACGGCGAACAGCGCCGAGGCGACAACTGCCAGACCAAGCCCGGCGGCGATGACGGGGCGCCGGCCGAGCTGGTCGGACACCTGACCGAAGACCAGCAACGAGGGAATCAGCACCAGCGCGTACACGCCGAAGATCAGGCCCAACACCGCGGTGGAAAAGCCGAACTGCTTCGCGTAGCCGGCGTAGAGGGGCGCCGCGAGGTTCGCACCGAGCAGCATCGCCGCGAACGCCGACGTCACCACCAGTTGCGGCAGCCGGGTCGCACTCCGACGCGCGCTCGTGACCGACCGGGCCATATGTGAGCCTGTCCGGCGTTCTATGGACTGCGCAGTTCACGATCGGCTGGCCGCATGCGGTCCTTCCTTTCTGTACGGTCACCCGCCTGGCGAAAGCAGGTCCGCGATTGCCAGGTCGGCTACCCGACGGTGGCAATCGGCAAACCGTGCGTCGTGTCGGTCAGCGCCCTGACCGCGAACCCACCAGGGCCCGCTGACGGCCGATCGGGTTAACAGCGCGCCCGGTGTGGGTAATGCCTCACCATGCGAGTGGACATCACGGTCCGGGTCGACGGCGCGGGGCACCGTCTGACGGTGGACACCAGAACGACGCTGTTGGACGCGTTGCGCGAGCAGGTCGGCAACACGGCGCCGAAGAAGGGGTGCGACCACGGCCAGTGCGGCGCCTGCACGGTGCTGCTGGATGGCAGGCGGGTGCTCAGTTGCCTGGTCCTCGCGGTCACCGCCGACGACACCGAGGTGGTCACGGCGCGGGGGCTGGCGGCGGACGGGTCGGTTCATCCGGTGCAGCGGGCCTTCGTCGAGCGGGACGCGCTGCAGTGCGGCTACTGCACGCCAGGTCAGGTGTGCTCGGCCGTCGGGATGCTGGACGAACTGGCCTCCGGCTGGCCCAGCCACGCGACCGGTGACGTCACCGCCAGGCCGGAACCGACCGACGCGGAGATCGCCGAGCGGATGAGCGGAAACCTGTGCCGGTGCGGCGCCTACACCAACATCGTGGCCGCCGTGCGGCAGGCGGCGGGGCGGCGGTGATGATGCGGCCGTTCGACTTCCGGACCGCTCAGGATGCCGCGACCGCCGTGCGGACCGTGGCCGCCGACCCGTCCGCCGTGTTCCTCGGCGGCGGGACGAATCTGGTGGATCATCTCAAGCTCGGTGTCGCCAGCCCGGACCTGGTCGTGGACGTCACCGGCGTGACGTCGGACCGGATCGAGAAGCGTGGTGACCGGCTGTGGATCGGCGCGGCGGTGCGCAACAGCGTGCTCGCGGCCGATCCGCGGGTGCGCCGGCGCTACCCGATGCTGGCCGAGGCGCTGCTGGCCGGGGCGTCCGGTCAGTTGCGGAACATGGCGACCACCGGCGGCAACCCGTTGCAGCGCACGCGATGCGTGTACTTCCAGGACGTGACGACGCCGTGCGACAAGCGACAGCCCGGTTCCGGCTGCTCGGCGATCGGCGGCTACACCCGCTATCACGCCGTCCTCGGTGCGTCCGAACACTGCGTCGCGACCCACCCGTCCGACATGGCCGTCGCGTTGACCGCGCTGGACGCCACGGTGCACGTGCTCGGTCGGGCCGGGGAGCGGACGCTGCCGTTCGGCGATCTGCACCGGCTGCCCGGCGACCAGCCGGATCGCGACACCGTGCTGGAGCACGGCGACCTGATCACCGCGATCGAGCTGCCGGCGCTGCCGCTGGCCGCTCGCTCGCGCTACCGGAAGGTGCGTGACCGCGCGTCCTACGCCTTCGCGCTGGTGTCCGTCGCCGCCGCCCTGGACGTCGTCGACGGCACGGTGCGCGACGTGCGGCTGGCGTTCGGCGGTGTCGCGCACAAGCCGTGGCGGGCACGGCGGGCCGAGGACGTGCTGCGTGGCGCACCGGCGACCGACGCCACCTACCGGGCCGCGGCGCAGGCGGAACTGGCCGACGCGCGGGCGCTGGACGGTGTGGACGGGGGCAACGGCTTCAAGATTCCGCTGGTGGCCAGGACGATGGTCGCGGTACTGGGTGAACTGTCCGCAATGGCGGGTGCGCGATGACGGACTTGTTGCGGCCCAAGGCCATCGGGCAGTCGATGAACCGCAGGGACGGCATCGGCAAGGTGACCGGCACGGTGCCCTACGCGTACGAGGCCGATGTCGACGCGCCCGCCTACTGCCATCCGGTACAGGCCACCATCGCCCGCGGCCGGGTCATCGAGGTGGACACGGCGCCCGCCGAGGCATTGGACGGGGTGATCGCCGTGCTCACGCCCGGTAACGCCGAACGGCTCGCCGACACCGATGACGCCGAGCTGGCCGTGTTGCAGGACGATACGGTCGCGTTCCGCGGCCAGTTCGTCGGCGTGGTGATCGCCGAGTCGCCGCAGATCGCGCGTGCGGCCGCGAGCCTGGTGCGGATCACCTACGCCGAGCAGTCGCACGACGTGCGGCTGTCCGCCGACCGGACCGACCTGTACCGGCCGGACAAGGTGAATCCCGCGTTCGAGACCGACACCGCACAGGGCGACGTGGCCGCCGCCATGGCGAGCGCCGACGTGACCGTCGAGCAGACCTACACGACGGCGATGTACCACAACAACCCGATGGAACCGCACGCCACCGTCGCCCGCTGGGACGCGGCCGACGGCGGCCGGCTGACGCTGTGGGACTCGACCCAGGGGGTGCACCCGCTGCGCAAGGCGGTGGCCGGCGTGTTCGGGCTGGCCGCCGACCAGGTGCGGGTGATCTGCCCGTTCGTCGGCGGCGGCTTCGGTTCGAAGGGCACGCCGCACGCGCATGTGGTCTTGGCCGCGCTGGCCGCCCGCGCGCTGCCCGGCCGCGCGGTCAAGCTCGCGCTGACCCGGCAGCAGATGTTCGCCGTCGTCGGGTACCGCACGCCGACCATCCAGCGGATGAGCCTGGGTGCCGGCCGGGACGGCCGGTTGACGGCGATCGCGCTGGACGTCGTCGAGCAGACCTCCCGGATCAAGGAGTTCGCCGAGCAGACCGCCCTCCCGACACGGATGATGTACGCCGCGCCGAACCGCCGCACGACGCACCGACTGGCCGCGCTGGACGTGCCGGTGCCGACCTGGATGCGGGCGCCCGGCGAGTGTCCGGGCATGTTCGGGCCCGAGGTGGCCATGGACGAACTCGCCGAGGCCCTCGGCGTGGATCCGGTCGAGTTGCGGGTGCGCAACGAGCCGGACCGTGATCCGGAGACCGGCCTCCCGTTCTCCAGCCGCAATCTGGTGGCGTGCCTGCGCGAAGGCGCGCGGCGATTCGGTTGGGCCGAGCGCGATCCACGGCCCGGCGCGCGGCGGGACGGCCGCTGGCTGGTCGGCGCGGGTGTCGCGGCGTCGGTGTACCCGGTCCACCGGATGCCGGAGTCGACGGCCCTGATCCGGTTCGCCGCCGACAGCTACGTCGTCGAGATCGGCGCCGCCGACCTCGGCACGGGCACGTGGACGACGCTGCCCCAGATCGCCGCGGACGCGCTGGACGTGCCGGTCGACCAGGTCGCGGTACGCATCGGTGACACCGCGTATCCGATGGCGTCGGTGGCGGGCGGCTCGTCCGGCATGGCGACGTGGGGCTCGGCCGTCGTCGAGGCGGCGCGGGCGTTCCGGGCCAAGTTCGGTGCCGATCCGGCCGACGGCGACGAGGTCGACGCGGACGTGCCCGCCAACACCGCACAACAGCGGTACGCCATGTACGCGTTCGGCGCCCAGTTCGTCGAAGCACGCGTGGACGTCGACACCGGCGAGATCCGGGTGCCACGACTGACGGGTGTCTTCGCGGCCGGCCGGATCGTCAACCCGGTCACCGCGAGGTCGCAGTTCATCGGTGGCATGACGATGGGCCTTTCCATGGCGTTGCACGAGAACAGCGTGCTCGATCCGAGGTTCGGCCACGTGGTCAACCACGACTTCGCCGAGTACCACATCGCCACCAACGCCGACGTCGGCGACATCGACGTGCACTGGCTGGACGAGCACGATCCGCACGTGAACCCGATGGGCACCAAGGGAATCGGTGAGATCGGCATCGTGGGCACCGCGGCCGCGGTCGCCAACGCCGTGCACAACGCCACCGGTGTGCGGGTGCGTGACCTGCCGGTCACCCTCGACAAGCTGCTGCCCCACCTGCCGTAGCGGCATGCGGCCGGATTGTCCGTCCGTCGGGGGTTTGGGCGGCTGGGGCTGGGTACCCGTTCGGTAGACGCACGGCAGAGAGGGTGGCGATGACCACGGTACCCATGCCCTCGCACCGGATTCGGGCCACGGACGGGGAACGGCGCCATGCCGTGGAACGGCTCTGCCGTGCCCATGCCGAAGGCTGTCTGACCCTCGACGAGTTCGACGGCCGGGTCACGGCGGCATGGGCGGCGAGGACGCGGGCGGATCTCGTCGGCCTGACCGACGACCTGCCGCCGTACCGGGCGCCCGTGTCGAACATTCCACTGTGCCGGGACCCCGCGCACCTGCATTCGACGCTGCGCTACCTGACCGTGGTGTGGCTCATCCTCAGCGTCGTGAGCGTCGGATCGTGGGGCCTGCTGGGCCTTGTGGCCGGCGGGCTCGCCGATCCGTGGTGGATCTGGGTGGTCGGCCCGGCCGCGGCGATCTTGTCGGGCTCCTGGTACGTCGCGAACGCGCGAAACGTTACGGCGAGCGATGTCGTGGGTAGCCGCGAGCCATGACGCACAGCCGGGGAAAGATCGAAACAGCCCTCCGGGTCGGCCTTGACGACGCGGACGATCTGTCTCGCCACTACACACCGGGGGTGGCGGACGTGGCGCGGCGGGTGGCCGAGGACACGGCGGCGTTGCGCCGGGAGACGGTGAAGGCGAATTCGGTCGCCATCGTCTCCGACGGTTCGGCTCTGCTGGGCCTCGGCGACCAGGGACCGGCGGCGGCGCTGCCGGTGATGGAAGGCAAGGCCGCGCTGCTCAAACGATTCGCCGATGTCGACGCCTGGCCGATCTGTCCGGTCAGCCGGGACCCGGACGATCTGGTGCGGACCGTGCGGGACCTGGCGACCTCGTTCGGCGCGGTCAACCTGGAGGACATCGCGGCGCCGCGCTGTTTCGAGGTCGAACGGCGGTTGCGCGACGAGTTGGACGTCCCGGTCTTCCACGACGACCAGCACGGCACGGCGATCGTCGTGCTGGGCGCACTGCACGGCGCTCTGCGCCTCACCGATCGGAAACCGGAGGACACGACGGTGGTGATCTCCGGTGCGGGTGCGGCCGGTAGCGCCGTCGCGCGGCTGTTGCTGGATGCCGGATATCGGGCCGAGGGGATCGTGCTGTGCGACAGTTCGGGCGTTCTGCGTCCTGATCGCGACCTCGACGGGGAGAAGCGGTGGCTGGCCGAACACACCAACACCGCACGTCGTGGCGGCTCGTTGAGCGACGCGCTCGACGGAGCGGACGTGTTCGTCGGAGTCAGCGCCGGCGGCATCCTCGACGGTGATGACATCGCTCGCATGGCGGACCGGGCGATCGTGTTCGCCCTGGCCAATCCCGAGCCGGAGGTCGATCCGCGAGCGGCGGGCGAGCATGCCGAGATCGTCGCGACCGGCCGCAGCGACCAGCCCAACCAGATCAACAACGTGCTCGCGTTCCCAGGTGTGTTCCGCGGCCTGCTCGACTCCGGGGCGACCACGGTCACCACGAAGATCCTGCTCGCGGCAGCGGACGCGCTGGCCGCCGTCGCCGCCGAGCGGTTGTCCACCCGGCGGATCGTGCCGAGCGTGTTCGACGAGGAACTGGTGCCGGCCATGGCGGCGGCGGTCGCCGATGCCGTTTGACGGAACCAGCCACGGGTATGCCACAGCCATGGTCACGAGGGCGGTACTGATCGAACGGTTCGGCGGACCTGAGGTGCTCGACGTGCGTGAGGTCGAGAAACCCACGCCGGGACCTGGGGAGATTCTCGTACGGGTGCTCGCGTCGGGCACGAATCCGGTGGAGGCCAAGATCCGGCAGGGGGCGGCGATGCCGGACCTGCCGCTGCCCGCCGTGCTGGGTGGGGACGTGTCCGGGGTGGTCGAGGAACTCGGGGCCGGGGTCTCGGATTTCGTGGTGGGCGACGAGGTCTTCTACACACCCGAACCGGGGCTGGCCGGCAGTTACGCCGACTACAACGTGGTCGCGGCTGCGATCGTCGCGCCCAAGCCACGGGCACTGAGCCATGTCGAGGCAGCCGCGGTGCCGCTGGCCGGGGGGACGGCGTGGGAGGCGATCGTGCGACGGCTGGCGGTCCGTCCCGGAGAGACGGTCCTGGTGCACGCGGGAGCCGGTGGTGTCGGCTCTTTCGCGGTGCAGTTCGCCGTCGCCGCGGGGGCCGAGGTGCTCGCCACGGCGGGCCCGGACAGTCAGGACGTGTTGCGCGAGCTGGGTGCCGTGCCCATCGACTACGAGAACGACGACCCGGTTCAGATCGCTCTCGCCCACACCGGCGGCGCGGGTGTCGACGCGGTGCTGGACCTCGTGGGTGGGGAGAATCTGGTGCGGAGCTGTGCGGCGACCCGGCCGTTCGGCCGGCTGGCGACCGTGTTGGCGCCGGCCGGGGAGCTTACCGCCCTGTACCAGCGTAACCAGCAGTTGCACGGGATCATGCTGACCCGCGAGCGCCGCCGCCTTGTCGAACTGTCGCCGCTGTTCGAACGAGGGCGGGTGCGGCCCCTGATAGCGGAGGTATTGCCGCTGGAGCAGGTACGGCAGGCGCACGAGCGGCTCGATTCGGGACACGGCAAGGGAAAGACTGTGCTCGACCTCACCTGAGGTCGAACGGACACACGCCGGTGTCGCAGAAAGCGTTGCGTGCCGACCTGTGGCGGCCACCCATGAGGGACTGCCGGCCGGTGCCAGCGGCGCTAGCCCGCTGCCCGCAGCAACAGGACGAGTTCCGATCGGGTCCTCGGCGTCAGCGGGGCCGGTGGGTTCGGTCGCGTCCAAGACGCGATCGGATGGTCGCCGGCACGCACGGCCGAGACGAACGCGTACACCTCGGACGGTCGCGGCACCTGGCCGCCACCGTGATGGGCCAGCACCCGCAGATCCTCGTCATCGGGTGTCGCTACGGCCACGGACCAGCCGAATCGCTCGTTCCAGAGCAGGGCGAGATCGCCGTCCGGGAAGCGGAGGGCCGGGCCGTCCAGCGTGATGTAGGCCGACGCGGGGGACAGCAGGTCGACCGAACATGACTCCGGCCGAACCCCCAGGCCGGTCGCGACGGCCGCCAGGTAGCTGTGCAGTTCGTCGCCGAACGCGTGGTCGTCCGGCGTGTCGATGACGGTGGCGTCGAGGAGATCTGTCATGTCCCAACTCCATGAGTGTGCGCTCCGACAGGCCGACGCAACGGGGATAGACCATGTCGAATGAGACTAAACCTCTGTGGCGCGAGCCTTGGCCGAGCGCGGCATCCGGGTCGACGCGGCCGCACCCGGTCCGGTGTGGACACCGCTGGTCCCGGCCACCATGGCGCCGGCCCCGGCACTGGGCGGCGAGACCTCGCGCGGCGGCTGACCGCCGAGATCCACGGCCGCGTTTTTGATCCGTACCCGGTGGGCACTCCAGGACCATGTCCAAGGACAACCCGGTGGTGACCGAGACGGTGCGCGCGGACGGTCCGGCGATGGTCGTGAAGGGACCGGATCACGGCCCGGTGGTCGTGGTGCTCGATCCGTCAGGTGACGCCAAGCACGACGAGCTGCCGGCGACCTGGCGTCCGATCGCCGAGGACATCGGCGTCGTGTGGTGGCGCCTGCCGTCGGCGCGGCGTGCCAGCCAGAAGGGCGGTCGGTTGCTGGCCGACCTGCCCGGCGGCCATGACCGGGTGCACCTGGTGGGTGTGCACGACGCCGCGTTGCTGACGTTGTCGCTCGCGGTCGATCACCGTGACCTCGTGCGCTCGGCCGTGCTGGTCGATCCACCGTGGCCGGAGCACGATTCGAGCGCGGTGGGCCGGATCGTGAACGACCCTGGGCTGGTCGTGCGGGAGGTGCGGACGGACGCGGCGGGGGACCGGTTGCCGATCGGGCATCCGGACGTCGTGGCCGCGGTGGTGCGGGAGCTGGTGTCGGTGGACGTCGAGCCGCCGGAGCACACGACGCCCACGCCGGGTGCCGGCTCGTTGACACAGGAGGCGTTGCGGGCGTTGCAGACCACGTTGCAGCGGCTGACCGGCGCGTCGGGTCGCCAGCCGTGAGTGGCGCCATGTCCGTGGACGAGCTGCTGGACCGCTACGGCACGACGTACGCGCAGGAGGCCGGCATCACGTTGCGGGACAAACCCGCGCCGCTGTATCAACTGCTGGTCCTGACCACCCTGTTGTCCGTGCGGATCTCCGCGAAGATCGCGGTCGCCGCCGCCGGCGAGCTGTTCCGGGCCGGCTGGCGCACACCGCAGCGGATGGTGGAATCGACCTGGCAGCAACGGGTGGACGCGTTGGGTCGCGCCCACTACGTCCGGTACGACGAGAGCACCGCGACCGCCCTGTGTGACAGCGCGCGATGCGTCCTGGACGTCTACCACGGTGACCTGCGCGGCATTCGGCCGGAGTCCGATGCGGACGTCAAACGCCTGCGCGAGGCGTTGCGCGGGTTTCCCCGGATCGGTGAGACCGGCGCGCACATCTTCTGCCGGGAGGCGCAGGTGGTCTGGCCCCGGTTGCGGCCGTACTTCGATCGTCGGGCA
The DNA here is from genome assembly GCA_036269975.1 of Pseudonocardiaceae bacterium. Classification (GTDB taxonomy): domain Bacteria; phylum Actinomycetota; class Actinomycetes; order Mycobacteriales; family Pseudonocardiaceae; genus DATEPR01. The sequence goes on along the minus strand of DATBDL010000284.1, from coordinate 6,902 downwards.
CTGTCCGCGGCGCGCCAGTTCGGCCTGCCCACCGATCCGGAGGAGTTGGCCGGCTCGGTCGCCACCGCCGACGTCGGCCGGCTGGCGGCGGCGCTGGTGCGGGCCGCGCTCGATCGGAAACGCTGATGCCGCAACGGCACGACGTGACGGTTGTCGGGCAGATCGCCCGCGATCTGGTGCTGCGGGTGGACCGGCTGCCGGACGTGGGCACGTCCGGCTCGGTGCGGGAACGCCGGGAGACGTTGGGCGGCAAGGGCGCCAACCAGGCGGTCGGCCTGGCGCAGTTGGGTGCCGACGTCGCGCTGGTCGGTGTCGTCGGCGACGATCCGGCGGGGGACCAGATGCTGGCCCGCGCCGAGGCCGACAGCATCGACATCCGGCCGGTGATCCGGCGGACCGGGGCACCGACCGGCCTGATCGTCGACATCGTCGACGCCGACGCCCGATGGCGCTACCTGGAGGATCTGCCTGAGCCGATGCTGCTGACCGCTGCCGACATCGAGGCGAACGCGGCGTTCCTGGCCACTGCGCGTGCGGTGAGTGTGCAACTGCAGCAGCCACCCGCCGCGGCGCTCGCGGCCGCGCGGATCGCCCGATCCGCGGGCAGCCTGGTGGTGCTGGACGGCGCGCCCGCGGATCACGTCGACGACCTGCTGGCGTGTGCGGACGTGCTGCGCGCCGACGCGAGGGAGGCCGGACTGCTGGTCGGTCGGCCGGTGCCCGACGCGGACGCCGCACTCGCCGCGGGTCGGGCCCTGCTCGCCCGTGGCCCGCGCCTGGTCGCGCTGGCAGCGGGTGAGCAGGGCAATGTGTTCGTGTGGCCGGCCGGTAGTGCGGTCATCCCGTTGTCCGATGTGCCGGTGGTCGACACGACCGGTGCGGGTGACGCGTTCACGGCGGCGCTCATCGTCGCGCTGCTGCGGGGTGCCGAACCGGGCCAGGCCGCGAGGGCGGCAGCCGCCGCGGCTGCCGCGACGGTTGGTCATGCGGGCGGCCGGCCATCGCTGTCCCCATGAACACTCACGGTGGTCGAGTGCCCGTACGACGGTGCGTTTCGCCTGGTTCGTGGTCGGGAACCACTCCGACGGAGGTGTTTGTCCGATGACGCGAACAGCCCCCGCGCAACGATCGACCACGCGGATCGGAGTGGCGGAAGGACTGGTCCTGCTGGCCGGCCTGTACCTGATCGTGGTGCCGTTCGTGGTCGGCTACGAAGGGCTCGGCCAGCTCGTCTTCAGCGACGTCGTGGTCGGCCTGGCGCTGAGCCTGCTCGCCGTGGCACACGCGCTGGCGTTCGACCGCGTCCGTGGGTTGTCCTGGGTGGTGCCGGTGCTCGGGGCCTGGGTCGTGGTGTCGCCGCTGGCCATGGGTCACCAGGGTGAGCCACCCGCGACGCCGGCTGCCTGGCTGCACAACTCGATCGCGGGTGGCGTGGTGCTGGTGGCGGGACTGGTGATCGCGGTGGCGGCGCTGCGTCGCTCAGCGCGGGATGGGGCTGGCTAGGTCGGCGATGTCGACCCACGGGTCGGCCTTGCTCACCAGCCGGTGCCGCAGGTTGCCCAGTCCGTACTTCTGTGGCCGGACACGGGACAACTCGTCCGGATCGATCGGCGTCGCGGCGGGCGCGCCGGGCCGGGCGCGCAGTGAGTACGGTGCCACCGCGGTCTGGCCGTAGGCGTTGCGGTTGGTGTCCAGGAGGATCCGGCCACCGCGCTTGTTCTTGCGCTGCTCGGTGGTGAACCGGTCCGGGTGGGCGTGCACGAGTTGGTCGGCCAGGTCGCGCGTGAACGCTCGGACCTCGTCGAAGGTCGCCGTCGCGTCCAGCGGCGCGGCCACGTGGAAGCCCCGACCGCCGGTGGTCTGGACGAAGGGCACCAGACCGGCGTGGTCGATCTCGTCGCAGGTGCGGCGCACCGCATCGCGCAGTTCGCCGATGCGGATGCCGTCCGGTGGGTCCAGGTCGATCACGAGCCGATCCGGGTTGTCCAGATGGTCTACTGTGGACAACCAGATGTGGAACTCCAGCACGGCCTGGTTGGCCAGGTAGACCAGGCTTTCCGCGTCGTCGCACACCGCATGGCGGACCGTGCCCGTCCCGGACCGCTGCGGGACCTCGACGACGTGCAGCCAGTCCGGGAATTGCTCGGACGCCTGTTGCTGGAAGAACCCGTGGGCGCCGATGCCGTCCGGGAACCGGTGCATGGTGAGGGGTCGGCCGCGCAGGTGCGGCACCATCACGTCGGCCAGGTCCCGGTAGTAGTCGACCACCTCGGCCTTGGTGATCCTCTCGTTCGGGTACAGCAGCTTGTCCGGATGGGACACAGCGATATCGGTAGTCATGTCGGTCATGTCCGTGCCACCTCTCGTACGACCTGTTCGGCGGGCTTGTCGTCGCGGAGACCGAGAAAACGTGGATGCCGCAGCCGGCCGTCGGTGGTCCACTCGCTGAAACCGACCTCACCGACCAGGTCCGGGCGGACCCAGTGCACGCGTGGTTCGCGTACCACATCGGCGAACGGCGACGAGGTTCGTTCCCGCGACTCGAGTCGCGCGCGCATCGATCGCAGCATGGCGGCGTCGTAGCCGGTGCCGACCTTGCCGGCATAGCGCAGTCGACGGTTCTCGTAGTAGCCCAGCAGCAACGCGCCGAACCCGATCCGGGTACCACTCGGTTCGGTGAACCCGCCGATCACGAACTCCTGCTCCCGGACGCACTTGAACTTCAGCCAGTCCGTCGACCGGCCGCCGACGTAGGTGCTGTCGGCCCGCTTGGCGATCAGCCCCTCCCAGCCGCGCTCGCATGCCTGCCGGTAGTAGGTCTCGCCATCGGCGTTGCGGTGCGCGGCGTACCGCAACGGTCCGCCGAAGTCGAACGCCTGACGCAGCATCCGTTTGCGGTCCCGCAGCGGAAGCTGCCGGACGTCGGTGTCGCCGATCGCGAGCAGGTCGAACAGGTACAGGTAGACCTGGACGCCGGCCCGTCGGATGTCCTGCGGCCGGGTCAGGTGGATGCGCGCCTGTAGCTTGGCGAAGCTGGTCTGGCGACCGTCGAACGCGACGATCTCACCGTCAGCGACGAAACACTCCGGCCCACGGTCGGCCAGCGCCGTCACCAGTTCCGGATAGCTGGCGTCCATCGATTTCTCGTTGCGGGACCACAGGTGTGGGCCGTCCGAGCCGTCGCGGGCGATGATGGCACGCACGCCGTCGAGCTTCCGTTCGAACAGCCAGTGCGGGTCGCTGAACCGGCGCTCCGTCAGCGTGGCCAGCATGGGCGCCGGTGCGCGTGTGTAGTCGGCCGGGCGCGACGAGTCCGGTGCGATCTCCGCTGACAGCTCACGCGTCGTGGCCATCGGCGAGCTCGTCGTTGGTTCGTCCACTCAGGACCGATTCGAGCTGGGACGTGGCCGGCTTCCGTCGCCGGTCGGCGCCCGCGTCGTCCATCTTGACCAGCAGCCAGTTCCGCTCGTCGCCGCGCATCTTCGTCCTGGTCAGCGCGAACGCGCCGGTCACCTTCCTGCCGGCCAGCCACACCTTCACGTGTCCTGCCTCGACGGCCTCGCCCATCGGGACGGGATGGCCGTCGCGTTCGGTGATGTTGCGGTAGGAGCCGGTGTCCCACACGACGACCGTGCCGGCGCCGTACTGGCCGTCCGGGATCACGCCCTCGAAATCGGCATAGGCGAGCGGGTGGTCCTCGGTCCGGGTCGCCAGCCGCTTGTCCCGCGGATCGGTCGACGGGCCTTTGGGCACCGCCCACGACACCAGCACGCCGTCGACCTCCAGCCGGAAGTCGAAGTGCAGGCTGGAAGCGTCGTGACGCTGGAACACGAACATCGGCGCACCGCGCCGCCGTGGCTCGTCCGCCGACGGTTCGCCGGACGCCGCGACATCCCGTTTGGACCGGTATGTCCTCAACGGCTCCTTGTCAGGCATACCTTGTGCGTACCCGTCACGGTCCGGCTGAAACGTCACCCCTGATGGCCGAGGCCAGGAGTTCGGCCAGGTGGATCGCGTGGCGGCCGGTGTCGGCCTGCTCGATCTGGGTACGGCAACTGAAGCCGTCCGCGATTACCAGGGTGTCGTCGTCGGCGGCGCGGACGGCGGGCAGCAGTGCCTGTTCCGCGCAGGCCATCGAGACGTCGTAGTGGCCGCGTTCGAAGCCGAAGTTGCCGGCCAGACCACAGCAGCCGGCGTCCAGGATCTCCGCGTCGACACCGTGGTCGGCCAGTAGCGCGCGGTCGGCGGCCATGCCGAGCACCGCGTGTTGGTGGCAGTGCGGCTGCACGATCGCCCGCGCGTCCAGTGCGGGCGGATGCCAGTCCGTGGCCCGGTCGCGCAGCAGTTCGGCCAGTGTCACGGTCTGCCCGGCCAGCCGGGCCGCGTCCTCGTCGCCGTACATCAGGTCGGGCAGGTCGGAGCGGAACACCGCGGCGCAGCTCGGTTCCAGGACCACGATCGGCGTGCTGGCGTGCAGGTGCGGTGCCAGGACCCGCAGGGTGCGGCGCAGCACCCGTTGCGCGGTACCGAGTTGCCCCGTGGAGATCCAGGTCAGACCGCAGCACACGGCCGACACCGGCACCCGAACCCGGAATCCCGCGTGTTCCAGGACCTCGACGGCGGATCTGGCCACGTCGGGGTGGAAGCTGTTGGTGAAGGTGTCCGGCCACAGCACCACGTCGCCGTGCCGACCGTCACCGGCCGGTGTGTGGGCGGCGAACCACCGGGTGAAGCGCTGCCGGGCGAACACGGGCAGGCGTCGTTGCGACGCGATACCACCGGCGGCCTTGACCGCGGTGCGCAGTCCCGGTGTCTGTGCCACCGCGTTGACCACGCCCGGTGCGTACGCCGCGAGCCGGGCCCAGAGCGGCAGCCAGCCCATCGAGTAGTGCGCCGCGGGCCGGACACGGCGGGCGTAGTGGTGCGACAGGAACTCGGCCTTGTAGGTGGCCATGTCGACATCGACCGGGCAGTCGGACTTGCAGCCCTTGCAGGACAGGCACAGATCCAGCGCGTCGCGGACCTCGGTGGAGCGCCAGCCGTCCGTGATCACGTCACCATTGACCATCTCGAACAACAGCCGGGCCCGGCCGCGGGTGGAGTGTTCCTCCTCGCGGGTGACCCGGTAGCTCGGACACATCACGCCGCCCTCGTGTCCCCGGCACTTGCCGACCCCGACACAGCGGGCGGCTGCCTGGCTGAACCGATGGCCCACTTCGGCGAACGCGAACGTCGTGGCGGGTTCCCACGGCTGGTAGTCCGCGCCCTGCCGCAGGTTCTCGTCCAGCCGGTACGGGCGGACGATCTTGCCGGGGTTCATCCGGTTGTCCGGGTCGAACAGGTCCTTCAACTCGCCGAACGCGTCGACGATCCGCGCGCCGAACATCAGCGGGAGCAGTTCGCCGCGCGACTGGCCGTCGCCGTGCTCGCCGGACAGCGAGCCGCCGTAGGACACCACGAGTTCCGCGCTCGCGGTCGCGAACCGCCGGTAGGTCGCGATACCCGCCGCGGTCTTGAGATCCATCGGAATCCGGGTGTGCACGCAGCCGTGCCCGAAGTGCCCGTACAGCGACGCGCCCGAGTAGCCGAACCGGTCCAGCAGCTCGCGGAAGTCCCGCAGGTAGTCGCCCAGCTTGTCCGGCGGTACCGCGGCGTCCTCCCAGCCCTCGTGTGTCTCGCGGCCACCAGGGGGATAGGCGGTCGCGCCGAGGCCGGCCTCGCGGGCCTGCCAGAGCTGGTCCTCGTGCGCCGGGTCGTCCAGTTCCGCGACGGTCGGCGGATTGTCCCCCTCGCTCATGGCCCGCGCGAACCGTTTGGCCCGCTCGTCCACCGCGTCGGTGTCCTGCCCGGTGAACTGCACCATCAGCCAGCCGCTGCCCTTGGGTAGTTCCTTGATCGCCTGTTCGGCCACGTGTTGGCTGTGCTCAAGTTGGACCAACTGCTCGTCCAGTCCCTCCAGCGCGGCCGGCTGCCATTCGACGATCGCCGGCACCGCACGCGCCGCTGTCACGATGTCGGGGTAGCCCAGCACGACCAAAGCACGCGCCGGCTCGACGTCGAACAGCCGCAGCTCGGCACGCAGCACGGTGACCAGAGTGGACTCGCTGCCGACCAGTGCCCTGGCCACGTTGAAGTGGTTCTCCGGTAGCAGTTGGTCGAGGTTGTAGCCGGACACCCGGCGCGGGATGTTCGGGAACCGCGTGCGGATCTCCGCGAGGTGGCGGTCCCGCAGGTCGCGCATGCCCTCGTACAGCTCGGCTTTCCGGCCGCCGGCCGCGACGGTCTCCGTGAGCTCGTCGTCGCTGGTTTCGCCGACCCAGGTGCGTAGCCCGTCGTAGGTGAGGATCTCCAGCCGCAGCACCGAGTCGGCCATCTTGCCGTACGCCTGGGCGGTGGACCCGCACGAGTTGTTGCCGATCATGCCGCCGATCGTGCAGCTCACGTGGGTCGACGGTTTCGGTCCGACCATCAGGCCGTACCGGGCCAGTCGCGCGTTGAGCGGGTCCAGCGCGATGCCCGGCTCCACGATCGCCGTCTTGCGCTCCGGGTCCACCGACACGACGTCGTCGCAGCGTTTCGTCCAGTCCAGCACGACAGCGGTGTTGCAGCACTGGCCCGCCAGGCTGGTGCCACCACCGCGGGAGAGCACCGGCGCGCCGTGGCGGCGGCACACGGCTACGGCACGCACGGCGTCGTCCACCGACGCCGGTACCACCACGCCGATCGGGACCTGCCGGTAGTTGGAGCCGTCGGTGGAGTAGGCCGCCCGCGAACCCGCGTCGAACCGGACCTCACCACCTACCTCCGCGCGGAGGTCACGCGCGAGCTGCTCACTGTCGACAGAACCCGGCCGGCTCATCGTGTTCCCCTTCGGTAGCGCGCGTCAGCGGATCAGCCGGGGA
>DATBDL010000283.1:0-1825 GCA_036269975.1 Pseudonocardiaceae bacterium | reverse complement strand
TACGCGGAGATCCTTCTGGGTGGCGTCGCCTTCTACATCGTGCTGGCCGAACTCGCCAACGAGACCATGGGCCGAGTGGTGTTCCCGCTCTTCCCGCTGACCAGGGGCGCGCACACCGGCGCCCTGGCCGAACTCGCCGCCTGACAACCACTCCGGAGGACTTCCCCGATGCGTACGCGTCGCGTCACGATCGGCCTTGCCGCGCTGTCCCTGTTCGCCGCGGTCACGGGCGCCCAACCCGCCGGCGCCACCCCGGCGCACGCCGGCTGGCAACCGGAGGCGGCCACCTACGGGGTGAGCGCGCCGGTGGCCATACCGGTCACCATGGACGACGGTGTCGTCATCTCGACCGAGGTGGTCTACCCGACCGATCCGGCGACGGGGGCGCGGGCGACCGGGCACTTCCCCGTACTGCTGACCCAGAACCCTTACGGCACCGGGCGGTCCGACCCGGCCAGTGGGGGCGCCTACTTCGTGCAGCGGGGCTACATCTACGTGGCGTCCGCGGTGCGGGGCACCGGCGCGTCCGGCGGCCAGGTCGACTGGTTCGGGCAGCGCCAGGGGCAGGACGGGGCCGAGCTGGTGAACTGGGCGGCGCACGCACTGTCCGGTTCGGACGGTGCGGTCGGGCTGGACGGCTGCTCGTACCTCGGTGTCGACCAGTGGTACACGGCGGCGGCCGTCGGCCGGCACTCCGCCCTCAAGGTGATCAGCCCGTTCTGCACCGACTCGAACTTCTACGACGACCTCACCGGTGACGGCGGGATACCCACACCCTTCGTCGCCGGCATCGCGCACGCGGAACCACGGGGCCCGCAGGACGATCCGGCGACCGACCCGCAGTCCATCACGATCGCGCAGCAGGCCACCGGTGGCCCCCGCTCCTACGACAACGCCTACTGGCAGGCACTCGACGTCCAGAACCTGATGCCGACGATCGTGGCCAACGGCATCCCCGCGTTGACCGAGACCGGCTGGGTGAAGGATCTGTTCCCCGGCGGCGACCTCGGTGACTACGTGGCGGCGCAGAACGCCTACTTCCACCGTCCGACCACGGCACCGATCCGGGCCGGCGAGCAGGTCACCGGTCGCTACCAGGCGATCGACGGCCCGTGGTCGCACGGCGAGAACGTCGACGGACCGGTACTGCAGGCGCTGCGACTGGAGTGGTTCGACACCTGGCTGAAGAACGCGCACACCGGCATGGCCGACACGAACACCCCGCTGCACCTCTTCGAGAACGGCGCGAACCGCTGGGTCGACTCCGCCGCGTGGCCGCCCGCGCCGGACGTGCGGACCTACCAGCTCGGCGCGGGCTCACTCATCACCACGAGCCACAACAGCGGTACCGACAGCCTCTCGTGGGCGCCGGGCAGCGCGCTGACCTACACGACGGCCCCGCTCACCAGGGCCGCTGTCCTGGACGGCCCGACCGACGTCACCGTCTACGCCAAGTCGACGACCCCAGAAGTCGAGCTGACGGCGACGCTGAACGTCGTCGCCGCGGACGGGACGGTCGTCAAGCAGGCGGACGGGGCGCTGTTGGGCAGCCAACGCCAGCTCGACCCGGCCACGAGCTGGTTCGGCGACGACCACAAGCTGCTCACGCCGTCCCATCCGTTCACCCAGGCCAGCCAGACGGCCGTGGTGCCGGGCCGGACCACGCGGTTCGACATCGCGCTGCTGGCCAACTTCACCCAGATCCCGGTCGGTGACCGGCTGCAGATCGTCATCACCAGCCAGTCGCCGGCCGGTTTCCACACGACGCTGGCCCCGACACCGCAGGAACTGGCCAACCTGGCGGGTGGCAGCTACACGATCGAGC
>DATBDL010000282.1:0-12449 GCA_036269975.1 Pseudonocardiaceae bacterium | reverse complement strand
GGCCCCCCCCCCCCCCCGCCCCTCCCGATCGGGGGTCGACCCTTCCGTTGTGCCGGTACGGAAGGTCGCACCATCCCCTGTTAGTGGAGCCTGTATTTAGTCGATCCTGGTCCTCATTTCAGCGTCGACAGGTGCGGGTGCACCGTGTTGGCGAAGGCGAAACCGTTGGACGCGTCCCAGTTGATCGACCAGTCCATCGCGCCGCGCAGACCCGGCCAGGTCGACGGCGGCCTGAACGTCCCGCAGTTCGTGCCCATGTCCAGGCAGTCCAGCGCGTTGTTCACCAGCGACGGCGCGACCGCGCCACTCCCGGCACCGTTCGCGTTGGCCGGCAGGCCGAGGCCGACCTGGCTGGGCGAGAGCCCACCCTGCAACTGGATGCAGGCCAGCGCCGTCATGAAGTTCTCGGTCGCCTCGCTGTATGCCTGGTTCTGGTCGCAGCCGAGCATGCTGCCCGAGTTGTAGTACTGCGTGTTGACGACGGTGAGCACGTCCTTGATGTCCAGGGCGAGCTGGAAGTAGTCGCCCCCGGTGGACTGCATGTCGATCGTCTGCGGTGCCAGCGTGATGATCATGCCGGGGTGCGAGGCCGCTACCGAGTGCAGTGCCTGCGCCATGAACTGCGGGTTCACGCCGTTCTCCAGGTCGATGTCGACACCGTCGAACCCGAACTGGTTCATCAGCGAGTTGATGCTGCTCGCGAAGTTGCTCGCGGAACTGGAGTCGCTGACGCTGATCGTGCCGTTCTGGCCGCCGACCGAGATGATCACCTTCTGGCCGCGCGAGTGCAGGGTCGCGATGTCACTGGTGAAGTTCGCGTCGGTGTAGCCGCCCAGTGCCGATGACAGGCCCGAGTCGGTGGTGTAGCTCACCGCGCCCGGTGTGCCGGTGGCGTTGGCGAACGCGACCGCGACCAGGTCGTACGTCGTCGGCACAGCGGACAGCCGCAGTGGCATGGCGCCGTTGGTGAAGTCCTGCCAGTAGCCGGTCAGGATGTGCGCCGGCAGGCCGCCACCGCCGCCGTTGCCGCCGGACGCGCCGGTCGTACCGTTGACCGCGGCCGACTTCGCCGACTCGCCAGCGGTGTTGGTCGCCGTGACGGCGTAGCTGAACGTCGTCGACGCTGCGAGCCCGGTGTTGGTGAACGACGTCGTGGTCGCGGAGCCGACCTTCGTGCCGTTGCGGTAGACGTTGTAACCCGTCGCGCCCGTGCTCGCGGTCCACGACAGCGACACCGACGACGATGTCGTGCCGGTCACCCGCAGCCCGGTCGGCGCGGCCGGAACGCTCGTCCCGCTCCCGGCCGTGGTGCCGGACACGGACGCGGACTTCGCCGACTCACCGGCGCTGTTCGTCGCCGTCACCTGGTACGTGAACGTGGTCGACGCGGCGAGACCGGAGTCGGTGAACGTCGTTCCGGTGGCGGAGCCGACCTTCGTGCCGTTGCGGTAGACGTTGTAGCCGGTCGCACCGGTGGCCGCGGACCACGACAGCGAGACGGTGGACGACGTGGAGCCGGTCACGGAGAGGCCCGCCGGTGCGGACGGCACGGTCACGGTGCCGCCGGGGCCGGTCAACGTGAAGTCGTCGGCGAAGAAGGTGGGCTGCCCGAACCAGCCGTGCACGAAGATCGTCACGCTGGTGGTGCTGGCGCCGGTGTTGAAGGACGTCGTGAGCTGGGTGTAGGACGAGGTGCCCTGGCTGAACGTGCTGCTGTCGGTGGTGCCGGTGCCGGTGTCACCGATGAAGGCGAAGCCGCCGTCGACGAAGCCGGTGAGCGTGTAGGCCGAGCTCGGCTGCACCGCGACGACCTGGGTGCACTGGGCGAAGTCCTGGCCGGCCGCGGTGCCGGTCAGCGCGGACGTGCCGCCGTGCACCGGCGTCGTCACGGCGTGGTCGAGGGTCGAGCAGGTCCAGCCGCTGGTGCCGCTCTCGAAGCCGGGATTGTTGACCAGGTTCGTCGCTGCCGAGGCGCTCGCGGACGGCAGCAGTGCGGCCCCGGCCGTAGCCAGAACCGCCACGGCTATGCCGGCGATCCACTTGTTGAGTCCCACTACCACCATCTCCACGGTTCGAGCGGGTCTCGCACGCGGACATCATTGGCCGGCCGCGCCGAGACATACGTCACAGCCCAAGGTGGACTAGACCAGTTGGTATGTCAAGGTCTGGACCAATTTTGTGCATTACCACTTGTCGCCGTGGGCCATTCTCGGACAACCTCGACGCGGGGTGACGCGTCTACCGATAGTGCTGACGTTGCTGACACGGGCGGGGCCGGAGATCAACCTCACGAGAACGATCCTGAACCGGCCGGGCGTACTGGCGGCTTTCGTCCTGTTGTGCGGATTGTTCGGTGTGGGCACGTGGTTGGTCGCCCGCGCGCTTGGTTGGCATCGGATCTACTCGCTGCTGGCGGCCGGCGGCCTCGCACTGGCGATCGCCGTCACGCTGGTACGGCCGGGCGGTCACGTGCCAGAACCCGGCACGGTCGCGATGTGCCTGAGCGACCACTTCTCGTTCCACGGCGGCCTGCAGGTGTTGAACATCCTGATGCTCACGCCGTTCGCGTTCTTCGGCACGCTGGCCACCCGGCGCCCGATCACGATGATGGTGGCATCGGCGCTGCTGTCGGCCGGCATCGAACTGACGCAGGCGTGGACCGGCCTGGGCGTATGCCAGAAACAGGATTTCCTGAACAATACGTTCGGCGCTGTCGTCGCGGCGACGGCGGCGTGGCTGCTGCTGGTGGCCGTCCGCCGCAACCGGGCCGCCGACAGCCACCAGCACCAGGTCGGGCGCCCGTTGGAACGCGTGTAGCGAACCACCGTGCGCACCGGAAACCGTTGTGTCGCTTGGCGAAAGCGCTACTTCTTGGCCGACTTGGACTTGTCCGGTGACTCTTCGGTGGACAGCGCGGCGACGAATGCCTCCTGCGGGACCTCCACCCGCCCGACCATCTTCATCCGCTTCTTGCCTTCCTTCTGCTTCTCCAGCAGCTTCCGCTTCCGCGTGATGTCACCGCCGTAGCACTTCGCCAGCACGTCCTTGCGCATGGCGCGGATCGTCTCGCGTGCGATGACGCGCGAACCGATCGCGGCCTGGATCGGCACCTCGAACTGCTGCCTCGGGATCAGCTCACGCAGTTTCGCGGCCATCCTGGTGCCGTAGGCGTAGGCCGCCTCCCGGTGCACGATGGCGCTGAACGCGTCCACCGGCTCACCCTGCAACAGGATGTCGACCTTCACCAGGTCCGCCGCCTGCTCGCCGATCTCCTCGTAGTCCAGCGACGCGTAACCCCTGGTCCGCGACTTCAACGCGTCGAAGAAGTCGAAGATGATCTCGGCGAGCGGCATCGTGTAGCGCAGCTCGACCCGAGTGTCCGACAGGTAGTCCATGCCGCCGAGCTGGCCGCGCCGGGTCTGGCACAGCTCCATGATCGCGCCGACGAACTCGGCCGGCGAGATCACCGTCACCTTCACCATCGGCTCGTAGACCTCGGCGATCTTGCCGTCCACCCAGTCCGACGGGTTGGTCACGATGTGCTCGGTGCGGTCGTCGGTGACCACGCGGTAGACGACGTTCGGGGCGGTGGAGATCAGGTCGAGGCCGGCCTCCCGCTCCAGCCGGTCCCGCGTGATCTCCAGGTGCAGCAGGCCGAGGAAGCCACAGCGGAACCCGAACCCGAGCGCCGCGCTGGTCTCCGGCTCGTACACCAGGGCGGCGTCGTTGAGCTGGAGCTTGTCCAGCGCCTCGCGCAGTTCCGGGTAGTCGGAGCCGTCCACCGGGTACAGGCCGGCGTAGACCATCGGCTTCGGCTCCTGGTAGCCGCCGAGTGCCTGGGTCGCGCCCTTGCGTTCGCTGGTGACCGTGTCGCCGACCTTGGACTGCCGGACGTCCTTCACCCCGGTGATCAGGTAGCCGACCTCGCCGACACCGAGCCCGATGCTGGGTTTCGGGTCCGGCGAGATGATGCCGACCTCCAGCAGCTCGTGGATGGTGCCGGTGGACATCATCCTGATCCGCTCACGCGGCGTGATCCGGCCGTCGATGACCCTGATGTAGGTGATGACACCCCGGTACGTGTCGTACACCGAGTCGAAGATCAGCGCGCGGGCCGGCGCGTTGTCGTTCCCGGTCGGCGGCGGCACCTGGCGGACCACCTCGTCGAGCAGCTCACGGACGCCGGAGCCGGTCTTCGCGGACACCCGCAGCACGTCGTCGGGCTGGCAGCCGATGATGTGCGCGATCTCGGCCGCGTAGCGCTCCGGGTCGGCGGCCGGCAGGTCGATCTTGTTCAGGACCGGGATGATCGTGAGGTCGTTCTCCATGGCCAGGTACAGGTTGGCCAGCGTCTGCGCCTCGATCCCCTGCGCCGCGTCCACCAGCAGTACCGCGCCCTCGCACGCGGCGAGCGAGCGGGACACCTCGTAGGTGAAGTCGACGTGGCCGGGGGTGTCGATCAGGTGCAGGACGTACTCGGTGCTCACCCCGTTCGCGTCCGCGCCGACCCAGGGCAGCCGCACGTTCTGGGCCTTGATCGTGATGCCGCGCTCACGCTCGATGTCCATCCGGTCCAGGTACTGCGCCCGCATGGCGCGGCCCTCGACGACGCCGGTGAGCTGCAGCATGCGATCGGCCAGGGTCGACTTGCCGTGGTCGATGTGCGCGATGATGCAGAAGTTCCGGATGCGCTCCGGCGGCGTGAAGGTCGTGTCAGCGAAACTGGGCACTCGGATTCCTCGCGCGTGGTGGGCTGGCAGCTCAATGGTCCCATGACCGGGGTGATGCTCGGTGCGTGTCCGCACGGACGCACCTGTTCACGCCACCGCCAGCGCGAACACACCGGCGAGGACGATCGCGGCACCCGTCAGCCTGCGCAGTGGTCTCGGCTCGTGCAGCACCCGCCACGCGATCACACTGCCGATCACGATGGACAGCTCACGGGCCGGCGCCACCAGTGCGACCGGTGCGATCCGCAGCGCGAACAGCACCAGTCCGTAGGCCAACGGCGAGAGTACGGCGATCACGCCCGCGTCCCACCCGTGCGCCCGCCACGCCGCGCCGATCTCGGCACGACGGTGCAGCACGAAGGGCGTCAGCACGGCGACCTGGACCACGACCGAGCCGCCCAGTTGCACCAATGGAGGCACACGCAGCGCGGTCACGGCGTTGGCGTCCCACAGCGTGTAGGCGGCGATCGTGATACCGGTGGCGATGCCGTACCGCAGGCCGGCCCGACGGAAGGCCCCGGCCTGCTGGCCCTGGTCGTCGCCGTGCGCGGTCCCGATCACGAACACGCCGGCCACCACGGCCAGCGCCCCGACCAGGGCGAGCACGCCCGGCCGCTCGTGCAGCAGGACGATGGCGAGCAGGACCGACAGCATCGGCCCCGTCCCCCTGGCCAGCGGGTACACCACCGACATGTCGCCGACCGCGTAGCCACGCTGGAGCAGGACGAAGTAGCCGACCTGCAACAGGCCGCTTCCAGCGAGCGCCGGCAGCCACGCCCAGGCCGGCTGCTGACCGGAGACCAACACGTCGACCACGGCGATCGGCACCATCAGGACCATGGTCAGCGCCATGTAGAGCCAGACGAAGACGACGCCGCCCGCGCCCGCCCGTTTGGCGGAGAGGTTCCAGCCGGCATGCGCGAACGCAGCGACGACGATCAGGACGATGGCGGTGGCACTCATCACGGCCCTTCCGCCGGCATGCGGACGCGCGCCGGCACGGGCCCTCGGGGCTTTTGTCCCATCAGGTGTACGACCGGGCTCGGTACGCCGACCGCTGGTGCCGCTCGGTCCGGTCCCGCCGACCCTGGTTGTCGTGCTGTGGTTGTCGCGCGCTGTGGTTCGTCACGATGTGCTGGTCGGGGCGGCGGCGGAACCCTAGGCACTGCTCCCCCAGTCTATCGACCTGCTACCCGAATGGAAACGCGGTGCTCGCGGCCGGTATCGTGGAGCGGTCGTGCCGTGCGGCATTCCGTCATGGAGGAAGCCCGCGATCGCGGGGCCACTGAGCACGGACCGACACTCCACCACCGAAGACTGAAGGAGATGGCCGCGTGGCCAACATCAAGTCGCAGATCAAGCGCATCCGGACCAACGAAGCGGCCCGGCAGCGCAACAAGGCCGTCAAGTCGTCGGTGAAGACCGCGATCCGCAAGTTCCGCGAGGCGGCGGACGCCGGTGACAAGGACAAGGCCGCCGAGCTGCTGCGTGCGGCCGGCCGCCAGTTGGACAAGGCCGCCAGCAAGGGCGTGATCCACATGAACCAGGCCGCCAACAAGAAGTCGGCCATGGCGAAGCGGGCCAACCAGATCTGACGTCGCGTGGCCGGTGCGCCGTCCGCGCACCGGCACAGCGCCCGCGCGTCGTGTCACGCCAGGCGGGTTACGTCCACCGTGACCTCCAGCGCTGACGAGCCGTCGCCCGAGTAGATGCCCTTCAGCGGCGTCACGTCGGCGTAGTCCCGGCCCATCGCCACCCACACGTGGCGCTCGCCGACCGGGATGTCGTTCGTCGGGTCGTACGCCCACCAGCCGCCCGTCCACGCCTCGATCCACGCGTGGCTCTCGCCGCTCACCTTCTGGCCAAGCGGCGCCTCCGGCCGCGAGTGCAGATAGCCCGACACGTACCTGGCCGGGATGCCCATCGCGCGCAGCAGCACCAGGGTGACGTGCGCGTAGTCCTGGCACACGCCCTCCCTCGCCCGCCACGAGTCGCTCGCCGAGCTGTGCACGCCCGTGCTGCCCGGCTGGTACGACAACTGCTCGTGCACCCAGCGGGCCGCGGCCAGCACCGCGTCCGCCGGGTCGTTGCCCCGGCGCAGTTGCCGGCTCATGGCGGCGAGTTCACGGTCGCGGGGCGTGTAGCCGGTGGGTTCGAGGCAATCGGCGTAGCGGTCGAGCACCTCGGTCGCCGCCAGGTCGCGCCACGTCACGTCGTGCGGTGCCGCCACCTCGTCCGCCGTCTCCACCACCGACGACGCGACCACCTTCAGCTCGGTGTGCGGGCCGTGCAGGTCGAACGACGCGACCGACGTGCCCCAGTAGTCGGTGTACCGAAACAACCGGCTGGCCGGCTGCGTCTCGATCCGGGAGAACAGCACGACCTGGCGCCGGTCCGCCCTCGGTGTCAGCCGGACCTCGTTGAAGGACTGCGACACCCGCGACGGATACCGGTAGCCGGTGCTGTGCACGACGCGCAACTGCCACGTCATGCCAACACCTCGGCGTTCGCCCACGCCACCCACGGCGTCGGGTGGAAGTACTGCACCGACACCGCTTCGCCGACCTCGCGGATGGTGGCCTGGAGCGCGCCGAGCCGACCGGGCAGGTCGTCCAGCACGTCCGTCGGCCGCAGGAATTCCAGCTCGCTCCGTGCCCGGCCGAGCAGGCGCGACGCCTCGGACTTCTCACCCAGTCGTGCCGCGGTCCGATCGTCGAGTTCCTCGATACATGTTTCGGCCTGCCGCAGCGCGTGGAACACCGAACGCGGAAACAGTCTGTCCCGCAACAGGAACTGCACCACCCGCCGGGCGTCCAGCACACCGCGGTAGGTCCGCAGGTAGGTGTCCTGTGCACCGGCCGACCGCAACACCGTCATCCAGCCGGGTGACGACGTCCGGTCCCGCACCCTGGACAGCAGCAGCCGCAGCACCATGTCCGCGCGCTCGACCGATCTACCCAACACCAGGAACCGCCAGCCGTCGTCACGGCTCATCGTGGAGTCGGCGAGGCCGGCGAACATGGCCGCGCGTTCTTCGACGAACGCCAGGAACGCGTGCGGGCCGACCCGGCGGGAGTAGTTCTGCCGGTCCGGCAACGCCCGCCATGTCGAGTTCAGCGACTGCCACAGCTCGGTAGACACGACCTCACGCGCGCCCCTGGTGTTCTCGCGCGCGCTGGTCAGCGAGCCGACGATCGAACCCGTGTTGCCGGCCGAGTAGGCGACCAGCTCGGTCAGCGACCACACGTCCAGCGGCGTCGCGCTCTGCGGGGCCTCGATGCCCAGTACGCCGAGCAGTTGACGGCTGGCCCGGTCCGGATCGACGCTGGCGTCCTCCAGCAGTTCGTGCACGGAAACGTCGAGGATGCGGGCGGTGTCGTCGGCCCGCTCGACATAGCGGCCGATCCAGTAGAGCGATTCCGCGTTGCGCGCCAGCACGGTCACCTCCGCCTTACGTTGGCTGCTTTATGTCATGGCTGCTTACTGTTGTTGCTGCTGTTGGGAACTGGTCGGCTCAGGGCGATGTTCGGCCAGCAGGTCCGGCCGGCGCGTCAGCACGCCGTCCACTTCGGACTTCGCGGCCAGGGTCGCCGCGTCGAGTTCCCGTTCCCCGTCTGCCGACCGGGACGCCAGCACCCAGGTGTCCTTGGAACCGCCGCCCTGCGACGAGTTCACCACCAGGCTGCCCTCCGGCAGCGCCACCCTGGTCAGGCCACCGGGGAGCACGAACACGTCGGTGCCGTCGTTGACCGCGAACGGTCGCAGGTCGACGTGCCGGGGTGACAGTCGGTCACCGATCCGTGCCGGCACGGTGGAAAGCTGGACGACCGGTTGGGCGATCCAACCGCGTGGATTGGCCCGTAGCCGGCGGCGCAGTGCGGCCAGTTCCCTGGCGGTCGCGTTGGGCCCGAACACGATGCCGTAACCGCCCGATCCCTCGACGGGCTTGACGACCAACTCGTCGATCTTGTCCAGCACGTGGCCCAGTTCGTCCGGCAGCCAGCACCGGAAGGTGTCCACATTGGGCAGTAGCGGTTTCTCGTTCAGGTAGTAGCGCACAAGATCCGGCACGTAGGTGTAGGTGAGCTTGTCGTCGCCGACCCCGTTGCCGAGGGCGTTCGCGATCACCACGTTGCCGGCCCGCGCCGCGTTCACCAACCCCGCGACGCCGAGCACCGAATCGGGCCGGAAGTGCAGCGGGTCGAGGAATTCGTCGTCGATCCTGCGGTAGATCACGTCGACCGGCCGTTCGCCCTCGGTGGTGAGGATGTGGACGACGTTGTCGCGGCAGACCAGGTCGCGGCCCTCCACCAGTTCCACGCCCATCTGCCTGGCCAGCAGCGAGTGCTCGAAGTACGCGGAGTTGTGCACACCCGGCGTGAGCACGACGATGGTCGGGTCGGTCGCGTTGGTCGCCGCGGCCCGCAGCGCCCGGAGCAGATGCGTGGCGTAGTCACCGACAGGGCGGACGCGGTAGCGGGCGAACAGGTCGGGAAAGACCCGCGCCATCGTCCGCCGGTTCTCCATGACGTAGGACACCCCGGACGGCGAGCGAAGGTTGTCCTCAAGGACGCGGAAGTTGCCGGCGGTGTCGCGGATCAGGTCGATCCCGGCGACGTGGATGCGGACACCGTTGGCCGGCGCGATGCCGGCTGCCTCGCGGTAGAAGTGCGCGCAGGACGTGATCAGGCGGTGGGGGACGATGCCGTCACGCAGGACCTGGGCCTCGCCGTAGACGTCGGCGAGGAACGCCTCCAGTGCCCGAACCCGTTGTACCACACCACGTTCCAGCTTCGCCCACTCCGCGGCCGCGATCACCCTCGGCACCAGGTCCAGCGGCAGCGGACGTTCCTTGCCGGACAGCGAGAACGTGATGCCCTGGTCGGCCAGCGCCCGGTCGATGGCGGCGGAACGAGCGGTCAGGTCGGCCGTGTCCAGAGCGGCGATCGAGTCGTGCAGCGCGCGGTAGAACGAGCGCACGGTGCCGTCGGCGGCGAACATCTCGTCGTAGGCGTGCCGGTACGGGCCGTCGGGATCGAGATAGCCGTCGAACGGCGCACCGGACCGACTGCTGCTCGTGCTGGGGCCTCGCCCCGTCCGCAGTGCCACCGATCGACTCATGACCGACATCGTCGCCCACCACACGGGCCGAACGCACTACATCGATGTCACGAGGATGTTTCCGTCAGCGTCGACGACCGGTGGCGGCCACGATCCGCAACACCGCCCGCTCCAGCGCGTAGTCGAAATCGGCGGCGACGCCCTTGACGTCGGCGTTCACGTCGGCCACCACCTGCATCGCGTCGGCAAGGCCCTCCTGGCTCCAGCCGCGCGCCTGCGCGAGCGCCCGTTTGACCTTCCACGGTGGCATGCCCAGCTCGCTGGCCAGCCGGAACGGATCTGATCGGCCGGCGGCGGCCACCCGGAACACCGTGCGCACCGCGTCGGCCAGCGCGTCGGCGACCAGCACGTGCGGCACGCCCAACTGTTGCGCCCAGCGCAACGCCTCCATCGCGCCCGACCGGTCACCGTTCACGGCCTTCTCCGCGACGACGAACCCCGTCACCTCGGCCCGCCCGGTGTGGTAGCGACGCACGGCCGGCTCGTCCACCGAGCCACCGGTGTCCGCGACCAACTGGGACGCCGCCGATGACAGGTCCCGCAGGTCGGAACCCACGGTCTCGAGCAGTGCCGAGATCGCGGGCGCGTCGATCCGGCCGCCGGCCCGCCGCACCTCGGCGCGGACGAACGTCTCGCGGTCGGCCGGTTTGGTGATCTTGCCGCACTCGGTGACCTCCGCACCGGCCTTGCGCAGCGCCGCCGGCAGATCCTTGGCCACCTTGGACCGCCCGCCACCGGAGTGGACGACCACCAGCACGATGCCGTCGCCGGGTTCACGGGCGTGTCCGAGTACGGCGTCGGCGATCTCCTTGCCGGCGTCCTGGCCCCCACCCAGCACGACGACCCGCCCCTCCGCGAACAGCGACGGGCTGAGCAGTTCGATCAACTCGGCCGGGGTGAGATCACTCACCGCGGCCTGCCGGTGCTCGGCCTGCGGGTCCACCTGCCGCGCGGCCGCGATCAGATCGGAGACGGCACGCTCGACCAGGAACTCCTCGTCGCCCAGCACGAGTTGCAGGGGGTGCGCGGCGGTCACCGCTGCATCCTACGGCGCATCTCTCACAGTGCGGACCAGGTGGCCGCGCGGGGTGGTCGTGCCGTAGCGTGTCGGGCACAACCGAATAGTGCTCATCCAGAGGGGCAGAGGGATCGGCCCGAAGAAGCCCCGGCAACCCGGCGTCAGCCATGTTCATTTTCATGGCGACGGCCACGGTGCCAATTCCGACCCGCACAGCGGGAAAGATGAGGAGACCTCGCGATGACGACATCCGTCGATACGCAGTCCGACGTCCGGACCACGTTTGATCTTGGCCCCGCCCGAGCGCTGTCGTGCCGGGAATGCGGCCATCAGATCCCACTAGCCGCAGAGTTCGCGTGCGCGGAGTGTTTCGGGCCACTGGAGGTGGCCTACGAGTTCCCCAAGGTACGGCGCGAGGACATCGAAGCCGGCCCGAAGTCGATCTGGCGGTACCGCACCCTGCTGCCGGTCCCGACCACCGTGCAGGACCACCCGAACACCGAGCCAGGCGGCACGCGGTTGGTGCGCGCCGACAAGCTGGCGAAAGCCCTTGGCGTGAAACGGTTGTGGGTCAAGGACGACACCGGCAACCCGACGCACTCGTTCAAGGACCGGGTGGTCGCCGTCGCACTGGCGGCGGCCCGTGAACTCGGCTTCCGGGTGCTGGCCTGCCCGTCCACCGGCAACCTGGCGAACGCGGTCGCCGCAGCGGCAGCACGCGCCGGCTGGCGTTCGGTGGTGTTGATCCCGTCGTCACTCGAACGGGCGAAGATACTCACCACCGCGGTCTACGACGGCGATCTGATCGCGGTCGACGGCAACTACGACGACGTCAACCGCCTGGCGACGGAACTGGCCGCCGACCACGACGACTGGGCGTTCGTCAACGTCAACGTGCGCCCGTACTACGCGGAGGGCTCGAAGACGCTCGGTTACGAGGTGGCCGAGCAGTTGGGGTGGCGACTGCCCGGCCAGATCGTGGTGCCGGTCGCCTCCGGCGCGCAGTTGACGAAGGTGGACAAGGGTTTCCGCGAATTCGGCACGCTGGGCCTCGTCGAGCCGACGCCGTACCGGGTGTTCGGCGCCCAGGCGACGGGGTGCTCCCCCGTGTCGGCGGCGTTCAAGGCGGGAGTGGACGTGGTGACCCCGGTCCGCCCGGACACGATCGCGCGCTCGCTGGCCATCGGCGCACCGGCGGACGGCCCGTACGTCCTGGACACGGTGCGGCGCACGGGCGGCGCGGTGGAGGACGTGACGGACGCCGAGGTGGTCGAAGGCATCCGGCTACTGGCGAGGACGGAAGGAATCTTCGCCGAGACAGCCGGCGGCGTGACGGTGGCGACCGCGAAGAAGCTGATCGAAACCGGCCAGTTGGACCCGGACGCGGACACGGTCCTGCTGATCACCGGCGACGGCCTGAAGACGTTGGACGCGGTGGCGGACAAGATCGGCCCGAAGGCGACGGTCCCGGCGAACAGCGCGGCGGTCCGGAAGGCCCTCGGCTTGTAGCGGCTCTGGTAGCGGGCTCTGGTAGCGGGCTCTGGTAGCCCGCTCTGGTGGCCCGCTCTGGTGGCCCGCTC
>DATBDL010000281.1:0-14902 GCA_036269975.1 Pseudonocardiaceae bacterium | reverse complement strand
GCCGCACCTCTACGACTATTTCGTGCCCAGTTCGATGGCCAGCGAGGTGGCGTGGGAGGTCGGCGCGGAAGGTCCCGCCATCGTGGTGTCGGACGGCTGCACCGCCGGGATCGACTCGCTGGCCTACGCGTACGAACTGATCGTGGAAGGCAGTGCCGACGCCGTGATCGCCGGCGGCACCGAGGCGCCGATCGCGCCGATCACCGTCGCCTGTTTCGACGCGATCAAGGCCACGTCCAACACCAACGCCGACCCGGAGCACGCCATGCGGCCGTTCGACCGTGGCCGCAACGGTTTCGCGCTCGGCGAGGGTGCCGCGATGTTCGTCTTCGAGGAACGCGAGGCCGCGATGGCGAGGGGCGCGCGGATCTACGCCGAGGTCCGTGGCGCCGCGACCAGGACCAACGCCTACCACATGACCGGGCTCAAGACCGACGGCCGTGAAATGGCGGAGGCGATCCGGGTGGCGTTGGACCACGCCCGCATTCGACCGGAAGAGATCGACTACGTGAGCGCGCACGGCACCGCGACCAGGCAGAACGACCGGCACGAGACGGCGGCACTGAAGAGGGCACTCGGCGAGCACGTGCACCGCACGCCGATCAGTTCGATCAAATCGATGCTCGGCCATTCCCTCGGTGCCATCGGCAGCATCGAGACGGCGGCCTGCGCACTGGCGATGACCGAGGGCATGATCCCGCCGACCGCGAACCTGACCGATCCCGATCCGGAACTGGATCTGGACTACGTGCCGCTGCACGCCCGGCCGCACCGCGTCGACGTGGCACTCAACGTGGGCAGCGGTTTCGGCGGTTTCCAGAGCGCGTTGCTGCTGTCGCGGCCAGCCGACGCCCGTGGCCCGGAACTGGTGCTCCGGTGACGGCCGTCATCACGGGTCTCGGTATCGCGGCACCCAACGGCCTAGGCGTCGCCGACTACTGGCGGGCCACGGTCGAGGGCACCAGCCGGATCGACCGGATCACCCGCTTCGACCCCGATCGCTATCCGGTCCGGCTGGCCGGTGAGATCCGCGATTTCAGCCCGGAACAACACCTGTCCGGCCGGTTGTTGCCGCAGACCGACCGGATCACCCAACTCGCGCTGGCCGTTTCCGACTGGGCGCTGGCCGACGCGGGCGCCGAACCCGCCGCGCTGCACGATTTCGACACCGGCATCGTCACGGCGTGCTCGGCCGGTGGTTTCGAGTTCGGTCAACGTGAACTGGCCAAGCTGTGGCACGACGGGCCGCAACACGTCAGCGCCTACATGTCGTTCTCGTGGTTCTACGCGGTGAACACCGGCCAGATCTCGATCCGGCACAGCCTGCGCGGCCCCGCCGCCGCCCTGGTTTCCGACCAGGCCGGCGGGTTGGACGCGATCGGCCAGGCGCGCCGGCAGATCCGTGCCGGTACCAAGCTGGTGATCGCGGGCGGCGTCGAATCCACGTTGTGCCCCATGGCATTGATCTCCCAACTGCCGGCCGGCAATTTGAGCACCCGCGACGATCCGGCGACGGCGTACCTGCCGTTCGACGTCGACGCGACCGGCGGTGTCATCGGTGAGGGCGGCGCGCTGCTGGTGGTGGAGGACGCGGCGGCGGCACGAGCACGTGGCGTGCGGATCTACGGCGAGATCGCCGGCTACGCGGCCGCGCTCGACCCACGCCCCGGCAGTGCCCGCCCGCCCGCCGTGGCACGTACGATCCGGCAGTCCCTCGCCGACGCCGGCATCGTACCGTCCGATGTGGACGTCGTGTTCGCCGACGCGGCAGGGCTGCCGGTCGCGGACCGGCAGGAGGCGCACGCGATCGCCGAGGTCTTCGGCCCGCATGGAATCCCGGTCACCGCACCGAAAACCATGATCGGCCGGCTGAACTCGGGCATGGGCGCTTTGGACGTCGCGACGGCACTGCTGGCGATCCGCGACGGCGTCGTCCCGCCCACCGTCGGCACGACGCGAATCGACCCGAACTGCCAGATCGACCTCGTGACCGCCGCTCGCCGGCCGGCCCGGCTGGCCACCGCGCTGGTACTGGCGAGGGGGGTCGGCGGATTCAACACCGCCGTCGTAGTGCGCGCCCCTTCCACCGAGACAGGAGAAATCGATGACCACGCTTACCTTCCCACGGCTTCGTGAGCTGATTCTCGAAGCGGCGGGTGACGACGAGTCGATCATTTTCGACGAGAGCCGGCTCGACGCGACGTTCGAGAGCATGGGCTACGACTCGTTGGCGTTCATGGAAACCGTCAGCCGAATCGAGCGCACCTACGGCGTCGATCTGCCGGAGGAGGACGTGATGGCGCAGAAGACGCCGAGGGCGCTGCTCGATTTCGTCAACGACCGGATCGCAACGACGGAATGATCGAGCCGGCGGTCATCACCGGATTCGGCGCCGTCACACCGGTCGGCAACGACCGCGAGTCGACGTGGCAGGCGTTGCTGAAGGGCAGGTCGGGCGTGCGCGCGATCACGGCGTTCGACACGAGCGGTTTCGCCACCAGAATCGCCGGCCAGGTCACCGGTTTCGACGCGACCGAGTTCCTGGACGCCAAGCGATCCGCCCGCACCGCGAGGTTCAGCCAGTTCGCGATCGCGGCGGCGCGGGAGGCGGTCGCGGACGCGGGCCTGGTGATCGGTGCGGACAACGCGGAGCGGATCGCCGTCGTCGTCAACTGCGGAGTGGCCGGCATGGGCGAAACGGAGGCAGCGGCCAGGCACCTGGCATCGGCCGCACCCGGCCGGCTCAGCCCGTATTTCGTACCGTCGGTGATCCCGAACATGGCCGCCTGCGAGGTCGCGATCGATCTCGGCCTGCACGGCCTCGTGACGACGACGGCGGCGGCCTGCGCGAGTGGTGTCTACGCGTTCCTGGAGGCCCGCCGCCTGATCGCGGCGGGCGAGGCGGACGCCGTGATCTGTGGTGGCACCGACGCGTCGATCACGCAGGCGATGATGGCCGGCCTCGCGTCGTTGGGCGCGGTGTCCCGCCGCAACGACGAACCACACCGGGCCAGCCGACCCTTCGACGCCGACCGGGACGGATTCGTGTACTCGGAAGGCGCGGTGCTGGCGGTGGTGGAGTCGGCGGGACACGCGGCCGAACGCGGCGCCAAGTCGTACGCCACCGTCGCCGGCGGCGCCCTGACCTGCGACGCCTTCCACATCAGCGCACCGGAACCGTCGGCAACCTACGTCACCGCCGCCATCGTCCAGACCCTACGACGGTCCGCGCTGCACCCGGCCGACATCGACTACATCTGTGCCAGCGGCACGGCGACGAAGGTCAACGACCGCCTCGAATCGGCGGCCATCCGCGCCGCGCTGGGGCCGTCGGCCGACCGAATCGCCGTCAGTTCCCCGAAATCGATGGTCGGCCACCTGATCGGCGCGTCCGGCGCGCTGTCCACCATGGTCGCGGCGATGGCGATCCGGGATGGAACAGCACCACCCACGATCAACCTGGACACGCCCGATCCGGAGTGCGACCTGGACTACGTCCCCAACGAAGCCCGTCCGATGCGGATCGAGACGGCCATGGTGAACGCCTTCGGCCTGGGCGGCCAGAACTGCGTGGTGGCGCTGACCCGCTCGTGACCGGGTGGTCGGTCGGGTCGACTACCGTGGTCGGAGTGCGAATCGCGACGTGGAACGTGAACTCGGTGAAGCAGCGGCTGCCGAGGCTGCTGCCGTGGTTGGACCAGCGCCGGCCGGATGTGGTGTGCCTGCAGGAGACCAAGGTCACGAACGCCGTGTTCGCCGGTCTGTTGGGCGACGAACTGGCCAGCCGGGGCTACGAGATCGCGGTCAACGGCGAGACGCAGTTCAACGGTGTGGCGCTGCTGTCGAAGGTGGGCCTGGCCGATGTCGTCGTCGGCATCCCCGGTGCACCCGGCTTCCCGAACCCGGAGGCCAGAGCGGTCTCGGCAGTGTGCGACGGGCTCAGGGTCCACTCGCTGTACGTACCGAACGGCCGCGTGCCCGACTCCGATCATTACCGCTACAAGTTGGCATGGCTGGCAGCTCTGGGAGAGATGGTAGGAGCCGACCCGGCAACGGCGGTCGTCTGCGGCGACATGAACATCGCCCCGACCGACGCCGACGTGTTCGATCCGGCGGCGTACGTGGGCCAGACCCATGTCACAGCACCGGAACGCGAGGCACTGGCAGCCCTGCGAGACCTGGGCCTGCACGACGTGGTCCGCGACCGCTGGCCCGACGAACGGGTGTTCACGTACTGGGACTACCGGGCCGGCATGTTCCACCAGGATCTGGGAATGCGAATAGACCTGGTTCTGGCCGGCGCACCGGTGGCAGAACGGGTCCGAGCAGCGTGGGTGGACCGGCAGGCGCGGAAAGGCACCGGCCCCAGCGACCACGCACCGGTGATGGTCGACCTGGACGAAGCCCCCGACGGCGACATCGGCCCGGTAGTGCCGCCACCGTCCGCCCGCCCCACCAAGGGCAGCCGAACGGTGCGGCTCCCCCAGTCCTCCTGACGGTTTGTTCGAAGGCAGAATGCCCTGGTGAAATGGAGTCGCGCGGTCCATCATCTCGACGCGTTGGTACAGCAGTGCGCCGAGTTGGCCGTCCTGCCCTCTTCGATGTTCGCGTTCCGGGTCGTCCAGGCATACGCGGTCGGGGACGTACTGGGTGCCGCGCGTGATCTCGACTGGGTCGCCGCGGCGCTGGTTGTGGACCTGCCGCCGGAGGACGTCCCGTGGCTGGGCGAGCCGCATGGCGCACGGCACTGGGCCGCCGCCACGCGTCTGTCGAAGAATCCGATAACGCCGCTGTGGCGATCGGCGCGGGCGCCGATCTGGAATCATCACATCGACCGGCCGGTGCTGTTGTGGGACGCGGAAACCGGGGTGGCCGAGCAGGCAATGGCCGCGCTGCGCGAAGGTAGAGGCGACGAGGTCCGGCCGCCGGCGCCGACCCCGGAACAACTGCGAGAACGCCTCGAAGCCGAACTGGCGGTCAGCCTCGGCGCGCTGAAGAACCGAACCACCGGCTACGACGAGCAACGCTGGCGCCCAGGCAAGATCACCCCCGCCGCCGACGACCTGTGGCAGGCCAGCCACGGCTACCTGGACGTCCTCAACGCGCTGAACCAGGCTAGCGAGAGTCCGTGACCGCAGGTCCCGTAGCGTGTACGCAAGGTGACCGTCATGATGTCGGTGCGCCCTGGCGAACTGGATGCGGCGAGCGGCCGGATTCTCGGCCTCGTCGAGACAGCCAGGTCGACGGCGAACGGTGTGGGGCAGTCGTTGACCAAGATGGCTGGTGCCGCCGGTTTGCCCGACCTGGCCGGCCTGCTCGCACAGGTGACGGATGCGGCCACGAAAGCGATGGCTGTGCCAAGAACAGCCGGCCGGCGTACGGACGCTCGACGTACTCCGGCACCGCGACAGCGAGCAGATAACCAGGTCCCGACTCACGGTGTGTCAACAGCCGAACGGGCGATTCGTCATGAACGAGGAGTCTGAGCACACCGAGCAGGACGTAGCCGACGAGCTGACCCGCAGCGTGATCGAGGCGACGACACCATGACAGACGCCAGGGCCGCCGCCGTGACCGACTACGTCGAAGACCGCGCGGCGCTGCGACCGGTGGCCGTGCTGCTGGGCGTCGGCATGCCGGTCATCGTGGTGCTGGCGGCGGTGTTCGGCGGCGTGACCGGCCAGGAGGCGTTCCTCGTGCCGGCAGCGGCCGCGCTGCTGGTGTGGATCTTCACCAACAGCATGTACGTCTTCGTCAACTGGCCGACCGGCATCCGGATCGACCGGGACGGCGTACGCATCGGCAACGTCCGCCACCCCGACGCCAACCGCCGGCATCCGCCGGCCCCGTCGTTGCGGAAACTGGCCAGGACCAGCCGCCGCGCGACAACCAGGGGCGTCAAGGCACGCGGCGGCGCGGCGGTCGGTTTCTACCTCGGCATGCTCACCCCGCCGTTCCTGCGCGCGGCACTGGTATTGGAGATCGACGCGGAGTACGCGACTTTCCCGGAATTCCGCACCCACCAGGCGAC
The DNA here is from genome assembly GCA_036269975.1 of Pseudonocardiaceae bacterium. Taxonomy (GTDB): domain Bacteria; phylum Actinomycetota; class Actinomycetes; order Mycobacteriales; family Pseudonocardiaceae; genus DATEPR01. Next base: position 8,871 of record DATBDL010000281.1, on the reverse strand, counting down.
AACCATTGCGACATCACAGATCGGCTCCCGGTCCAGTACCTGGGTAGTCCCCACCCGCCATCCAGACCACCTCGCGGCGACAGTCGCGGCGATACCAACTCGTCACAGTGGAACGCCCGCCGAATGGGATGACACGCGTATCGATGCGCTCGGAGTTTGTCGCCGTACGGCAGGGTCTGTCACCGCTGGCGATGTCGTGGCCCCCCTGGCCGACCAATGGTGTTCGTGCGGGGTGCCGGTACGGTGTTGTCGGTGCGATCCATCACAATGGCGCGATATGGCCAGCGACCAGTCTGACGACCCCCGGACCACCGCCGCGTCCCGACAGCCGTTCGCGCATCTCGGTGCGCCGAACTCGGCCGTCTACCGTGACGTGCTGATGACCTTCGCGCGAGCGCGGGACCGGTTCATCGTGCACATGCGCCCGGAGGACGTCGTCGGCGATCTGGGCCGGCCGGGTGCGACCGAGCATGTGGTCGCGGCACTGGACAAGCTCGTGGAGTGGGGCAACCTGCGGGCCGACCCGGACACCAGCCGTGTCACCACCGTTGCGGACTTTCACCGCGCCCGCTATCTGTACCAGCTCACCACCGCCGGGCAGGCGGCCGAGCAGGCCATCGCCGTCTACGAGGAAGCCATCGGCCGCCGCGGTTCGCTACAGTCGGTGGCGCTGGCCGACATCGCCGAGCAACTCCGCTCACTGCGGGCGCTGGTCCTCGAGAATCCGGTCGATCTCGATCCGGCCAAGGTGCATCTACTACTGCTCGCGCTCGCCGAGCGGTTCACCGGTCTCGCCGACAACGCGCAGGCGTTCATGGCTTCGCTGCGGCGAGTGATCGATTTCGCGGACGGCGACGTCGACGCGTTCGTCGCCTACAAACAGCGGCTCATCGACTACATCAACCGCTTCATCGCCGACCTGGCGAATCGTGGCGCGGAAATCGCCACCCTGCTCGGCGAGATCGAACCGGCCGACGTCGACCGACTGCTCGCGATCGCCGGCCGCCGGGATGCCGCCGACGCGGTCCCGGACCTCCCAGGTGACAACGACAGCCAGAGCGACAGCCAGAGCGACAGCCAAAGCGACAGCCAAAGCGACAGCGAAGGCGGCAGTGGCAGCGCGGCCGCGCGCAACGCGGCCATCACGACATCGCTTGCCGCGTGGCAAAACCGGTGGCGGGGCCTGCACGACTGGTTCGTCTCGGCGGATTCCCGGCACCCGTCCCAGGCCCGGCTACTACGTGGCGCAGCGGTCACCGCGATCACGCAGCTCATCGACACCGTGGCCGCGTTCAACGAGCGCCGGTCGGGCCGTTCCGACCGGTCGGCGGACTTCCGCACGCTGGCGAGATGGTTCGCCGAAGCCCCCGACGACACGGCGGCGCATCGGCTGTGGCGGGTCGCCTTCGGACTGACACCCGCGAGGCACCTCACCGTCACCCCGGACACCGTCGAGGCGTGGGAGCAGGAGCAGCCGACCCCGACCACGCCGTGGCGGGCGGCGCCTCCGGTGCTGATCAGCCCACAACTGCGCAAGACCGGTTCCTACGAGCGGCGCGGCCAGCCCAACCGAGTAGCCGACCGCACCGAACAGCGTCGCCTACTCGCCGAGCAGGCATCCCACGAGGCAGCCGAAACCAGCGCCGCCCGCGAGCGCCTGCGCACGACCGGGCCGACACTGCTCTCCGAACTCGGCCAACTGGACACCAAGACGTTCCGCCTGTTCCTCGCCCTGCTCGGCGACGCGCTGGCCGCCCGGCACCCTGGCGACACCGAGGTCACGACCACCACCGGCGACGGCACCATGGAGATCCGGCTCGCCCTGGTCCCGAATGGGGGCACCATCGAGATCCCGACCGAGGACGGCGTACTGCGCGGACCGCAGCACGTCGTCGAGATCGTCGACCTTACGGCCGCGCGAACGCTGGCGGGTGCGGGCTTATGACGAGCCTGACCAGCGACAACGACGTCGCCGGCCGCCGGTCCGCACTGCGGGCGTTACTGGCCAAGCCGCTGCTGACGGCGGGGATCGACGACGACGCGCTGCGGCTGGTCCGCAAGTACGCGACGGACCTGCGCGGCTGGCTGGGCGCCGAGACCGGCTGGCGACTGGTGGTGGACGCCGAGTCCGCCCGGCTGTTCAAGACGATGCCGGCCGACGCCCGCGATCCCGGTGTGCATCCGGCACGGGAGGGACGCGGCCGGCCCGCGTTCGGTCGTCGCAGGTACGTGCTCCTGTGCCTCGCGCTGTCGGTGTTGGAGCGGGCCGACGCGCAGATCACCCTCGGCCGGCTGGCCGAAGGGGTACTGGTCGCGGCAGGCGAGCCGGAGTTGGCCGAGGCCGGTGTCGTGTTCACCCTCAGTCGTCGGGACGAGCGGTCCGATCTGGTGGCCGTGGTCAGGCTGCTGCTCGGTCTGGGAGTCCTGGAGCGGGTGGCCGGCGACGAGGACGCCTATCTGACCGATACCGGTGACGTGCTGTACGACGTGCGGCGACGGGTGCTGGCCGCGCTGCTGACGGGCAGTCGCGGAGCATCGACGATCGAGGCGCTCGACCACGACCAGCGGTTGCGTGAGCTGGCAACGGAACCGATGCCGGACACGGACGAGTTGCGCAACCGGGCGTTACGGCACGGGCTGACCCGACGGCTGCTGGACGATCCGGTCGTGTACTACGACGAGTTGACCGACGACGAACGCGCCTATCTGGTCAGCCAGCGACACGCGATCACCCGGCGTATCGAGGAAGCCACCGGGCTGGTCGCCGAGATGCGGGCCGAGGGCGTCGCGATGGTGGACCCGGACGACGACCTCACCGATGTGCGCATGCCCGAGCAGCGCACCGACGGCCATGTCACCCTGTTGGTCGCCGAGTACCTGGCGCAGCGGGCGCCGGAGCCCGTGCCGGTCGACCGGCTGCGCGCCTACGTCCGCAAGCAGGCTCGGGAGCACGAGACGTATTGGCGCCGTGGCGTCACCGAGCCGGGCGCCGACGTCGAACTGTTGTCGATCGCGCTGGACAAGCTCCGCGCGTTGCGACTGGTCGCCGACGTCACAGGGGATTCGCCGATGGTGCTCGGCCGGCCGGCCATCGCCCGCTACGCCGTACAGGAGCCGACCGTCCACACCGGACCGAGCCTTCGAACGACCAGAAAGGCCGGCCGACGTTGAACGACCTGCCCACCCCACACCGCAGGCGCTGGCAGCCGTTGCGCGCGGGCCTGGTGGACATGTTCTACTACGACACCGAGGAATTCCAGTTCCACGATGGCCGATTGTTGTTGCGTGGCAACAACGGCACCGGGAAGTCCAAAGTTCTCGCGCTGACCCTGCCGTTTCTGCTCGACGGTGACCTGGCCGCCCACCGGGTCGAGCCCGACGGTGACCGCAACAAGCGGATGGAGTGGAACCTGCTGCTCGGCGGCAAGCACCCGCATCCGGAACGCCTTGGCTACACGTGGCTCGAATTCGGTCGCGTGAATTCGGATGGCGCTGCCGAATTCCGTACGATCGGCGCGGGTCTCAAGGCGGTGCGCGGCAAGGGCATCGCCCGGCACTGGTTCTTCCTCACCACCCAACGCATCGGCAGCGACCTGTCCCTGGTCAGCCCCACCCGCGTAGCGTTGACAAGGGAGAAGCTCCGGGACGCCGTGGACGGCCACGGCACCGTCTACGACACCGCGACGGACTACCGGCGGGCCGTGGACGAGGCGCTGTTCGGGCTGGGCCAGCACCGTTACGAAGCCCTGGTCAACCTGCTGATCCAGTTGCGGCAGCCACAACTGTCCAAGAAACCGGACGAGAAGCTGCTCTCGCACGCACTGACCGAGGCACTGCCGCCGCTGGACCCGTCACTGGTCACCACGGTCGCCGAGGCGTTCCGCGGTCTCGACGAGGAACGGGAAGCCCTGCTCGGCCTTGCCGAGGCGAAGACGGCCGCGGACGCCTTCCTCACTCACTACCGCCGGTACGCCGGAATCGCGGCCAAGCGATGCGCGACCCCACCGCGCAGGGCACACAGCCGTTACGAGCAACTCAGCCAGGACCTCGGTGCCGCCGAGACGGCCTACCAGCAGGCCGATCGGGCTCTGGCCGCCGCCAACACCCGGTTGGACGAGCTCTCGGCGGCCGAGACCGTGCTGGCGGCGCGGCGAGCGGCGCTCGAACAGAGCCCGGAGATGCGGAACGCGCGAGAACTGACGAAGGCGGGCAAGGAAGCCGAACAGTCGCGCCGGTTCGCGGCCGACCGGGAAACCGAGCGGGTGAAGGCGGTCGACACCGCACGCCGGCGGGAAGGCCGACTGGCCGACGCCGCGCGGATCGCCCAGATCGACGAGGCCGCCTTCGAAGCGGCGCAGCACAGAGCGGCGGCGGCCGCGGAAACCGCGTTGATCGTCGCCAGACACGCGCACGTGCTGTCCGAACTGGCCACCGACCAGCCGCCGTACCCGCGTGCCAGCCGTGCCGGTACGGACGTGATCGACGAACAGTCCGCTGCTGTGTCCCGTTTGGACACATTGCTACAGGCGGCGGCCACGGCCGAAGCCGCGGTCCGGACGGCACGCGCGGAGGTCGATCGGATCACCGGTGAGCGGCAGGCCGCCGTCGACCGGATCATCACGGCCGAGACCGAGGTCACCGATCAGGCCCGTGTGCTGGTCGATGCGTACACCGGCTACCTCGCCGACACGGTGGAGATCCGCGTCGGCGACCAGGAGGACGTGCTCGCCGCGTTGGAGTCGTGGACCGAGACGCTGGCCGGTCCGAACCCGGCCGCCAGCGCCGTGGCCGATGCCGTCCGGCGGGCCACCGAGGAACTCGGCCGGCGCAGGGCGGAGTTGGACGCGCTTCGCGCGGAAATCCGTCTGGCCCGCGAACGGATCGCCGACGAGATCGCCCGACTGGCCGCCGGTGGTCAGGACGCTCCGCCTGCGCCGCACACGCGCGAACCCTCGGGGCGCGATGGTCGGCCGGGAGCACCCTTCTGGCAGGTGGTCGACTTCACCGACGGGGTGTCCGACCAGCATCGCGCCGGTCTCGAAGCCGCACTCGAAGCGGCCGGCATCCTGGACGCCTGGGTGACACCGGACGGGGAACTGCGTGATCCGATCCGTGATGACGTGGTCGTACGCGCAGTACGGCCGGCACTCGCCGTTGGTCTGACCGCCGTGCTGGCACCGGCCATCGACCAGGGCGACCCGATGGCCGCCCCGCTGACCGACACGGCTGTCGCGGCTGTGCTCGCCGCGATCGGCCTCGGCCCCGGCGGCGTGACCTGGGTCGGCGTCGACGGACGGTTCGCCAACGGTCCGCTGACCGGGTCGTGGCACAAGGACACCGCTGTCCACATCGGCGAGGGCGCGCGGGAGGCCGCCCGACGCGCCCGGCTGGCCGCGCTACGCGCCGAACTGGGCGATATCGACACCCGGCTCGCCGAACTCGACGGCGCCGACGTGCGACTCGCCGAGCGTGCCGACGGGCTGGTGGCCGAACACCAGGCCCAGCCCGTGGACGCCGCGCTACGCGACGCGCACACCAGGGTGGCGGCCGAACACGAGGCGAAACGCCGCGTCGACGAGCAGTTGACGGGTGCCGAGGCGCTGGTCGCACGACGACAGGAGCAGGCCGCCGCGGCCGGTGCCACGGCGAACGAGTTCGCCGGCGATGTCGGCCTGCCAACGGAGCACACGGCCCTGTCCTCGGTGCGCTCGGCGCTCGGGGACTACCGGGTGGCACTGGCCGGTCTGTGGCCGGCGGCCCAGGCGGTACGACGCGCCCGCGACGAGGTGACGCGGGCCCAGGACGAACTGACCGACGCGGTCGAACAGCGCGAAGAACGCGCGTCGGCTGCCAGCCACGCACGTGCGGCGGCCGCGACCGCGGCCGAACGGCACCGGGTACTGCTGGAAACCGCGGGGGGCGCCGTCGAAGAACTGCACCGGCAACTGGCCGCGGTGGACCGTGAACTGACTGCGCGCGACGACATGGAGCGAGAGCAGCGCGCGACCGCCGGTCAGGCCCGCGAAGGCAGGGGAAAGGCGGACGGGCTGCGGGAATCCCTGCGCGAGTCGATCACCGCCGCCGTCGACGAGCGGGACCACGCGGTCAACGCGTTGCGCGCGTTCGTTGCCACCGGCCTGCTGCACACCGTCCTGCCCGACCTGGATGTCCCCGACCCGTCCGACGAGTGGGCGCCGACACCGGCGATCGCGTTGGCCCGCGCGATCAACGCGGCGCTGGAGCACGTGGACGATGCCGACCGGCCGTGGGAACTGGTGCAGCAGCGTGTCACGGCGGAGCACAAGCTGCTCACCGATGCCCTGTCCCGGCACGGCCATTCCGTCGGCATGACGGTTCGCGACGGCGTCATCGTGGTCGACGTGCTGTTCGGCGGTCGCAGGCAGGACGTGCCCACACTGGTGGCCGGCCTGCTGGCCGAGACGGAGCACAGGGCGACGCTGCTGTCGGCCAAGGAGCGGGAAATCCTGGAGAACCACCTGATCAACGAGGTGGCGGGAACACTCCAGGAACTGATCAGCGGCGCGGAGGAACAGGTCGGTGCCATCAACGCCGACCTGGCCGACCGGCCGACGTCGACCGGCATGCGACTGCGGTTGCAATGGCGGCTGTCGCGCACGGCACCCGACGGGCTGGCCGCCGTACGCGATCGGCTGCTACGCCAGACCGCGGACGCGTGGAGCGCGGCGGACCGGACGGCGGTCGGTGCGTTCCTCCAGGAACGGATCAACACCGAACACGCCGAGGACAGCTCCGGCGGTTGGGCCGAACAGCTCACCCGAGCGCTGGACTACCGCGCGTGGCACGAGTTCGCGATCCAGAGGTACCAGGACGGCCAGTGGCGACCGGCAACCGGGCCGGCGTCCGGCGGTGAACGGGTACTGGCCGCGTCGGTGCCACTGTTCGCGGCCGCGTCGTCGTTCTACACGTCGTCCGGCAACCCGTACACGCCCCGGCTGATCGCCCTGGACGAGGCATTCGCCGGCGTTGACGACGATTCGCGTGCCAAGTGTCTGGGTCTGCTGGCCGCGTTCGACCTGGACGTGGTGATGACCAGCGAGCGCGAATGGGGCTGCTACCCGCAGGTGCCCGGCCTTGCCATCGCCCAGTTGTCCCGCCGCGAAGGCATCGACGCCGTGCTGGTCACGCCGTGGCGCTGGGACGGCCGGGAACGCCGGCGTGTCGACTGGCCGGCGCCGTAGTGGTGCCGGTGGACCAACAGTCCGATCCGGTACGGATACGCCGGTTGTTGGGTGGTGAGCACACCGCCTGGTTGGTGGGACGCGTGCGGCACCGCCTGGAACTGGGCCGGCCGCTGACCGGAACGATCACCCTGGTCAACGCCGACCCCGAGCAACGGCGCGCGGTCGAACGCCTACTGGGCCGCCGCGTGACGACGGGCAGGTCGCTGACGGTGTCACTGGACGAGTTGGACGCGGTGTTACGGACCAGTGGTGCCGCACCGGATGGGCTGGCCGCCGCGATCGAGGTGCTCCTGGGCACCGTCGCCGACCGCAGAGCGGAATCGGCCGCGTCGGCGGCGGCCTGGCAGACGGTTCTGGCGCCGCTGGCCGAGCTGGTCGAGCGGCGACCGGAGCTGGCCGAGTGGCGGACGTGGCTGGACGCCACCGGCATGCTGCGCCGGTTGACGTCGGGCCCCGTAGAAGCGAAGTTGCTGGTTCAGGCGCTGCTGCGAGTACTCGACGCGCTGCCGTCGACCGGTATTGCCGGCGGACGGTTGGCCGCCGAGACCACAGGCGACGCACACGGCCTGGACGACGGACGCCCGCTCGCAACCCTGGCGCTGGCGGCAGTGCGGGTACTGGCCGGAGGGGCGCCAACCGGCGACGGCTCGGCAGCAGAGCGCCGTACCGCGTGGGCCGCCGTGGGCGTACACCGCGACGAGTTGTCATCGACGGTGTTGACGCTGGGACTGCCCGGCGGTGTCGGTACCGCCGTAGACCGGATGCTCGCGGCGGCGACCGAGGCCGGTGAGCCGTGCGTGCTGACCCTCCGCCAGCTAGGTCGAAACGAGCTGACGCTCGGCGTTGGCACACAACGGGTGTGGGTGTGTGAGAATCCGATCGTGCTGGCCAGCGCAGCGGACGAACTGGGCGCCGCCGGCCCACCAATGGTGTGCGTAGGCGGCCAGCCATCGACAGCCGCCATCCGCCTGCTCACATTGCTCGTATCCAACGGAGCGGAACTGGCGTACCACGGCGATTTCGACTGGGGCGGCATCAGGATAGCCAACGCACTGCGCGAACGATTCGAATGGCAACAATGGCGATTCAACGCGAAAGCCTACCGAGCAGCGCTCGAATCGGTCACCGGCGGAAAGCTGACCGGCCGCCCGACAGACGCAGCCTGGGATCCGGACCTACGCCGAGAGTTGGAACATCATGGCGTCCATGTCCAGGAAGAACTGGTACTCACCGAACTACTGGCGGATCTCCGCAACCATTCAGCACAGCCAGTCCTTCACGATCATCGGGGATAGTCATCGGATCGCGGAATTGACCACATTGCGGCGTCGGTTCGTCAGCCGGCAGGATTTCGCGTCGATATCTCGTGACGCCCCAAGTGTCGACGTCGAAACTTTCCGGGCTGATCAGGACGCCGTTGCTGATCACGAGGCAGCCGGCCCATATGAACGGTTGCCGCGGGTGGACCACACGAGGATGCGACAGGAAGCCGATCAGTTCTTCGGCACCGACGATCGTGTGTCGGCGACGAGGACCAGTGGGACCAGCACGGTGACTGAACGCCATGAGCCGGTTGTCCTGGATACCTGCGCCCACGCTGCCATTCGACGGTCATGTCGCCGCTCGGTACGGAACCCTGATCGCGTTT
>DATBDL010000280.1:0-18504 GCA_036269975.1 Pseudonocardiaceae bacterium | reverse complement strand
CACGTCACCGAGTTCCTGACGATCGACGTGACGCCGATGATGGAACTCCGGGCGAAGCTGAAGAACGACCCGAAGTTCGCCGGGATTCGGCTGACACCGCTGGCGTTCGCGGCGAAGGCGGTCTGCCTCGCCGTGCGCGGGACGCCCGACGTCAACGCGACCTGGGACGACGCGGCCGGCGAGATCGTCTACAAGAACTACGTGCACCTCGGCATCGCCGCCGCCACCCCGCGTGGCCTCGTGGTGCCGAAGGTGCGCGACGCCGAGCGGCTCTCACTCCCGGAACTGGCCGTGGCGCTGGACCGCCTCACCACCACGGCACGTGAGGGCAGGACGCCGCCCGCTGACATGCTCGACGGCACGTTCACCATCACGAACGTCGGCGTGTTCGGCGTCGACACCGGTACGCCGATCATCAACCCCGGCGAGTCGGCCATCCTGGCGTTCGGCGCGATCAGGGACATGCCGTGGGTGGTGGACGGCCAGATCGTGGTGCGGAAGGTCTGCCAGCTCTCGCTGAGTTTCGACCACCGGGTGGTGGACGGCGAGCAGGGCTCGCGGTTCCTCGCCGACGTCGGCGCGCTGTTGGCCGACCCGGCGGTGGCGATCACCTACTGATCGAACCGGCTCGACCCTCTCGACACGGCAACCCGACAACGGTGTCGGCATCGTGGCTGGTCAGGCCACGGTGCCGTTGCCGTGTCGGGCGGCGAGGTCGGCCAGCAGCGAGTCGGCGTCGATCAGCTCCTGGTCGTCGGTCGCCAGCCGTGGGTCCACATCGGACGCGTGCAGCAGCGGAGTGTTCGCGGCATCCGCGAAACTGTTGATTATTCCGCGCACCGCTACGGTGGACACTCCGGCGAGCAGGGCGTTGTCCACCACCTCGCGAATGGTGTATTCGGCGGCCATCATCTGGGCGAGCGCACTGTGGTAGCGCTGTACAGCACTCACCAGTGCGTCGGTATGATCCAGCAGTGCCTTTGGCAGCACGACCGGGCGAAGGTGCTCGTCTCTCACATAGCCGCACGCTACCCGGAAAGCGGGTATGCGCGGAAAGTGTTTCCACCCGGTTGGAGCAGCGATCAACACGTGACAATCAACACTATGGCGCAACAATCGTTTGCTTTACGGCCTAAGCGGCAGGGATGTCGAACAGGCTTGCCATCCGCAGGGCAAACCGCAAGTCGCCCCGGATGCGCAGTCGCCGCCCGATCAGCAGCCTTGTCGGACTTGCCGTACCAGTAGCAAGCCGCAGGAAGTCCGCCATCCCGATGGTGAGCGTTATTCGGGGCGACGAGTCCAGTTGTGTGTCGGTAACACACGAACCACCATCTATCACGGTCTGGAACCGTTCGTATTCGTTGTTGCTACAACAACCAATTCGCATCGAACCCACGGCATGTACCGATAGTGCCCGATCGGTATGCAGATGCACGGCCATTCGGCGGAATACTTCCGTCAGTACGAGTGGTCGCGCGATCGCGGACGCGGCGATGGCGTCGAGTTGTTCCGTCGTGGCGCGGCCGAGCAGCCGCACTCGATCAGGTGGGCGATGCCGCGCGGGCCCATCTTGTGCGGGTCGATCGCGCGGACGATCCGGTCGATGTCGATGGCGGTTTCCGTTCAGGCTTTCGGCAGGTCGAACAGGCTCGTGAGGCCGGCGGCGAAGCCGAGGTCGCCCTTGATCTTCAGCTTGCCGGTCATGAACAGCACGGGGCCCGATGCGTTGTTCGTGATCAGCTTGAGGAAGTCGAGCGGATGCACGGTGATGGTGACGCGGGGATCGCGCGTCGACTCGCGGTGCACGGCACACGTGCCGTCCTCGATGATCGTCTCCCAGCGGTCGTAGCCGCCCTCGCCGGTGCCGCCGGTCAGCCGCCAGTGCACGACGGCACGGACCCGCTCGGCCCGGTCGGTCCGCAGGTGGTCGCTCATCCGGCGAAAGATCTCGTCCAGAATGCGGGTGCGCAGTTCGGTCCGCGCCAGCGCGCCGCGCACCTGGTCGCTGGACGCGCGGCCGATGATCCGCGCGAACGTGTCCGCGTCCATCCGGCTCAGGTCGACGTGCGCGCCGAGGCCGGCCAGCCGGTCCAGCGCCGCCAGCAGTCGAACGAACTGGTCGCGGCCAAGGGCCTTCGGGTCGACGACCTTGCCGAGGGTGTTGATGTCGAGAACGGCCAGCGCGGGATCGTCGGGGGTCAGACCGTCCAGCAGCGCGACGAGCCGGTCCGGATCGAGCCGCCCCAGTGCCTCGGCGGACAGGTCGGTGTCCGTCATGCGGCCCTCCTCCCCATTACCTACTCTGGAGTAAGGCTACGACGCAGTAGGTATCAGGGCAACAAGAAGGCCGTTTCCAGACGATAGGGTGGACAGGACGTGCTGCGGGGAGCCTGTGTCGCCGGGAGGAGTGGTCCCAATTGTCACCGGCAAAGGGTGAGCCTTCGGTGCGTGCCAAACGACTGCCACGCGAGGTCCGCGAGCGCCAGATCCTGGACGCCGCCGTGACCGTGTTCTCGCGCAACGGTTACCACGACGCGTCCATGGACGAGATCTCCGAGGTGGCCGGCATCTCGAAACCGATGATCTACGCCTACCTCGGGGCGAAGGAGGACCTGTTCGCCACGTGCATCCACCGCGAGGCGACCAGGATGCTGGAGGCCGTCGTCGGCGGCATCAAGGCGGGGTTGCCGCCGGACGTCCAGCTCTGGCACGGCTTACGGTCGTTCTTCGGCTTCGTCGGCGAGCACAGGGAGAGCTGGCGCGTGCTGCACCGGCAGTCCATCACGCAGGGCGGCCCGTTCACGGCGGAGCTGAACGCCATGCGGCAGCGGGCGATCAGCCTGGTCGCCGCCGTCCTGATGCGCACCGGCAGCGACGAGGGCATCGGCGAGGCCGCTTCGGCGTCCGGCGAGGCGCTCGCGGCCGCACTGGTGGGCGCGGGCGAGTCGCTGGCGGACTGGTGGCTGGACCATCCGGAGGATTCCGCCGACATCATCGCGGTACGGCTGATGAACCTGGTGTGGCTCGGTTTCGGCAACCTGGTCGATGGCCAGGTCTGGAAACCGCCGCCCAGGGTGAGCTAGGCGAAACGACCCGTCAGATGCGGCCTGCCGGTGCGGTGGTCGGCCAGGTCGAAGCCGTCGGGGCGGGCGGTCAGCGCGACCGTGGCCGGCAGCGGGATCGGCAGCTTGAACCGCACGTCCACGGTGGCGGGCAGCCGGCCTTCGTAGTACGCGACGCATCTGCTCATCGACCACATGCCGTGCGCGATCGCCCTGCGGAAGCCGAACAGCCGAGCGGTCAGCGCGTGCAGGTGGATCGGGTTGTGGTCACCGGAGACCTCGGCGTAGCGGCGGCCGATGTCGTCTGGCACCCGCCAGATCGCGGTCGGCTTCGTGGTCGGCTGCGACTCGGTGCGCCGCACGTGACCGGTCGACGTGCGGCGCAGGTACGTGCTGGTCTCCTGCCAGACGACATCGCCGTCCGCGAGTGCCTCGCTGAGCATGTCGAACTGCGTCCCGCGCTCGTGCGGGCGGAGGTTCGCCGCGCGCACGCGCACCACGAGCGGCTCGTCGGCGTGGATCGGCCGGTGCTGGCTGATCCGGTTGGCCACGTGCACGAGGCCGATCAGCGGGAACGGGAAGTCGTCCGCCGTCATCAGCGCCATCTGTAGGCCGAACACCAGCAGGTGCGGGTACGTGACCGGCAGTTCGTCGGTCAGGCGGTAGCCGCAGACGCGGTCGTAGCCGGCCAGGTGGGACCGGTCGGTGCGGACGTCGATCCGGGCATAGGTCGTGTCCGGCAACACGGGCTCGTGGGGTACCGGGCGGAGGCCGCGCAGCGCCGCCTTGGCGAACAGGGTCGTCAGGTTGGGGTCGTGGTCCAGTTCGACGCTCACCCGGCTCACGCCCCCAGCAGGCTCTGGCCGCACACCCGGACCACGTTGCCGTTGACCCCGCCGGACGCCGGATTGGCATACCAGGCAATGGTTTCCGCGACGTCGATCGGCAGGCCGCCCTGCGCGAGCGCGTTCATCCGCCGGCCGGCCTCCCGGATCACCAGTGGCACGGCCGCCGTCATCTTCGTCTCGATGAAGCCGGGAGCGACGGCGTTGATCGTCGCGCCCCGCCGGGCCAGTTTCGGCGCGTACGCGGCGACCATGCCGATCACTCCGGCCTTCGACGTGCCGTAGTTGGTCTGCCCCGTGTTACCGGCGATACCGGCGATCGACGACACGCCGATGATCCGGCCGTTGTCCCGCAACGCCTTCCGGCTCAGCAGGGCGTCGTTGATCCGCACCTGGCAGGCCAGGTTCACGCCGAGCACGGCGTCCCAGCGGTCGGCGGCCATGTTGGCGAGCCTGCGATCCCGCGTGATGCCGGCGTTGTGCACGACGATGTCGACGCCGTCGTGTCGCGTCAGCAGGTATTCGACCAACGTCGTCGGCGCGTCCACGGTGGTGATGTCCAGTTGCACGGCCTCGCCGCGAACACGATTGGCCACAGTGGACAGTTCGGCGCCCTGGGCGGGCACGTCGAGGCACACCACGTGGGCGCCGTCGCGGGCGAGCACGTCCGCGATCGCGGCGCCGATGCCACGCGACGCACCGGTCACCAGCGCGACCCCGCCCTTGAGCGGCGTGGCCCAGTCATCCGGCGCCACAACGGTTTCCTGCTTGCCGACCCGGACCACCTGCCCGGACACGTACGCCGACCTCGCCGACACCAGGAACCGCACGGTCGACTCCAGTGCGAGTTCACCGCCCTTGGCCACGTAGGCCAGTTGCACGGTGCCGCCCTTGATCAGCTCCTTGCCCAGCGACCGCGTGAAGCCCTCCAGCGCGCGTTGCGCGATCTTCTCGCCGACCGCGCTGACGCTCTCCGGCGGTGTGCCGAGCACGAGCACCCGGCCACAGGTCCCGAGGCGACGCAGCACGGGGTGGAAGAACGCGTGCAGCTCGCGGAGTTGATCGGGGCTGGTGATGCCGGTGGCGTCGAAGATCAGGGCGCCGTAGCGGTCGTCGCCGTCGGGCGAAGTGCGGACGTCTGTGTCAGCCTTGGTGAGGATGGCGGCCACGGTCTCCGCGAGCCGGCCACCAGGCGCGGCACCGAGCAGGGCGGGGCCGGCGAGCAGCGGCTGGCCGGGCTCGTAGCGGCGCAGGCGCGTCGGGTCGGGCAGGCCGAGCCGACCGACCACGACGCGGCCGAGGCCCGAGCTCGCGAACTGCTGGTACCGATCGGACATCCGCACACCTTCCTACTCAGTGGTAAGTCTACTCACGGGTAGGTTACTGTCGCCATAGTAGCCCGACACTGGGAGGACGACATGACTTCGATCCGACGGGTGGCGGTCCTCGGCGGCAACCGGCTCCCGTTCGCCCGCTCCAACAGCCGCTACGCCGAGGCGTCCAACCAGGACATGCTCACGACGGCGCTGGACGGCCTGGTCAGCCGGTTCGGCCTACAGGGCGAGCGGGTCGGCGAGGTGGTCGGCGGCGCGGTGCTCAAGCACAGCCGGGACTTCAACCTCGTCCGCGAGTCGGTGCTGGGCAGCCGCCTCGCGGCCGACACGCCCGCGTACGACCTGCAACAAGCCTGCGGCACCGGGCTCCAGTCGATCATCGCGGTGGCCAACAAGATCGCGCTCGGCCAGATCGACAGCGGCATCGCGGGCGGTGTCGACACCACGAGCGACGCGCCGCTCGCGCTCAACGAGGACCTGCGCCGCATCCTCGTGGCACTGAACAGCGCCAAGTCCGTCGCCGCACGGCTCAGACTGCTCACTCGGCTGCGGCCGGGCCAGATCGTGCCGGAGATCCCACGCAACGCGGAACCGCGCACCGGCTTGTCGATGGGCGAGCACGCCGCGATCACCGCCAAGGAGTGGGGCATCGGCCGCGCCGAACAGGACGAACTGGCCGCCGCCAGCCACCAGCACCTCGCAGCCGCCTACGACCGCGGCTTCTTCGACGACCTGGTGACCCCGTACCTCGGCCTGGCGCGCGACGAGAACCTGCGACCGGACTCGACCGCCGACAAGCTGGCCAAGCTCAAGCCCGCGTTCGGCGGGCCGGAAGGCACGATGACGGCGGGAAACTCCACCCCGCTGACCGATGGCGCGGCAGTGGTCCTCCTGGCCGGCGAGGACTGGGCAGCCGCGCACCGGTTGCCGGTACTGGCGTACCTGACATTCGTGGAAACCGCGGCCGTCGACTACGTGCACGGCGGCGAGGGCCTGCTGATGGCGCCGGCCTACGCGGTGCCGCGACTGCTGGCGCGGGCCGGCGTCGGCCTTGGCGACTTCGACTTCTACGAGATCCACGAGGCGTTCGCGTCGCAGGTGCTGGCGACCCTGCGGGCCTGGGAGGATGCCGCGTACTGCAAGGAGAAGCTCGGCAACGACGGACCGCTCGGCGCGATCGACATGGCGAAGCTGAACGTCAACGGATCGTCGCTGGCGGCCGGCCACCCGTTCGCCGCGACCGGCGGTCGGATCGTGGCGACGACCGCGAAACTGCTCGCCGAACGCGGTTCCGGCCGGGCACTCGTGTCGATCTGCGCGGCCGGCGGGCAGGGTGTGACGGCGATCCTGGAGCGGTGAATCGGGTTCAGACCAGCAGTTCCCAGGTCATCGTGCACTGAGCCGACACCGTCACCGGCTGCGGTTCCAGTCCCAGGTCGCCGATGTTCGGCGGTGCTGCCGCAGCCCGGCTGGTCTTGTAGGCGACCGCGAACATCGGCTGGTGGTGGTGTGACGTCGAGCCATCGGTCACCTGAAGCAGCGGGCCGAGCCGGCCGTTGACGGCGTCGGCGTAGCCGTCGGCCTTGGCACGGGCGTCCGCGACCGCGGCGTGCTGGGCCTCGCGGGTCGGTTCGGTGTCGTCGGCAAGTGTCCACGTCGGCCCGTCGATCCCGGTCGGTTCGCTGCCGACGAGTGCCGCGAGCAGGTCGTCCAGCACGGTGACGTCGGTGATCCGGACCAGGTAGGACTGCGTGGCCTGGGCGCCTTCGCGTCGCCTCGCGTCCCGCCAGACGTCGTGCACGGACAGCCGGCGGGAGAGCACGCGGACACCCGGCCGGTCGAGGTGCGGCTCGACGGCCTCGATCCGGGTGGTCAACTCGTGTACGGCCGCGTTGCGGTCACGTCCCCTGCCGACCCACGACAGCCGCAGGTCGGCCTGATCGGCGACCCGTTCCACCTCGCCAGTGCCGACGGTCACCAGTTGCGCCATGCGAACAGCCAACCGGCATTCCGCCGGATCGGCAATCCTGCCGCCTTATCAACATCTCTAGCGTTTCCACTATAAATCGCTAGCGACCACGATGGACCGCGGTCGACCGTCCGATCGGGACACTATCCTTGCCGGCCATGGCATACGACTTCCAGGTAGTGATCGACTGTGCCGACCCACACGCCCTGGCCGACTGGTGGGCGGACGCGCTCGGCTGGGTCGTCGAGCCGACCGACCCCGCGTTCATCCGGGAGATGATCGCCAAGGGCATGGCCACCGAGGCGGACACGACGCTGCACCACGGTCAGCTCGTCTGGCTGACCGGCGCCGCGATCCGGCACCCGGACGGCCCGGAACGCGGCCCGCGCAAGCGTGTCCTGTTCCAGCAGGTGCCAGAGCGCAAGGAAGTGAAGAACCGGGTGCACCTGGACGTGTGGGTGGGCGCGGAAAACGTGGATGCCGAGGTCGCACGGCTGGTGTCGGCCGGCGGCGCCTACCTGTACCGGGGTCAGCAGGGCCCCCATAGCTGGGTCACCATCACCGATCCCGAGGGCAACGAGCTGTGCATCTCGTGAGGGACGCTCTCGTGGTGGGTGCACAACGGTGTGCCGACACGCCGTAGCGGAGTCTGCCCGAATATCGGATCGTTCCTAGAAACCGCGATACGGTCCGATCATGGACCCGGTGCGCAACCCGTTCGCCCCCGGCGCCGGCCAGCGCCCGCCCGAACTGGCGGGGCGGGATCGCGAGGTCAAGGCGTTCGACGTGGTGCTGGAGCGGGTCGCCCGCGGCCGTCCGGAACGCAGTCTCGTGCTCACCGGCCTGCGCGGTGTCGGCAAGACCGTACTGCTCGGCGAACTGCGCTCGATGGCCGTCCGGCGCGGTTGGGGCGCCGGCAAGGTGGAGGCCCGCCCGGACGCGGAACTGCGCCGGCCACTGTCGGCGGCGCTGCACCGGGCCGTGCGCGACCTGGCCGTGCGACATCGTGCGCCGGACCGGGTGGAGGCGGTGCTCGGCGTACTCAAGGCGTTCGCGTTGCGGTCCAACCCGGAGAACGCGAAGCTGCGCGACCGCTGGCAGCCGGGGATCGACGTGCCGGCGGCCGTCGGCAGGGCGGATTCCGGTGACATCGAGATCGACCTGGTCGAACTGTTCACGGACGTGGCCGAGCTGGCCCAGGACGTCGGCACCGGGGTCGCGCTCCTGATCGACGAGATGCAGGACCTGCTGCCCGACGACGTGTCCGCGTTGTGCGCGGCGTGCCACGAGCTGTCCCAGTCCGGCGCGCCGCTGGTGGTGGTCGGCGCGGGACTGCCGCACCTGCCGGCCGTACTGTCCGCGAGCAAGTCCTATTCCGAGCGACTCTTCCGGTATGTTCGAATCGACCGGCTCGATCGGGACGACGTGAACCAGGCCGTGCTGGCACCGGTGACGAGGGAACTGGCCGGCATCGTGCCGGACGCGTTGGACGCGCTGTTCGAGGCGTCCGGCGGCTACCCGTACTTCGTGCAGGCGTACGGCAAGGCGGCCTGGGACGCGGCGCCGGCCGACCCGATCACGGCGGAGGACGTGGCCATGGCGGCACCGGAGGCAGAGGCCGAACTGGCGGTCGGCTTCTTCGGCTCACGCTACGAACGCGCGACACCGGCCGAACGTGAGTACCTGCGCGCGATGGCGGAACTCACGGAGGGCAGGGACGAGGGCGCCGGCAGTTCGGAAGTGGCGATCTTCCTCGGCCGCAAGCCGTCGTCACTGTCGCCGGCACGCGACAACCTCATCAAGAAGGGTTTGGTGTACTCGGCCGAGCGAGGCCGGATCGCTTTCACAGTCCCGCATTTCGGCCGATTCCTACTGGGGAGAGACGAGTGAGCTGGGTCACATCCACGGTGTGTGTAACGAGACCGCATCGCGACACGATGTCCAGTGTGGCTCCGCGGTGCTGCCGGACCCCCGACCTGGCAGCACCGCGGAGCGTCCCATGTCCGGACATTTTCCCGGTGCGGACATGAGTGATATCAGCCCTGGCGGCTACGACCTCGCGCACCGGGCCGGCGATCACCCGCTGATGCGGGAGCTGGTGGACAAGGCGTACGGCGAGGACCATCCCGGCGAGGTCGAACCGTTCAGCTCGTGCACGTGGTGGACCCTCGGCGAGATGATCCAGGGACTGCGGCTGCAACCCGGCGAGCAGCTCGTCGACCTCGGCTGTGGCCGCGGCGGCCCCGGCCTGTGGCTGGCGCGGGCGACGTCCGCGCGGCTGACCGGCGTCGACTTCAGCCCGGTCGCGGTCGAACTGGCATCGAAACGAGCCGCCCACTTCGTCCCTGAGGGCAGGGCGGAGTTCCGAGTCGGACGATTCGACGAGACCGGCCTGCCCGATGCCGTCGCCGACGGCGTGATCAGCATGGACGCCCTGCCGTTCGCCCCCGACCGGCAAGCCGCCGTCATCGAACTGCACCGGATCATGGCTCCCGGCGCGCGAGCCGTCTTCACGATCTCCGAGTCCAGCAGCGCGGACCCGGACGCCAAGGGCCACTGGTCGACCTGGCTCGGGTATTTCGAAGCGGCCGGCCTGCACCTGGAACGGCGGGTGGAGGACCCAGGCCGCAACGACCGGTGGTTCAGGTTGTACGACCTGTGGCGCCGGCACGAGGCCGAACTGCGAGCGGAGATCGGCGACAAGGCCACCGACGCGCTGATCGAGGAGGCCGACGCGTCCGACCGGCTACACAAACGCCGACCGGTACTGCTGGTGTTGCGACGGGACGCCCTGGACCGCGCTTAGCATGAGCCGCATGGGGAGCATGGGGTAGGCCGGGGCACTGCTGGCCGCTGGCCGGGTACGACGCCCAGGTGGACATCGACACGACAGAGGGCCCAGGCATCGGGTTCGGCATCGACGCCGACGGCGACTGTGTGCACGGCCGCGTCACGGCGACCGGCCGGGACATCGAAACCGGCGGCCTGGTCCAGGACGGCGGCTGCCTGGCCCTGCGGGGCCGCTGAGCCGAATCCCGCCCGTCTTTCGGAACGGGAACATGAGCCGACCGACTGCGGTTGGATCATGATGTGACTTCCGATGTGACGCGGCGGGCTCGGGTCCGTGGCGCCGAACTGACCGGCAGGGGCTGGCTGAACACCGGCGGCAGGTCTTACTCGCTGAAGGACTTCCGCGGCAAGGTGCTGCTGCTGGACTTCTGGACGTTCTGCTGCGTGAACTGCCTGCACGTCCTGGACGAGTTGCGGCCGGTGGCGGCCGAGTTCGCGGACGTGCTGGTCACCGTGGGCGTGCACTCACCCAAGTTCGAACACGAGGCCGACCCGGTCGCGCTGGCCGACGCGGTCGAGCGCTACGACGTCGACCACCCCGTGCTCGACGACCCGGAGTTGCGGACGTGGCAGGCGTACGCGGTCCGCGCGTGGCCGACGCTGGTCGTGATCGACCCCGAGGGCTACGTGGTGCACGTGGCGGCCGGCGAGGGCCACGCCGAGGCGTTGCGGCGGGTCATCGCCGACGTGGTCGCCGAACACGACCGCAGGGGCACCCTGCACCGAGGTGGCGGCCCGTACGTGGCGCCGGCGGCGGCGGACACCGTGTTGCGGTTCCCCGGCAAGGCGGCGGTCACACCGTCCGGCACGCTGCTGGTCGCCAACACGGCCCGGCACAACCTGGTCGAGTTCGCGGCCGACGGCGAGACGGTCCTCCGCACGATCGAGGCGGATTTCCGCGAGCCGGGCGGCATTGCCGTGCTCCCCGCCGACGTGGCGTCGCGGGTCGGCTACGACGTCGTGGTCGCGGACACGGTGAACCACCTGCTGCGCGGCGTAAACCTGGCCGACGGCTCGGTGACCACGGTCGCCGGCACCGGCCAGCAGTGGCGCGACGGCGAGACCGAAGGGCCGGCGACGAAGATCGACCTGTCGAGCCCGTGGGACGTGACGTGGTGGGAGCCCGCCGGCGGCGTCGTGATCGCGATGGCCGGCAACCACACGCTGAGCGTGTTCGACCCGGTAGCCGACGCGGTGCGGCGACTGGCCGGCACCACCGTCGAAGGCTTGCGGGACGGGCCCGCCGCTGAGGCGTTCTTCGCCCAGCCGTCCGGCCTGGCAGCCGACGGCGACCGGTTGTGGCTGGCCGACGCGGAGACGTCGGCGTTGCGCTGGCTGTCGTCGGACCTGGCCGTGCACACGGCGATCGGACAGGGCTTGTTCGACTTCGGCCACCGGGACGGACCGGCAGCGACTGCGCTGTTGCAGCATCCGCTGGGTGTGGCCGTGCTGCCGGACCACTCGGTCGCCGTAGCGGACACGTACAACGGAGCGATCCGCCGCTACGACCCGGTCGGTGGCGAGGTGTCGACGCTGGCGACGGGCCTGGCCGAACCGTCGGACGTGGTCGTCGTGGACGGCGAGGTCGTGGCGGTCGCGTCGGCGGCACACAGGTTGGAACGCCCGATACCGCCCGGCGCGGCCGCCCAACTGGTGGCCGGCCCGTCCCACCAGGTGACACGACCACCGGTGGAGCTGGCGGCCGGCGATGTGACGCTGAGCGTGGTGTTCCAGCCGCCACCAGGCCAGAAACCGGACGAGCGCTTCGGCCCGTCGACGCGCGTGCGGGTGACGTCGTCGCCACCGGACCTGATCCGCGCCGGCGCCGGTGTGACCACGGAGTTGAGCCGGACGTTGGTACTCAACGGAAACGTCGGCCACGGCGTGCTGCACGTGGTGGCACAGGCGGCGAGTTGTGACGTGGACGGCGAACACCCCGCGTGCCGGCTGACCCGGCAGGACTGGGGTGTACCGGTGGTGTTGGTCGAGGGAGGAGCGACAAGGTTGCCGCTCATGCTCGGCGGAATGGACAGCCAGTAACATCCCCCGTGTGGCGAAGCTGGAAATCCAGATGCTGCTCGACCGTGTGCTGGTGAAGATCTCGCCGGAGGACGGGGAGAGACGAAGCGGCGGGGGCATCGTGATCCCGGCGACGGCGCAGGTGGCGAAGCGCCTGGCGTGGGGCGACGTGCTGGGCGTCGGCAACAACGTACGCACCATCAAGGTCGGCGACCGGGTCCTGTTCAACCCGGAGGACCAACAAGAAGTAGAAATCCAGGGCGAGGCATACCTGGTGATGCGCGAACGAGACATCCACGCACTGGCCACCGAACGCACGGAACACGGCACCGGCTTGTACCTGTAGGCCCTGAACCTGCGACCCGGCCCGCGACCACCCTGTAGACCCCGGCCCTGTAGACCCGGCCCGCGACGGCTCAGTGGGGTGCGGCCGCGAGGCGCTCCGCTTTGGCGCCGAAATAGTCGCCGCCCTTGGGGAGCGGGTCGTCGGTGCCCCAGCGACGTGTTCGGTCCAGCGGGACCATGCGGGGGATGTGCTTGCGGCAGTGCACGTACGCCTCCACCACGTTCACCAGCACCCACCGTTCCGGCGTCCGGCCACGATCGGTGTCCACCGGTAGCTCCGGGTGCTCGCCGCGCAGGACGGTGTCCTCCACGATGCTGGCGGTGCCGTTGACGTGCAGTCCGATCAGGTCTGTGACGAAGTCCACCATCAGCACGCCGATCTTCGGGTTCTCACTGAGGTTGCCGAGGCTCGCCAGGACACCGTTGCCTCGATACTCCGGGTACGCGAGCGTCCGCTCGTTGAGGACCTCGATGAAGCCGGGCGGCCCGGTGCGCAGTGAGCAGTCGCACTCGCCGTGGGCGTCGGCCGTCGCCACGAAGGCCATGTCCATCCGGCCGACGAACTCGGTCATCTTCGGGTTCAGGTGGTCCAGTACCTGGTCGGAGTAGAAGCGAGCGGCTCGCTCCGTCGTGCCGTACGCGGCCTGGAGCAGGTGCTCGCCCGCTGAGCCGGGTTGGTCCATCAGCGCGCAGGCCAGCGGGTCGTCCGGAGCGTCGAGCTGGATGTTCGGTAACGAAGGTAGCGAATCGGACAGTTCTAGCTCCAGTACGTCCGCGCGGGCCGTTCCGGTCGGGGTAGGTGGGTCCGAAGTCACGGGCGCCACTCTTACACCCCTAAACATGATCAACTCACCAGTCGAGGGCCAGGTTCGCCCGTTGGACTGACACGAGGCCGCTGACGGTAACCGGATATCACTCGAACGTGCACTCAAGTCCCCCATAGCGCACGTGCCGAGTTAGGGTCACAGGGGTCGGGGGACGCCGGATCGCCGCAGGGGAGTCTTGCCGACGCCCCACGTAAAGGTGGAGACTTCGCCCCGACCATGACAGCGAACGCCGTAGTCAGCCCATTGCCGCCCCAGCCGCCCAGAGGCCAGCCACCATCCGGCGCCGCCGCGATGGTTCGCCTGGTCAGGGAGAGTTGGGCGCGGATAGAAGCGCGCCAGGACGAGGTCGCGCAGTTCTTCTACGGCATGCTGTTCAGCCTCAACCCGGCCATCCGGGACATGTTCCCGATCAACATGGAGGTCCAGCGCAGCCGCCTGATGCGGGCGATCGTGCATCTCGTCCAGATGATCGACCGGCCGGACGAGCTGATGCCGTTCCTGCGGCAGCTCGGGCGCGACCACCGGAAGTTCGGCGTGGTCAGCAGCCAGTACGAGTCGGTCGGCACCGCGCTGCTCGCGTCGATCAAGCGGCACAGCGGCCCAGCGTGGACGTCCACCGTCGAACGTGCGTGGGCCGAGGCGTACACCGTGATGGCCAGGGCGATGCTGGAGTCGGCCGCGGCCGACGAGGGCCCCGCCTTCTGGCCGGCCCAGGTCATCGACCACCAGCGCCTCGGCTGGGACCTGGCCGTGATCCGCGTACAGCCCGACTACCCCCTCCCCTACCAGTCCGGCCAGTACATGAGCGTCGAGACGCCGCAGCGTGCGCGGTTGTGGCGCTACCTGACGCCGGCCAACGCGCCACGCGAGGACGGCATGATCGAGTTCGCCGTCCGGGCGGTACAGGGCGGCTGGGTGAGCCGAGCGATGGTCGCGCACACACAGGTCGGCGACATGTGGCGGATCGGACGGCCGCTTGGCCGGCTGGCGGTGGACCGCACCGCCGACCGGGACGTGCTGATGGTGGCCGGCGGCACCGGGATCTCCACGATGCGGTCGCTGCTGGAGGACCTGGCCCAGTGGGGCGAGAACCCCCGTGTGCACCTGTTCTACGGCGGCCGCACCGAGGACGACCTCTACGCCCTCGACGACCTGCACCAACTCGCCAGCACGAACCCGTGGCTCACTGTGGTGCCGGTCCTCGAACAGAACCCCGGCAGCCGCAACGCCGAACACGGCACGCTCGCCGACATCGTCACCAAGTACGGCGCGTGGGCCGACCGGGACGTGCTGGTATCCGGCTCACCGGCGATGATCCGGTCCACCGTCTCGCGCATGCTGGTGGCCGGCACACCGCTGGACCGGATCGCCTACGACCCGTTCACCATCGACTGACGGCTTCGGGCACCTGTTCAGTGCCGGCGGGGCTGTGGCTTCCAGACGACCAGTGCCGTCTGCTGGCGTACCGGGACCAGGTCCCTGCGCAACGAGGCGTGCACCGCGGCGGCCGCGTTCTCGGCGGCCGCGTGTGCGGCGGCCAGTTCCTCGACCAGCTCGGCCACCCTGCCGCGTAGCGCGTCGACCTCGTTCTCCAGTTCGATGATGCGCTTGATGCCGGCCAGGTTGACGCCGTCCTCCTGGGACAGCCGCTGGACCTCGCGCAGCACCGCGATGTCCCGCGCCGAGTAGCGCCGGCCACCGCCTCGGGTCCGGCCGGGGGTTACCAGGCCGAGGCGGTCGTAGCTGCGCAGCGTCTGGGCGTGCAGACCCGAGAGCTGCGCCGCCACCGAGATCACGAACACCGGGGTGTCCTCGTCGGTGCCCGCCGGGAACAGCGCCCGGATGTCGATGTTCATCCCGCACCCCCTGTGTCGATGAGCTTGTTCAGCTCGGCGCGTGGGTCGATGTCGGTGGTGGCTTCGACGTAACCGGCCAGCGCGGTAGCGGCGGCATCGGTAAGTTTCGCCGGCACCGCCACCTGCACGGTCACCAGCAGGTCACCGCCGCGACCGTCGCGGCGCTGGATGCCCCGCCCCCGGACGCGCAGGACACGGCCACTGGGCGTGCCCGGCTTCACCTTCAGTGACACCTTGTGCTCGGTGTCCAGGGTCGGCACGGTCAGCGTGGTGCCCATTGCCAACTCGGGGAACGTCACCGGCACGGTCAGCGTGAGGTCGTTACCGGACCGGCCGAACAGCGGGTGCGGGCTGACATGCACGCGGACGAACAGATCGCCGGTCGGACCCCCGTTCGCGCCGGGTTCGCCCTTGCCGGCCACCCGAATGCGCTGCCCGTCGTCGACACCCGGCGGGATGCGCACGGTCAGCGGCCGGGTCTTCGTGCTGGTGCCGGTGCCGGCGCAGTCCGGGCACGGGTTGTCCACGATCCGGCCGGTACCCCGGCAGTCGGCGCACGGCTCGCTGAACGCGAACGCGCCCTGGCTGCGGGTCACCAGGCCGTTGCCGTTGCACGTCGGACACGTGCGCGGCGACGTGCCCGGCTTGGCGCCGGAACCGTGACAGGTCTCGCAGGTCGACGGGCTGGACAGTCGCAGCGGCACGGTCGCGCCGTGCACCGCCTCGGTGAAGTCGATGCGGATGTCGGTTTCGACGTCCTGGCCACGGCGAGCCCTCGTAGCCGCCGTCGGGGCACCGCCCCGCCGGTTGAACAGCCCGCCCAGCAGGTCGCCGAGGCCACCACCGCCACCGGCGGTCGCGCCGGCGGCCTGGTTGCCGAACAGGTCGCTCAGGTCGAAGCCGCCGCTACTGCCGGTACCGAAACCACCGAAACCACCGGAACCGGGCCGGAAGCCACCGGAACCGAACAACCGGCGGGCCTCGTCGTACTGCTTGCGCTTCTCGGTGTCGGACAACACGCCGTATGCCTCGGACACCGCCTTGAAGCGGGCCTCCGCCGTCGAGTCGCCAGGGTTGGCGTCCGGGTGCAGCTCCCTGGCCAGTTTCCGGTACGACTTCTTGATCTCGTCGGCCGGTGCGTCGGAGGAGACGCCCAGCTCACGGTAGAAGTCCTTCTCGATCCAGTCTCGCGCGCTCACCGGGCGTTCTCCTCCTTCCGCTGTTGCCTGCCGTCAGTGTTCGGCGTGGCCATCTGGTCCGACCGAGTCGTCACTCGTCGGCTCGGACACCGGTGCCGCCTCGGTTGGCTGCTCCGCCACCGAGCGCTCGTCACCGGCCGGGCCACTACCCGGCTCGTGGTCGGTGACAGCGACCAGTGCCGCCCGCAACACCCGGTCACCGAACCGGTAGCCACGACGCAGCACCGCGGTCACCGTGGGTTCGGTGACGTTCGGCGACGTGTCGTGCTGGACGGCCTCGTGCACCGAGGGGTCGAACGGCTCGCCGTCCTGCCCGAACGGTGCCAGCCCGGCGCGTTGCAGGGTGGCCACCAGCTTGTCGGCCACCGACTTGAAAGCGCCTGTCAGGTCACCGTGCACCGCCGCCCGCTCGACGTCGTCGAGGACCGACAGCAGCTCGCCGGCCAGCGATGCCTTGGCCGATGCGTGCACCGACTCCCGGTCGCGGTCGACCCGCTTGCGGTAGTTGGCGTACTCGGCGGTCAGGCGTTGTAGGTCACCGGTGCGCTCGTCGAGTTGGGCCTGGAGTTCCTTGACGGCGAGTTCCTTGACGGCCAACGTGTCCGAGTCGGCACCCGCACTCACCGGGGTGTCACCGGCCGCGTGCCGGCCGGCGGGCCCCTCGCCCGACTCACTGTCGACGACGGGCGGCCGAACCTGGCCGGTGTCCGGATCGATCCGCCTACGGTCACGGACGACCACCCGCGGCTCCTCACCCGAGGAACCGGAGCCCGCCGAACCGCGACCTGGCGCCCCCGATCCCTGCGAGCCCTGACCTGGCAACCCATGACCTGGCGAGCCGGACCCCGGCGACCCAGGACCCGACGGGCCGTGGCCAGGTCGAGTGCCCGGATCGTCGCTCCGTCCCGGCGTCGGTCCTCCGTTCGGCATGGTCACTTCTTGCCGCCCTCGCCCTCGTCCACGATCTCGGCGTCGACGACGTCCTCGGCACCGCCACCTGTCGGGCCACCTGTCGCGTCGCCGGGCGTGCCACCGGGGGCGGCGCCGTCGGTGCCGCCGGGCTGCGAGCCGTACATGGCCGGGCCGATGGTCTGGGCCTCGACGGACAGCTTCTCCACCGCGGACTTGATCGCGTTGATGTCGGTGCCCTTGAGCGCCTCGTTCACGTCCTTGATCGCGACGTTGACCTTGTCCTTGATCTCGGACGGGACCTTCTCGTCGTTGTCCTTCAGGAACTTCTCGGTCTGGTAGGACAGCGTCTCCGCCTGGTTGCGGACGTCGGCCTCCTCGCGGCGGGTCTTGTCCTCGTCCGCGTGCGCCTCGGCGTCCTTGACCATGCGATCGATGTCGTCCTTGGGCAGCGCGGAACCACCGGTGATGGTCATGCCCTGCTCTTTGCCGGTCGCGGTGTCCTTCGCGTTGACGTGCACGATGCCGTTCGCGTCGATGTCGAAGGTGACCTCGATCTGCGGGATGCCACGCGGCGCGGGCGCGATGCCGGTCAGCTCGAACATGCCGAGCTTCTTGTTGTAGGCAGCGATCTCGCGCTCACCCTGGAACACCTGGATCTGCACGGAAGGCTGGTTGTCGTCGGCCGTGGTGAAGATCTCGGAGCGCTTGGTCGGGATCGTGGTGTTGCGCTCGATCAGCTTGGTCATCACGCCGCCCTTGGTCTCGATGCCGAGGGACAGCGGGGTGACGTCGAGCAGCAGGACGTCCTTGACCTCGCCCTTCAGCACGCCGGCCTGCAGCGCGGCACCGACGGCGACGACCTCGTCCGGGTTGACGCCCTTGTTCGGCTCCTTGCCGCCGGTCAGCTCCTTGACCAGCTCCGTCACCGCGGGCATACGCGTGGAACCGCCGACGAGCACGACGTGGTCGATGTCGGCGACCTTGGTGCCGCCGTCCTTGATCACGTTGTTGAACGGCGCCCGGCAGCGGTCCAGCAGGTCGCTGGTGATCCGCTGGAACTCGGCGCGGGACAGCGTCTCGTCCAGGAACAGCGGGTTCTTGTCGCCGTCGACCGTGATGTAGGGCAGGTTGATGGTGGCGTTGGACGAGCTGGACAGCTCGATCTTCGCCTTCTCGGCCGCCTCGCGGATGCGCTGCATCGCCATCTTGTCCTTGGTCAGGTCGATGCCGTTGGCGGCCTTGAACTTCTCCACCAGCCAGTTGACGATCCGCTGGTCCCAGTCGTC
>DATBDL010000279.1:0-12610 GCA_036269975.1 Pseudonocardiaceae bacterium | reverse complement strand
CACCCTATCCACCACCTGCCGATAGAAGACAACGTCTGGCCTGGTGTGCAGGAACAGTCCCGAGTCACCGATCTCCAGGTAGACAGCGGGTGGCTGGACCTCGGACTCGATCATGAGCGAACCGTTGATCAAGCCCGGATGCCAGCCACTGTCGAACGGCAGCACACGGATCTCGATATGGGCCAGCTCGGCCATCTCCAACAAGAACGCCAACTGGCCGACCATCGTTCGCCGATCGCCGATCAACTGCCGGAGCGCGGCCTCGCCGATGAGGGCGACGAACCTGGTCGACCCGCGCCGGTTCATGTCCTCGCGCCGACCCATGCGGATCGTGACTCGGGTGCTGACATCGCTTGCCGGCACGCCACCTCCGGTCATGATCGCTCGTGCGTAGTCGCTCGTTTGCAGCAAGCCAGGTACCAACAATGGGGAGACATCCGTGACGACGGTCGCTGTGCGTTCGTAGTCGAGCAAGGCCGCGAGTTGGGCTTTCTGTTCTGGCAAAGTGGTCGCCACCCACCGGACATCATCCGTGCCGTAGGCCAGTTCTATGATTTCGTCGTAGCGTTCGCCCTTCATGCCGAGTTTGCCCAGGATCTGGGCCACGTCCGTCGGTGTCGGCGTGCGGTCGCCGGTTTCCCATCTCGAGAGCAGACTGGCGTCCCGGCCGATGTCCTTCGCGAACTGTCGCAGGCCGATGTCGCGGTCCAGTCGGGCCTCGCGCAGAGCGTTTCCCAGTGCCCTGGTTCGAGGGGTTCTATTGTTGCCAGATCGGCAACGCTGATTGACGTCCATGCAACGGACATTAACGCATCTAAATACGCTCGCACATCACACGGACGGGCAATTGTCGCGAGAGGCAACGTCGTTGACCCTGGTGACCATGACCGCAATGACCGAGGACATGCTGGCCCGGCTCGCCGACGACGCCGAGTACTTCCAACCCCGACCGTTCGCCGTTTACGGCCTGGCAAGGGATATCGGTGGGTGTGGCGCGGTCCCGTTCATCGGGTGGGGGCTGGATCTCGGGGAGGACCAGGGCGCGGTGTTCTGGGATCCGGTCACCGGCATCACGCACCTGTCCATCTCGGCGGAACATGTGCTGAACACCCATTGCCGAACCGGCGAGGCACACCTGAAATGGTTGGACTGAATTTCAGCCGACCCGGAAATTTCAGTCCCGCCGGACAATGAAGAACCGTGCCAATGCCGTACTGCCGGCCAGCAACAGCACCGCGATCGCGCCGAACAGCAGCATCGGCCCGACCGGATGCGCCGGCGGCTGGTCGCCGGCCAGCAGATGGAACACCGGATTCACCGGCGGCACACCGGGTACGAGCAGGAACACCAACATCGCGCCGATCGCCGTCAGCACCATGATGCCGGTGCGCCGGATCACCGGCCGCGCGCACAGCAGGCCGATCGCCATCCCAGTGCAGGCGGCCGTCAGCATGGCGGCCGTGCCGATCGCGACGACGGGCACTGTGAGCCGATGCCGGCCGCTGGTCAGCGGGAAGAACAGGCCGAACAGCGTCATCACGACGCAGCCGGCCGCCGTCACCAACACCGTCGCCACCAGCACCCGCCCCGAGCCGCCCGCGTTCACCACGGTGATCGCGCGCTGGCCGGGGTCGTCGGCGTTGGCGACGACGATCGTCAACCACGTGGCGCACATCAGTTCCACGCCGGCCGCGACCGCATAGATCGGCAGCAGCGAACCGGCGTCGTTGCTGGTCAGGATGCCCATCACGGCCAGGAACACGAGATAGGGCGGCAGGTAGCGCTGCGAGTGCACGACGCTGGCCAGCACGTAGCGCACGAGCGCGGTCATCTGCGCACCGACAGTACCGACCAGCCGCCAGCCAATGCCGTGCGTAGCAAGGCATCCCGCTGTTCGTCCGCGACCAGCACCACCACGGCGTCCTGTCTCTCGCGCACCTCGGTCACGCCAGGATGACCCGCCAAGGTGACCGGAGCGTCGCCGACCGGCCGGAGTTCGATCGTGACCCCGACCGCTTCGTGCGCGCTCACGCGACCGCCCGCGATGCGCAGCATGCGGTGCGAGTAGGCGGCCGCGATCGCCTCGCGGTGGTCCGTGAAGACGACACTGCCGCCGGCGTGGCCGACCTCGGCGACCAGCTCGGCGAGCACGGTGTGGGTCGCGGTATCGAGACCGGACCACGGCTCGTCCAGGACCAGCAGGTCGGGCGGCACGAGTAGTGCCTGCGCCAGCACGATCTTCTGCGCGTTGCCCTTGGACAGCCGGCGGACGGACGTGCCGGCGCCGCCCACCAGCGCCAACCGTTCGATGAGTTCGTCGGCCCTGCGCGCGGCTGGTTCGGTACGCAGGCCACGGATGCGGCCCATGTGGATCAGGTAGGCACGGGCGGACATCCGCTCGTGCGGGGGAAACCGGTCCGGCACGTAGCCGATCGAGGCCGGTCTGCCGCGGATGTCGCCGACGGTCGGCCGGCTCAGCCCGACGAGTAGGCGTAACAGCGTCGACTTGCCGGCACCGTTCGTGCCGACGACGGCCACCACCTCGCCGGCGGTCAGGTCCAGGTCGACGCCGGACAGCACCCAGGGACCGTCGCCGTAGCGCTTGCCGATCCCCCGCAGCAGCATCAGCGGATCGCGTCGCGCAAGCGTTTGCTGAATCTTCGACCGAACCAGAGCGTCGGCATGGCGGCCAGCAGGCCGAAGCCGGTCGCCGGCACGGTGCCGAGCCAGCTCGGCGCACCGTCCGCGACGCCGGCGGCGGCCTGTGCGTTGAAGTCACCGATGCCGCGCCAGCGTGACGGCGGCCAGATGATCGTGCGGGCCTTGCCGATCACGTTGGCGACCGGGACGACACCGTGGATGCCGCCGCCGTTCTGGAAGCGCGAGTCGTCGGAGTTGTTGCGGTTGTCGCCCATCACCCAGAGGTCACCCTGCGGGATGGTGACCGGCCCGAAGTGCAGTTGCTGCGCCGGGCCGCCACGGTCGGGTTCCCAGTAGACGTAGGGCTCGGTGAGCGGTTTGCCGTCCACGATCATGCGGTTCTGCGGGTCACAGCACGAGATCGTCTGGCCACCGACCGCGACGACCCGCTTGACCAGGTCGTACTCGTCCGGCTTCGCGATGCCGATGGAGGATGCGAGTTGGTGCAGCCAGCGCAGAACCGGGTTGGTGCTCGTGTCGACGAAGAACTCGGTCTGGTCCCACCCCGGCGGGCCCTTGAAGACGACGACGTCACCGGGCCGGGGCGCGTGGAAGTTGTAGACGACCTTGTCGACGAGGATGCGGTCGCCGGTGCCGTTGTTGCCGATGAGAGTCATCTCCATCGAGCCGGACGGGATGACGTAGACCCGAGCGACGAACGTCTGGATGCTGAAGGTCAGCAGGAGCGCGACCACGATGAGCAGCGGAACTTCGACCCAGAACGGCAACTTCTTACGCTTCTTCTTCGGCGCTTCGTCGGTGTCCGGCTCGTCGGGCGGGCTGAGGTCGAACGGGCTGTCCGGTTCGGAAAGCCCAGAGGGCCGCAGCGGCCGACGAGGCTCGAACGCGACGCGGCTGAAGGGCCCAGGATCGGTGGGGGCGTCATCGTCGTCGACGACGGGTGGTCTGTCCCGGTCCCGGTCTCTCCGGTCCTGGCCGACGCGGGCAGCCGGAATGATGGCGGTCGGCGGCCCGTCGTTGCGGCTGATCGGGTTGGCCGTGCTCGGCAGGTCACCGGCCAGCGGCGTCACGTTGGTCCGACTGGCCGGGTTCACGTTGTCCCGGTTGGCCGGATGCCCAGGCGGGAAGTTGCTCAGGTTGGCGGGACGCCCATCGGGCGCCGGCGGCCGGTTGGCGGGGTTCCCCGGCGGGAAGTTGCTCGGTCCGGTCGGGCGTCCAGGAACCGGCGGCAGGTTGTTCCGGCTCGCCGGATTCACACCCGGCGGCAAGCCTCGACCGTTGACACCACGCGCGGGCGGCAGGTTGTTCCGACTGGCCGGCCCCACACGCGGCGGTAGGTCGTTCCGACTCGCCGGGTTCGCACGCGGCGGCAGACCACCAGAGCCGCCGTCTCCTCGCGTCGGCGGCAGGTCGTTCCGACTGGCCGGGTTCGCACGCGGCGGCAGACCACCCGGCGGCAGACCACCCGGCGGCAGCGGCCCACCCCGGCCCCGCTCGACCGGCGGCAGATTGTTCCGGCTGGCCGGTGGCATGCCACGACCGGTGTCCCCCCGCGTCGGTGGCACGCCCCGCGTCGGTGGCGGCTCGGCGGGCGGGAGATTGTTGCGGCTGACCGGGCGCGGTTGGTGACCGGACGGCTGCCCGCCGGGCGGTTGGACCGGCGGGATGCCGTTGCGGCTGGCGTTGCGGCGATCCCCGATGCGGCCGTCGGGCAGATCCTTCGCGCGGCCGTTGACTTGACCGTTGACTCTGCCGTTGGCCTGACCGTTCACCCGGCCGTTGGCCTGGCCGTTGACGGCTCCGTCGGCACGGCCGTTGACCTGGTCATTCGGTTGACGGCCGTTCGCGGGCCGACCCTGACCAGCCGCTCCGGGCGGTTTGGGCGGTTTGGCGAACCAGCCGTTGTCGAAGGGGTCGCCATCCCGTCGAGTACGGGGGCGCGCCACCGGTCTCATGCCGCTCCGGCTCGGCCAGCGCTCCTCCTCGACCGGCTCTACCGGCTCGTCCGGCCACTGCGGATCGGGCGCACCACCGTCCGGCCGAGGGCGCTGCGGCCCACGGCGCTGGCCTGGTGGCCCTCCGCTGTGATCCATCGCTCACGCTCCCTCGCCGGTTCCGCTTTCGATTTTGCCCGAAGTGGGCGGCAGATTGCGATGCGGCGGGAGACTGGACACGCATCGGAGCCGTACCGGCACGACTCGTCAGATTACCGGCGAACCGGCCCCGCTCACAGGCCGGTTCGCCGGGTTCAGCTTGGAACTTGCTGTGAAATACGCCAACAAAGGGAAGTTGGCACACAATCACTTCACATCGAGAAGATCCACCACGAATACCAGCGTCGCGCCGGGCTTGATCACACCACCGGCGCCACGGTCACCGTAGGCAAGGTGCGGCGGGATGACCAACTGCCGCCGGCCGCCGATCTTCATGCCGGCTACGCCACGGTCCCAACCAGCGATGACCCGGCCACCGCCGAGCGGGAAGCTGAACGCCTCGCCACGGTTCCACGAGGCGTCGAACTCCTCGCCGTTGGCGTGCGAGACGCCGACGTAATGCACAGTAACCGTTTTCCCTGGCGTGGCCTCGGTACCGTCACCCACGGTGACGTCGGTGATCACCAGATCGGACGGCGGCGGACCGGGGACCTGCTCGACGTCGGGCTTGCTCAACTCCATGCGGTTCCTCCTGGTTCGACTACGCATGCGGTGCCCATCATGCGCCAGCCGGTACCGCTCGGCTGATCAGGGTAATACCCGCGGCCGGTGTCCGAAACCGTGCCGAACTGCCACGATGTCCCCATGGACCAGCCGCGGACCGGGCTGCCGGCGTTACCAGCATCGCTGTGGCACTCGTGGGAGATACGGGCGGCCGTGGCGGCCGGCGAGCCCGGCACGGTGGTGGCGATCGCCCGGCGGGCGCACGGCATGCGCCAGGACGAGTTGGGCGTGCTGGCCGGGTTTTCGCAGTCGGCGATCTCCAGGTTGGAGTCCGGCAGCAACCTGGCCTACGACCTGCGGATACTCCGTACGCTGTGCAAGTTGTTGGGCATCCCGGCGCGCCTGCTCGGCCTGGCGGAGGACGCGCCGCCGGAGCGGGTACCTGCCCTGTTCGGCGTGCTGGATCACTTGGTGGGCACGGCGACGGTGGCCCCCGAACTGGCCAGCCACCTGCTGATCACACGAAGAATCGTGAACGACGCCGACAACTGGCACACGTCAGGACCACTGACTCCCGCGGTACGGCAGCTCTACCAGTTGGCCGACCGGTTGCGCCGCTCGGCGCGTGGCGCGCTGCGCAGGGACATGTTGCGGATAGCCGCGCTGTACGCGGAGTTCTTCGGCTGGTTGAGGGAGGAAAACGGTGACCTCACGGCGGCCGGCCAGTGGACCGCAAGGGCACTGGAGCAAGGACAGGCGGCGGACGACCGGAACATCGTGGCGTACGCGTTCGTCAGAATGAGCCAACTGGCCGAAGTGGACGGTGATGCCGATCGGGTGATCGGCCTTGCCCGCGCGGCACAACGGGAACAGGGCGTGACCGACCGAGTACGGACGATCGCGCTGCAACAGGAAGCGCGCGGCTACGCCAGAGCCGGCAGCGAGGAAGCCTGCCTGTCCAGGCTGGACCGGGTGGCCGCGATGGCAGACGAGTTCGAGCCGATAGTGAGCGACGAGTACGTCATCGGCTACTGCTACAACAGGCATCACGTGGACCTGCAACGGGCGGCGTGCCTGCTGACGCTGGACCGGCCGAGGGATGCGGTACGGCAGTACGAGGAGAGCCGGCCGACGTGGGCGTCGGTGTGCCGGTGGGAGCAGGGCGTGCACGCGGCCAGGTTGGCATTCGCACTGGCGAGGTGCGGTGAGCTCGACCACGCGGCAGTGGTGGGGTTCGAGGCATTGGAGATCGCGGGATCGGCCGATTCGGCGTTGGTGCGAACGGAGTTGCGGCGGCTGCGCGAGTGGTCGGACGTGCCGGCGATCGCCGAGTTGACGGAGTTGGCCGAAGCCCGCTGAACCGTCAGACGCGTGTGGCCGGCCATGAGCCGGAAAGCGCACCGTCTACGAGGGACGGCCGGGGTCAGGCGGCTGGTGGGAGTAGCCGCAACGCCAGCCGTGGGCAGTAGGCGACCGCCTTGCGCGCGTAGGGCATCGTCTCCGGTGGAACTGTTGGCTGGCGCGTGCCGTCCTTCGGGATCGGGTAGCCCCATGGGTCCTGGTCCAGCACTTCCGGCATCAGCTCCACGCAGGCTCCTCTGCCGTCGCAGGCCGTCCAGTCTATGTGTAGCCTCATCGTTCCTCCATTGTGGAGCATCGGCCGGCCAGGTGTCGGCCGATCTCGTCGGCGAAGACCGTCAGTGCGCTGCGGACCAGCCGGACCGTGCCGTCCGGGTGGTGGCACGCGCCTCGGTTCGTCACCAAGCCGGTCAGGGCCACTACTTGTCTTGGTAGGTCACGGTTTCGCTCGCCAGCGGCCAGGCGGTGCAGGCTGTCGGCCATGGCCGGTAGGCCGAAGCGGCACGGGCCGCACTGGCGGGCACTCTGGTTGGCCAGATAGCCCGTGATACGGGCCGTTTCCATGAGCCCGCAGTACGAGGCGGGCAGCGCGTGCACCACGCCGGCGCCGGGTGTCGCGCCGTAGGGGGCCAGGCCGGTCCTGGACATGGGCACGTCCGTGCGGGGCAGCCACGTGCCGTGGTAACCGCCGACCAGAACCGCCGACAGGCGGGTGGCCGGGCCGCCGGCCAGGTCGAGCAGGTCCGTGAGCTGGATTCCGTACGGCACCTCGTGGACGCCCGGTGCCGCCACCGCGCCGCCGACCGTGGCCAGGAACGTGCCCGGCTCGGCCTCGGTGCCGTGACGACGGAACCAAGCCGGGCCGTGGCGGGCGATCATTGCCATGTGCGCCAAGGTTTCCACGTTCTGAACGAGTGTCGGCCGGCCACGGAGACCAGCCTCGACCACCAGCTTGCGTTTGTCGGTCGGCAGTGGTCTGGCGCCACCGATGCCGGCGATCACCGCGGACTCCTCACCGGCGACGAACGTGTCCGGTGCCGTGACGACGGTGACCGGGCGGTGGTCGCGCCTGGTGGCGATGGCGTGCCGGACGTGGTTGACGAGCGCGGCTGGTAGGTACAGATAGCAGTCGCTCGCGTCGACGGCCGTCGCAGCCAGTTGTAGGCCGTCGAGCACCAGATGGGGTGCCCTGGTCAGCAGCGTCTTGTCCTTGGCGCTGGCCGGTTCGCCCTCGGCGCCGTTGCCGATCACGACCGCTCGGCTACCGGCCGCCACGGCGGTCAGCTTGCGCCAGGTCGGGAATCCGGCGCCGCCGTGGCCGGTCAGGCCGGCCTCGCGCAGCAGGCCGATCAGTTGGCCATTGGCCAGGACGGGTAACGGGGCGGCAGGTTCGGTCAACAAGGACTGTCGGGTCAGGGTCGTCACTGTGCACCCACCAACGACGGTCGCGCCGCGAATCCGGTGGACAGCCGCCACATGACGCACGCAACGACCATGCCCACGCAGCCCGCGGTGATCAGCCACAGCCAGACGGTGCCGTTGTCGGTACCGGTGCCGAGGCCGTGCACGACCGCGACCGGCCATGACACGTACGCCGCCCAGTGCACGAACCGCCAGACTCGGAAGCCGATCCGTTGCCGCAGCAGGCTGGTGACGATCACCGCGACGAGCAGTTCGGCCGCGAGCGTGCCCATGCCCAGCCAGAACGGCCGGTACGGGCCGGCGAACGGCACAAGGACGTCGATCAGCTTCAGCGGCGCTACCGGGTCGAGCAGCATCGTGCCGACGTGGATTCCGAGGAACACCAACGCCAACAGGCTCGCGCCGCGATGCACGGCCACGACGGCGAAGCGTGGCAGCCCGAACAGCGGGCGGGCGGACCGGGTGGCGATACCGAGCGCGACGACGACACTGAACAGCACCAATGTCACCACGCCGGTGCCACGAGCGAGATACCACAAGGCATTCGTGGTCACGACGCCTCCACTTCGGACGGCCAGCCGTTGACGGTGCGCACCGATCCGTCGGCCGCGACCAGGCGGGCCGGCAGGCCGAGCCGACCGGGGGCGGCAAGGCCGCGCACCATGGCCGCCGTCGTCTGGGTGTTGGCGTCCACACAGGATGGTGCGACCACGGTCACCGTGCGCCACACCGGTCTGGTCGGCTGGCAGGTTCTCGGGTCCAGGATGTGGTGCAGTAGCCGGCCGCCCCGGTGCCACTGGCGCCGCACGGTGCTGGACGTGGCCATCGCCATACCGCCGGCGAGGCGGACCGTGCGGCTCGGCTCGGTCGGGCCGTCGGACACCAACACGTGCCAGCCGTTGGTGGGGGCAGGGCCGGCCGTGGCGATGTCGCCGCCGATGCTGATCAGCACGCCGGTCTCGCATGCCGCGGCGACCAGGGTGGCGCACAGGTCGGCCGCGTACGCCTTGCCCACCGCGCCGAGGTCGAGGCGGATGCCGACCGGGATCGTCACTTCCTGGTCGTACAGCCGAATCTGGTACCAGCCGGGGGCGGCCACTTCGACGTGACCGCCGGTGTCGATGTCGGTATCGATCAGGGACAGGTCCCGGTCGTAGCCGAGGGATTCCATCGCGATGCCGATGGTCGGGTCCACGTCACCGTTCGTGCGTTCGGCGGCTCTCAGCGCGGCGTCGATCAGGTCGGCCAGTAGCGGGCTGATCATGGTGGGGCGGCCGTCGGCCTGGTCGAGACGGCGTAGTTCCGAGTCGGCTCGGAAACGGTTACCTGCCTCGTCCACGGCGGCCAGCACCGAGTCCACGATCTGGCGGGCCACCGGAAGCACGTCCGGTTCGGTGACGACGATGCGCGCGGTCGTGCTCCAGATCGGCCACTGCTGGGTGTCGTGGCCGGTGGGCAGCAGATCGGGTGGGGGCATCGTGGTCACGTCCCCGCCGACTGGGCCTGCGGAGCGCTGTTGTCACCGGTGGTGACGCCGCCGTTGTCGCCGGAGTTGGTGGTCGTCGTCGGTGTGGTCGACGTCGAGGTCGCGTTCGCCATGGTGTCGGCGTGTGCGAGCACGGCGACGGCACCCGCCCCGACCACGCCGGCCGCTGCCAACCCCGCCGTGATCAGGGCCGCCCCGCGCAGGGCGCGATCCCTGCCTGGATGCATCTGCTGGGTCATGTATCCCAGCCTGCTGACGGTTGCTGTGCGGCACCTGTGCCCAGCGTGAGCGGTTGCTGTGCTACCTCAGGCGCTCGGTTCGCGGGGCGCGAGGCCGGCGGCCCGATAGATCGCGTCGATGACCGTCATGGTGCGGATCGCGTCGGCGGGGTCGGTGACGACCGGGGCACCGTCCCGGACCGCGTCGGCGAAGGCGTCCAACTGGTAGCTGTAGGAAGAGCGGCGGGACAGGTGTTCGGTGCGGCGACCGGACGCCGTGCGGACCGCGATGCGGTGGCCGACCTGCGGGGCGAGCGGGTTGCGAACCCGCATCTCGCCCTGGGTGCCGACGGCCCTCGCGCTGATCTTGAGTAGGTCGGACGACCACATCGAGCAGGTGATGGTGCCGGTATGGCCGCCGGGAAACCGCAGTTCGGCGCGCATGGCCCGGTCGACGTCCTTGGCACGCAGTTTAGCCTTGGCGGACAACACTTCCGGCTCACTGTCACCACCAACGGCGCCGCCCAGCAGCCGCACCATGTGCACGGCGTAACAGCCGGCGTCCATCAGGGCGCCGCCGGCCAGGTCGGCCCGGTAGCGGATGTCGGCGAACCGGGGCAACGGGAAGCAGAAGCCGGCTTCGACGTGCCGGAGTTCGCCGAGCTGGCCAGACGTCACGATCTCCAGCATGCGCAGGGCGACCGGGTGATACCGGTAGTGGAACGCTTCCATGACAACGAGATCCGTGCCGGCCGCGGCCTCGGCCACGGCACGGGCCTCGTCGGCGTTGGCGGTGAACGGTTTCTCGCACAGGACGTGCTTGCCGGCATCGAGGGCGGCGATCGTCCAGCGGCCGTGCAGGCCGTTGGGCAGTGGGTTGTAGATCGCGTCCAGGGTCTCGTCGGCGAGCAGTTGGGCGTAGTCGTCGTGCACGATGGGGATGCCGTGACGGCCCGCGAAGGCGGTCGCACGGGCCCGATCGCGGGCGGCCACCGCCGCAACCGTCACGTCAGCCATCGCGCGTGCCGGCTTGATCAGCGCATTCGGTGCGATGCGCGCCGCGCCGAGCACGCCGATCCGCAACCCAGTCATCGGTCCATCCTGGCATGCCGCCGGAATCTGTCGGCCATACGCGCTAACGTGCGGAAATGGACATCAACGAGCGGCTCACCCGGCAGGCGTCCTCGGACGCGGTCGGTCACCTCGGCTGGCGAAACGTGCTGGGCACCCTGATGACGTCGGTACCGGTGCCGTCGCTGGTCGAAGCGGCGTCCGTCACCACGGCAGTGGTGGCGGCCGCCGAGGCGGACCCGCACGTGCGACTGGACGTGCGCCCCGATCGGGTGGAGATCGTCGTCAGCTCACCGGATGGCAGCCTGACAAGCCACGACGTGGCGCTGGTACAGCGGATCTCGGCGGTGCTGCCCGAGCACGGTCCGGGGTCGCGGCGCACGGTGCAACTGCTGGAGATCGCGATCGACGCGATGGACATCCCGGCGATCCGGCCGTTCTGGAAGGCGGTCCTCGGCTACGCCGACGAGTCGGCCGACCCGAAGCCGACCGAGGCGGTGGTCGACCCGGTCGGGGAGGGCCCAGCGGTCTGGTTCCAGCAGATGGACGAGCCCCGCCCGCAGCGCAACCGAATCCACTTCGACATCTCGGTCCCACACGACGAGGCAGAAGACCGGATCAGCGCGGCACTGGCCGCCGGGGGCACCCTGCTGTCCGACAAGGAGGCGCCCGCGTTCTGGGTGCTCGCCGACAAGGAGGGCAACGAGGCGTGCATCACGACCTGGCAGGGCCGCGACTGACCGCTCACACCGGGCCGACGGCCTTGACCGTGCGCAGGACCGGCGCGGTCTCCAGCGTACGAATCGAGTCCACTGTGGCCAGTCGGTGCGTCAGGTAGTGGTGCAGGGCGGCCGGATCGGCGCACAGGGCGTGCGCAACCAGGTTCGTCGGGCCGGTGGTGGCCGCGACGAAGGCCAGTTCGTCGTGTGACGCAAGGGTTTTCGCGACCTCGTCGAGGCGGGCCGGGGTGACCGCCATCAACAGCAGCGCCTGCGTCGTGATGCCGAGCAGGACGGGGCTGATCTCGACGTCGTAGAACAGCGCGCCGCCGGCGGCCAGGTCGTGCAGCCGGCGGGCCACGGTGACAGGTGACCAACCGGTGGCGGTGGCGAGGTCGGCATGACTGGCGCGGCCGTCCAGGCTCAGCGCGGTGAGCAGGTCGCGGTCGGTGTCGCGCAAGGTGTGTGGTCCCGGCTCGAGGGTGGGCCGCAGCCGCCGTTGTTGGTCCTCGGTGAGCATTCGTGTGCGGCCGCGCCACGGGGTCCGGCCCCCGAGATAGAGGTGCAGCAGGTAGTGCGCCGACACGGCGGTGATGCTGGCGGTGCGCGGAATGTCGTGCAGCAGCAAGGGATGGCGGTGCGGGTCGGCGGCCGGGGTGTTGATGATCACGACGATCTCGGTGCCGCCCGAGGTGAGTTTCACCCACGCCGTGTCGGTGCGACGGGCGAGCGCGTGCGCGACGTCCTGCGCGGTGTGCGGGCTCGCGGTCAGCCGCACCAGCCACTGTGCCTGACCGGCGTGCCGCGGGTCGGGCAGGCCGACGACGCGGAGCCCGGCCTCGGCGCGCAGCTTCCGGTAGCGGCGGGCCACGGTCTGCGTAGACACGCCGAGTACCGCGCCGATCCGGTTGAACGGTGCTCGGCCCTCAACGTGCAGTGCGTGGATCAAACTTCGATCGACATCGTCTGCCCCGGGTCCCGCCGCACGATCAAGTTCCCCGACGCATCGTGGAATCG
>DATBDL010000278.1:0-6134 GCA_036269975.1 Pseudonocardiaceae bacterium | reverse complement strand
GGCCAGCATGAATCAGGCACCAACGCCCCCTCGCCCGGCCCTGGCCGGAAAGGTTCCACAGCGCTGTTCA
The DNA here is from genome assembly GCA_036269975.1 of Pseudonocardiaceae bacterium. GTDB lineage: Bacteria > Actinomycetota > Actinomycetes > Mycobacteriales > Pseudonocardiaceae > DATEPR01. The sequence continues at coordinate 6,064 of DATBDL010000278.1, read as the reverse complement.
GCGCTGTTCAGCGCTGTCCGCAGCACCCATGCCTGCGGTGCCTGGTAAGCGCCGACCGCCGACCACGGCCGACACCGCACGCAGGCACGAAATCCGGTCGAAACGTAGGGTGCTGTTCCGGCGGGTCCGGATCCACTGCATGATGCTGATCGACATCTCGTCGAACGGGACCGCAGGAGGACAGCGTGGCCGATGTGATGATCACGACCGGTAACGGCGAACTGCCCGGCTACCTGGCCGTACCGACGACGGAGGGGCCGTGGCCCGCTGTCGTCGTTATCCACGACGTCGTCGGCATGACACGGGACCTGCGGGCGCAGGCCGACTGGCTGGCCGGCGTCGGTTATCTCGCGATCGCGCCCAACCTGTTGTCCAGGGGTAGCCGGATCGCGTGCCTGCGCTCCATATTCCGTGACCTGCGGGCCCGGCGCGGGCCGGTGTTCGACGACATCGAGGCGGTGCGGGCCTGGGTCGCCGGCCGGGACGACTGCACCGGCAAGGCCGGCGTCATCGGGTTCTGCCTCGGCGGCGGGTTCGCGCTGCTGCTCGCGCCCGACCACGGTTTCGCGGCCGCGAGCGTCAACTACGGCCTGGTGCCCAAGGACGCCCAGGCATACCTGGCCGGCGCGTGCCCGATCGTGGGCAGCTTCGGCGGCCGGGATCGTGGCCTGCGTGGCGCGGCCGCCCGACTGGAGAGCGCGCTCACGGCCAACGACGTCCCGCACGACGTGCGCGAGTACGCGGCGGCCGGGCACTCGTTCCTCAACGACCACGATCCGGCCGAGGTGCCGGTGGCGTTCAAGGTGGTGTCGAAGTTGACGCCGGGCGCTTATCACGAGGAGTCCGCCGCCGACGCCCGAGACCGGATCGTCCGGTTCTTCGGCGAGCATCTCCAGTCCTAGAAACGGTCGCCGATGGCGCGCCGCCGGTTCGTCTCGTAGACGGCGGCGGCCGTCCTGCGCTCGAAGCCGAGCTTGCGCAGCAACGCGGACACGTAGTTCTTCACCGTCTTCTCGGCCAGGAACATCTCGGCGGCGATCTGCTTGTTCGTCAGGCCGTTGGCGATGTGGTCGAGCACCTTCCGTTCCTGCGCGCTGAGCTGCTCGTAGCGGGAATCTGTCTGCTTCGGGCCGCCGCGCAGCTTGTGCATGACGGAGTCGGTGAGGTCCTTGTTCAGCAGCGAACCACCGGCGGCGACGGTCCGTACGGCACTGACCAGCGCGAGTCCGGACACCTGCTTGAGCATGTATCCGGCGGCGCCGGCCATGATCGCGCCGAACAGCGCGTCGTCGTCGGAGTACGACGTCAACATGAGGCAGGCCGGCGGCGGCTCCAGCGCGGCACGGATGTCCCGGCACACGCTGACGCCCTCGCCGTCCGGCAACCGCACGTCGAGGATCGCGACGTCGGGCCGGCACGCGGGAATGCGGGTCAGCGCCTCGGCGGCCGATCCCGCCTCGCCGACCACCTCGATGTCGTCCTCCGACTCCAGCAGGGTGCGCAGGCCGGTCCGCACGACCTCGTGGTCGTCCAGCAGGAACACCGAAATCGTCATGGCGCGTGTCCCGTTCCGTCTGATCTGCCGGCCGGCAGAGTCACCGTCCACTCCAATCGCGTGCCGCCGGCTGATTCGGGGCGGACCGAACTGGTGCCGCGCCAGCGCGCCGCCCGCTCGCCCATGTTGGCCAGTCCGCTGTGCCGGCGTGGCACGTCCGGAATGCCGATCCCGTTGTCGACGACGACCAGCGTGAGCCGTTGTCCGTCACGATCGACCGACACCTCGACGGCCACCGTCGTCGCGTCGGCATGCCTGACCACATTGGACAGTGCCTCCTGGAGGGTGCCCACCAGGTCGGAGCACACCGGATCGGGAACGGCGGAGTCCAACGGCCCGTCGAAGCCGATCCGGGGTTCGAAGCCGAGGGTCTTCGCGGCGTCGAGCACGACACGCAGCAGTTCCGAGCGCAGGCTGCCCTGCGCCTGGGCGGGTTCCTGGAGCGAGAAGATCGTGTTCCTGATATCGCGGATGGTGCGGTCGAGATCCTGCACGAAACCGGCGACGCGTTCGACGGCGGTCGGGTTGGTGATCAACCGCCCGATGCCCTCCAGCCCGAGGCCGACCGCGAACAGCCGCTGGATGACCAGATCGTGCAGGTCACGGGCGATGCGGTCACGGTCCTCGAACACCGCGAGCCGGCGCCGGTCCTGCTCGGCGCGGGAGAACTGGACGGCCAGCGCCGCGTGGTCGGCGAAGGACTGCGCGAGTTGCACTTCCGTCTCGGTGAACGGGGCCCTGTCCCGGAACCGGGCCACCACCAGCACGCCGAGGGTGTCGTCGCCGGCGATCAGTGGCACGGCGACGGTGGAGTCGAGGTCGCGCACCATCGACGGCAGGGGCTCGGGATTGTCCCGCTGCTGGCGGATCACGTGGTCGCCGTAATGCCGCACGACGACCGGTTTCCGGCTGGTGAAAGCGATGCCCGTCGCGGTGCCCTCGGCCGGCACGGAGAGTCCGCGCAACCGGTCGGCGTCCTCGCCCGGCGGCTCGACCAGGTCGAACACCAGGACCGAGCGGTCGCCGTCGCGTGGGCGCGCGATCGCGCCGGCCGTCCCGCCGGCCACGATCCGGGCGCGGTCGGCGATCAGGCGCAGGGTGGCGGTCAGGTCCTCGCCGTTCAGCAGCGCGGTCGTCACGTCGTAGGAGGCGCCGAACCAGCGTTCGCGCTGCTCGACCTGCGCGAACAGGGTGGCGTTCTCGATCGCGACACCGGCGGCGGCGGCGAGCGCGACGACGACGGACTCGTCCTGCTCGGTGAACTCGCCACCGTCGCGCTTCTCGGTCAGGTAGAGATTGCCGAAGACCTGATCGCGGACCTTGATCGGCACGCCGAGGAAGGACCGCATCGGCGGATGGTTCGACGGGAAGCCGGCGGCGAGCGGGTGCGCGCCGAGATCGGCCAGCCGGATCGGGTGCGGCTCGTCGGTCAGGAGGCCGAGTACGCCCTTGCCGGTCGGCGGCGGGCCGATCGACTCGCGGTCGGTCGCGCTGACGCCGACCTCGATGAACTCCGACAAGGCGCGGTCGGGGCCGATCACGCCGAGGGCGCCGTAGCGGGCGTCGACGAGATCGCACGACGACCGCACGATCCGTCGCAGAACGTGCGGCAAACTCAGGTTCTGCACGACGCCGACCATCGCGTCGAGCAGGCTCGGCACCCCGATTTCACTCATTCTCGTCACTATGACACCACGGGTATCGCTTTCCGGACTGGAATGTCCGGACGGGGACCGCGCTGCCTTCGTCCGCCCTTTCGGCACGGACTGTACCTAGGACCGGCCTTCTACGCACCGCCATGCGGACGGCAGAATCCGGTGCCCGGACACCGACTCGACCAGAATCCGCACATACCGGTCGTCGACGCGATTGCCATCGGCCGGCAGCAGCACCGCCAACTCGGGAATCACGGACCTGTCCCGAATCTCGCAGGCCCGACCGACGACGGTGACGAACCATCCCCCGCCGAGATCGGTGGTGATGTCGTCGACCGCGAATGCCACCACGGTGTCCAGGGCGCGGGCGAACCACATGTCGCCGGACGCCATCCGGAACCACACCGCGTCGTCGCGCACCACGAACCGCACCGGCCGCACGGCCGGCATCGCGCGGTTGGTGAACACGACACGACCGACGCCGACGGAGCCCAGCAACGCGACACAGCGCGCTGGGTCGAGCATCTCGGTGGCGCCGCCCACGGACTCTGACATCGCATCCCAGCGATCGGTTTGAAGGTTGCATAGACAATCGTTCGGGCGGGGCCGCGACGGTAGGGCCAATGGGCCCGGTGCCAGGCGTTTCCCGCATGATGTGGGCCGCATCGGCGGGGCGCCGGCTGGGTCGGAGGGTGGACCGGCTGGGTCAGCGGACAGACCGGCTGGGTCAGCGGGCCGGCCGGCTGTGTCGACGGGCGGCTCAGCGTCCGACTCGGCTGTGTCGACGGGTGGGCTGGCTGGGTCGGCGGGTGGGCTGGCTGGGTCGGCCAGCGGGTCGGCCACAACGCGGAAGCCGCCCGAGCGTGACGGCGCTCGGGCGGCTCCGTGTGCTGTCAGCGCAGGTCCCAGGACTCGGCGAGGGACCGCAGCCGGGTCACCGCCCGGTGCTGGGCCACCCGGACCGCGCCCGGCGTCGACCCCATCGCCTCGGCGGTCTCCACGGCCGAGAGTCCGACCGCGACCCGCAGCACCAGGCATTCCCGCTGCCGAGCCGGCAGCACCTGGAGCAGTTCGGTGATCGTGGAGCTCATCTCACTGTGGATGGCCCGTTGTTCCGGTCCCAGTTCCACGGTCGGCTCGTCCGGCACGACGGTCATCGGCTCCGACTTGTTGCGGGCGACGGCCCGGCGTGCGTCGGCCACCTTGTGCGCGGCGATGCCGTAGACGAAGGCGAGGAACGGACGGCCCTGGTCGACGTAGGTCGGCAGCGCGGTCAGGACCGCGAGGCACACCTCCTGGGCCACGTCGTCGGCCGATGCGAAGGACCGCTCCTGGTAGCCGATCCTGGCCCGGCAGTACCGCAACACCAACGGCCGCAACAGGACCAGCAGCCTGGCTACCGCAGCTCGGCTGCCGGCCAGCGCGGCGTCCACGACGATGGCCAGATCGGTGGACGGGTCCGTCACGTCCGGCTGCCGGGTGGGAGGTACGTCGTTCTCGACCAAGCCGATGTCCACGGTGTCGACCCCTTCATCGCTGCGGCCGCTTGCGGTCAACAGCGATCGTCGGCCGGCCGACAGGACCGCTCTAGAGGCTTTGGACACCTACCGTCATGTAATCGCCCGAACGGGTGAGGAACGAATCTCGCTAATCGGTCAAGTCGTCAAACGATGGTAACTCGACGTAATACTCCTTGCGCCTTTTGCCGCAGTATGGGGCTTCAGTCCAGATGGCGAACGGTGTTGATGACGTTGCCGTCCGGCGCCCGGACGAAGAACCGCCGCACACCCCACGGCTCGTTCGTCGGCGGCCGAACGATCTCGTAACCGAGTCGCTGGGCTTCCTCGTAGGCACCGTCGACGTCGTCGGTGTGGATGGAGATGACCGAGTCCTCGGACGCGGTCGCGTCGCGCGTGACGAGCTGAATCCTCGTCCCGGTGTCGGGAGACGTGTAGCGGGCCACCCAGCCCATGTTGAATTCCTCGTTCGTGAGCCCGACGCAGTCGGTGTAGAAGCCCTTCGCCGCGTCGATGTCGGCCACTCGAAGGTCGGCCATGATTCGGTTGGCGCGCACGGGGTCCTCCTGTCCGCGGTCGTTCAGTGACTCGGGAACTCGCCACTGGCCTGGCACGGCGCGGCGGGCGCGGTCTCACCCAGCTCCGCGAGTTCCCCGGCCGAGTCTGCCTGGGTCAGCGGCAGAATGTTCTTCGCATCGCGGAATTCCTTGCGGAGCGTGTGGGCGAACTGGTCGGCGTCGACCCCGGCGACCGGCACGACCGGCTCGACATCCTGGTCAACAAGGTGTGGGGCGGCTACGGCGGCTGGCACGAGAAGCGGTTCGCCGACATGGTCGCCCCGTTCTGGGACAAGCCGTTCGACCTCTACGACGCGGCGATGACCGCGATCGTGTCCAAGGCGGCGGCCCTGCGCGAGCGACGCGTGACCTGTGTGGCGCTGTACCCAGAGTTGGTCGGCACCGAACCGGCCCGGTCCAGTTCACTCGCCACATCAGCCCGGTCGGGCCGCCGCCGACCACGATCACCTGGGTGTCCATGCTCCGTCAGACCTTCAGTCCGTGCTTGGTGATGTACCGGATGTGGAAGGTGATCAGACTGCCGAGCACGACCAGCCACTGCAGCGTGCTCACCAGCGGCACCGAGTCCACCGGCAGCGTTGTGGCCAGCACGATCCGCACCACGGCGTCCAGCGTGAATCCGACGCCCCACACGGCCGTGACCACGCGGATGTGGTGGCGGAAGCCCGCGTCGACGTGCCAGCGCCCCTCCCACTCCCGAGCACCTTCGGCACCGAGCTTCGCGACGACGACGGCCCGCGCGGCGACCAGCATGAACGG
>DATBDL010000277.1:0-15087 GCA_036269975.1 Pseudonocardiaceae bacterium | reverse complement strand
CGCAACCGTCAAACCGATGACGCTGACGGCCGTCCGATGGTGTCGGCGACCTGTCCTGCTGCCGTCCTGCATCTGCCCTCGCTACCTGTCGCTGTCCTGACCCTCCGCGGCCGGGACCTGTCCCTGACTAGTACGCAGCTCTCCACTACCAAGACGCCGCCGGGACGAAAAAGTTGTCTCTCCCGTCCGAGTCTTCACCGCTGAGACGGCACCGAAACTGCACTGAGACGGCACTGAGACGGCACCGAGATCAAGCGATGACGTTGAGATCACACGGCCGCGGTGACGTCATCCGGTGACCCGGACCCGACCGACCAATAACATCGGTGCTCATGGGTGCCTACCTCGACGGACTCGACCTGGACAGCCATCGTGCGGCTGTGGCGAAGCTCCGAGCAGAATACCGCGCGCTGCCGGACGGCTCGCCGGTGAGGCTGGCCAAACCGACGTCGAACCTGTTCCGGTTCCGGGACCCGACCGGGGCCCCTGGCCTGGACGTGCAGCGTTTCGGCTCGGTGCTCGCGGTGGACCGGGATGCGCGCGTCGCCGAGGTGGGCGGGATGACCACCTACGAGCACCTGGTGGCCGCGACCCTGCCGCACGGCCTGATGCCGTTCGTCGTGCCACAACTGAAAACGATCACACTCGGCGGCGCGGTGGCGGGATTGGGCATCGAGTCCAGTTCATTCCGAAACGGCCTGCCGCACGAATCGGTACTCGAAGCCGAGATTCTCACCGGCGACGGCCAGGTCGTCGTGGCGTCCGCCGACAACGACCACGCCGGGTTGTTCCGCGGCTTCCCCAACTCCTACGGCACGCTCGGTTACTCAGTGCGCCTGCGGATCGAGCTGGAACCGGTCAAGCCGTACGTCCGCCTGCGCCACGTCCGGTTCGGCACGGCGGCCGAGTGCGCGACCGCGATCGCCGAGATCTGCGGCAGCCGGTCGTACCGGGGGGAGCCGGTCGACTTCGTGGACGGCACCGTGTTCGCGGCGGACAGTTCGTACCTGACGCTGGCCGACTTCGTGGACACCGTGCCGTATCGCAGCGACTACACCGGTCAGCGGATCTTCTACCGCTCGATAGCGGAACGGACGGAAGACTTTCTCAGCGTGCGGGACTACCTGTGGCGCTGGGACACCGACTGGTTCTGGTGCTCGCGGGCGTTCGGCGCGCAGAACCCGACGATTCGCAGGCTGTGGCCGAAGCAGTACCTCCGTTCGGACGTGTACCGCAAGATGGTCGCGTTCGACCGCAGGTACCGGTTCTCCGACCGGGTGCTGAAACTGCGCGGGAAGCCGGCCGTCGAGCCGGTGATCCAGGACGTGGAGATCCCGGTGGACCGACTGGCCGAGTTCATGGCGTTCTTCCACGACGAGATCGGCATCAGCCCGGTCTGGCTGTGCCCGCTGCGCCTGCGGTCGGACACGGCGTGGCCGCTGTACCCGCTCGAACCGGAGACGTTGTACGTCAACGTGGGTTTCTGGTCGACGGTGGACCTGAAACCGGGAGATACCGACAGCACGTACAACCGGCTGATCGAGGACAAGGTCGCCGAACTGGGCGGCCACAAATCGCTGTATTCGACGTCGTTCTACTCGCCGGAGGACTTCTGGCGGCTCTACAACGGGGACGTCTACCGGAAACTGAAGCAGGACTACGATCCGGCCGGCCGCCTGCCGGACCTGTACGCCAAATGCGTTGGCAACAGATGAGTGGAACTGGAAGGAGCGGTGCCATGGGATTGGCCGATGTCGTCACCACGATGCTGGGGCCGGACGTACCCATCGAGTTGACCGGGTACGACGGCAGCAAGGCCGGCACGGTCGGCTCGCCTGTGCGCCTGGAGGTCAAGTCCCCGCTGGCGCTGTCCTATCTCGCGTCGGCACCCGGTGAGCTGGGTATGGCCAGGGCGTACGTGTCCGGCGCGCTGGACGTCGTCGGGGACATGTACACGGCGCTGGCCAGCCTGCCGCCGATCAGCCTGGCCGGGGTGCCGTCCGAACAGCGGCTGAAGCTGTTGCTGCGACTGGCCGGCGCGCGGCTGTGGTGGCCGGTCGGCCCGCCGGAGCAGGAACGTCTCAGCCAGCGCGGCATTCGTCGGCTCGGGTTGGGGCGCCGGCATTCCAGGCAGCGGGACAGCAGGGCCATCTCGCACCACTACGACGTGTCCAACCGGTTCTACGAGTGGGTGCTTGGTCCGTCCATGGCGTACACGTGCGCGGTCTACCCGACCGAGGACGCGACCCTGGAGCAGGCGCAGACGCACAAGCACGACCTGGTGGCGCGGAAGATCGCGCTGCGGCCTGGGATGCGACTGCTGGACGTGGGTTGCGGCTGGGGCGGGATGGTGATGCACGCCGCCAAGCACTATGGCGTGAAGGCGCTCGGTGTGACGCTGTCGCGCAAGCAGGCCGAATGGGCGCGGCAGGCGATCGAGGATCGCGGTCTTTCCGATTTGGCCGAGGTGCGGTACCTGGATTATCGGGACGTGACCGAGACCGATTTCGACGCGATCAGCTCGATCGGCCTTACCGAGCACATCGGACAGGCCAACCTGGGCAAGTACTTCCGTTTCCTGTACGGGAAACTGCGGCCGGGCGGTCGCTTGTTGAACCACTGCATCACGCGGCCGGACAATCACCAGGAGGCTCGGACCGGGGCGTTCATCGACAGGTACGTGTTCCCGGACGGTGAGTTGGAGAGTGCTGGGGAACTCGTGTCGATGATGCACGACACGGGGTTCGAGGTCCGGCACGAGGAGAACATTCGCGAGCACTACGCGATGACTTTGGCCGGGTGGTGCGCCAACCTGGACGAACACTGGGACGAGGCGGTGCGGGAGGTCGGCGCCGGCACGGCTCGGGTGTGGCGGCTTTACATGGCGGCGTCACGGTTGGGTTTCCATCGCAACTTCATCCAGTTGCATCAGATCTTGGGTGTTCGGACGGACGGGTCTCGGTCTGGGATGCCGTTGCGGCCTGACTGGGAGCCGCCGGATACGTTCTAGGTTTGGTCCTTCTGCTCGTCGTTCGGGTTGGTCTGCTCTTCCCGATTTCATCGTCGTACGTGCGGCAGGGACCGGGAAGAGCGGGAAGGAATGGCCGAGCGGGGTTGTGCCGGTGGATCGGGACAACCCCTCGGGTTTGGGGTTCGCCCGTTGGGTGGGGGGGTCGGGTTTGGGCTGGCCCTCTTGCTGAACAAACGGCCGAGACCCCTGGACGGCTCCCGGCTAGTTCTGCCCGCCTCCGTTGCCTGCCAGCGACTTCAGTGTCTGTTCCAACGTCGCTATCCGGTGTTCGTAGCTGGCTACCGCCGACAGGCGTGCCCGCACCCTTGCGTGCTCGGTGCGGATTTCGTCCACAAGGGACCTTGCCGCCGCCTGTTCCGCACTGTCGCCGGCCAGTGCTGGCGGCCGTTCCAGCACCGCCACTCGTTCGTCCAGGGCTGCTGCCTGTGATCCGATCCGGCTCTCCGCCGATCCGATCTGGCCGCCCAGGTCTACGTTCGTGGCGTCCAGTGCCGCTCGCAGGTTGGCTACGCTCTCGGTCAGTTCGGCTCGCAGGCCGGCGATTTCGGCCCTCAGTTCACGCGCCAGTGCGTCCGACCGCTCCGCCGCTATCGTCTCGATCCTTGGCCGTAACCTGTTCCATACCGGGTTGCCGGCCCACCTGGCTACGGCCCGTAGCGCTTCCCGGCCGTTGGCCGCGCCCTGGATGTGGTGGTCGGTCATGACGTCCTTCCCGTACCCCGCAGCCGGGCGCGCTGTGCTTCCTCGCCGGGGAACACCTTTTTCACACCGTCGCCCAGCGCCGTGCTGACTATCCTGATGTCGCGCACCAGTCGGCGGATTCCACTCGGTTCCAGGGACGCCGCCTGGTCCGATCCCCACATGGTGCGGTCCAGCGTGATGTGCCGTTCCACCACGCACGCCCCCAGCGCCACGGCCGCCACCGACACCTGCAACCCGCGCTCGTGTCCGGAGTAGCCGATCGGTACTCCGAATCGCTCGCTCAGAGTGAGGATCGTGCGCAGGTTCGACTCCTCCGGCGGGCACGGGTAGGTCGACGTGGTGTGCAGAACGATCAGGTTTTCCGTGCCCAGCAGGTCCACCGCGTGGTCTATCTCATCCATTGTGGACATTCCGGTCGACAGGAGTACCGGCTTTCCGGTCTCCCGCAACGCCTTCAGTATGTTGTCGTCGGTCAGGGACGCCGACGCCACCTTGTGGCACACCACGCCGAAGCCTTCGAGGAACTCTACGCTCGGCACGTCCCACGGCGACGCGAACCAGAGCAGTCCCAGTTCGCGACAGTGTCGATCGATTTCCGTGTATTCGGGCAGGCCGAACTCGACCCGGTACCGGTAGTCCAGATACGTCATCACGCCCCACGGCGTCTCGCGCATCACTTCGCGCATCTCGGGTGGGGTCGCTATGTCGGGTGTGCGCTTCTGGAACTTCACCGCGTCCGCGCCCGCTTCCGCGGCCACGTCGATGAGCTGCTTGGCGATCGCAAGGTCGCCGTTGTGGTTGATACCGATCTCCGCGATCACGAACGCCGGTTCGCCCGGACCGACCAGTCGGTCGCCGATCCGCACTGGCGTGCTGTCCAGCACCGTCGGTGTCACAAGTCCCTCCCGCGCAGTATCCGATCCGCCAATTCCCGCACCGCACCGTGCCCGCCCGGTCTGGCCAGTATCACCCGCGCCGCGGCCAGCACCTCCGGTCTCGCGTCGCCCACCGCCACCGGCCAGCCGACCATCGCCATGCACGGCAGGTCCCGCAGGTCGTTGCCGACGTAGGCGACCCGTTGCGGGTCCAGTCCGTTGTCCGCCAACCACTTCAGCAGTACGGTCGCCTTGTCGCCGACTCCGTGTACCACCTGGACGCCCAGCTTCGCCGCGCGTGCCGCGACGACCGGGTTGACTTCCACGGACAGGATGAGCACGGGGATGCCGTTGGCCAGCAACCGGGCGACCCCTGCCCCGTCCGCGCGGCTGACCACCACCGACTCGGTGCCGTCCTGCGCCACGATGGCCGTGTCATCCGTGTGTACGCCGTCGAAGTCGGTGACCAGGGCGGCCACGTCGATCGCGTCGGCGCCGTCGGTGCCGGCGGCCAGTGTTCTCGCCAGGTCGAGGTCGGCCGGGTCGTCGATTTCCAGTGCCTCCGTGCCAGCGACCTCGTACAGGCCGATCCGGCCGAAGAAGCGGTGTCCGTGCGCGCGCAGCCCCTCGGTGCGCATCGCGTACACCGCACCGGTTTCCCGGTATTCCGGTGCGCGGTCCTGCCGGCGCGGCCGGCGCGCGCTGTCGTGGTTGACCGCGTCGGCCCCGCCTGACTCGCCTACGCGCCACAGGAACTCGTGCACCCTGGTCGCCGTGAGGACGCTGTCGTAGCCGCCGGTCGATGCCAGCGCGACCACCCCGGTCACGGTCGCCGCCGTCGTGAACGGTGACGTGCACTGGGCCAGCAGCACCAGTTCCGGATCACCGCCGTCACGTTCGGCGAGTACGTCCAGCGCGTGCAGCACCGCCGATTCCGATGACGCCGTGTCACCCGCGATCTCGGGCGGCCGGTGGACCACCGTCGCGCCGGCCGCCGTCGCGGCCAGCGCGATCTCGTGGCTGTCCGTGCTCACGACGACCTCGTCCACCACTGTCGCCGCGAGCAGGGCGCGAACGGTCCGTGCCACGAGTGGCTGCCCGCCGACCCGCGCCAGGTTCTTGCCGGGAATGCCCTTGGACCCGCCGCGTGCGGGCACGATCGCCACCACCCGATTCATGGCAGCAGTTCGATCCGGCCGTCGGCGTGCCACGAGCGGAGCAGGGCGGCCTCGGCGGCCAGTCGGTGTTCCGCGGTGACCGGTACCGGTGGCCCCCACGCGTGCCGGAACTCGACCTGATCCACGTTGTCCACAATAGACATTCCGGTCAGCAGCACGTCGCTGCCTGGGAACAGCGCGGTCATCAGGTACGTGATGAGCGTGCCGGTGGTCGGCCAGACCGGCTGGACGGGGTCGAGGCCGAGCAGGTCGATCAGCGGACTGGTGTACTCGCGGTTGGGCACCGGGACGAAGCCGAGGTCCGCCGGCCACCATGGCGGCAGCGGCTCCCGCTCCCAGTGCAGCCGGCCCGGTTCCACCAGCAGGTACAACCGCTCGGTGTAGTGGGCGTAGGTGAACGGGCTGGCCACGACCCCTCTGTGCAGTACGACGACGTCACACCGGCTGCCCAGCGTCGCCGGTTCGCCCGGCCGGTCCAGCGCGAAGCTGGTCATGCGAACGACGAGGTCGGCCGCGTCGATGCGGAGCGCCCGGTTCGGGTCCGGCGGCATCGGGGCGTTGCCGACGATGGCGATTCGCCGCGGTGGCGCCGCTCGGGCGTAGCTGACCAGGAGCTCCCGTAGCTCGGCAACCGCCGGCCCGGTCCTGGGCTCGTCCATCGAAGCCGTCACGTGTGTCGTCACCGGCGAATGGAACCTTTCCCGTCACGATTGTCAGTGGGACGAGACGAAAACAACGCAAGCCGGTCAACGGCCATGCGTCGCCGGACGTTAGCACCTCGGCCGATGACCTGCGGATACGCGTCTCGACGATCTTCAGTCGGCATCCGGCCGGCGGCACACCCGTGTTGGTCAGGCACGATGTCGATCGCGGCCGTGCGGTCGGGTGGGCCGAACCACCCGAAAGGGGCGACCGGGCAGCCATTGTCGTCGATTGGGTCGAATGAACCTTATCTTTTTCACAGGTTCGGCCGGGGCTCCTTAGTCGGCTCACAGCCCGCTCCGGCAGAATGATCGGCACGATGCCGATTACCTCGTCCGACCAGGCAGACGCGGCGGTTACCGAGGTACCCGCCGTCACTCTCCGTGCGTCGTCCCGCCTTCGATGGTTGACCCGGCTGAATTCGGTGCTCGCCGGGCACTGGTTGTTCGCCCTCCTGCTGCTGGGCGGCATCGGGATGCGGGTGGTGGCGTGGCTGGCCTACCAGCCGGCGCTGATCTACACCGACTCCTACGGCTACCTCTTCAACATCCAGCCGCTCAACCCGCAGTACCTCGATCCGATCGGCTACCCGCTGTTCGTGCTCAGGCCGCTGCTGCCGATCGGCGGCCTCGGGCTGGTCAGCGCCGTGCAGCACGTGGCCGGCATCGGCATGGCGCTGCTGGTCTACCGGGTGGCGCTGCGGTGCGGCGTGCGGCGCTGGCTGGCCGCACTGGCCACCGCGCCGGTTCTGCTGGACGCCTACCAGCTCCAGATCGAGCAGAACATCCTGTCCGACGTCTGGCTCGAAGTACTGCTGGCGGTCCTGCTGTGGTTGCTGGTCGGCCGGGTGAAACCGCCTGGACCACGGTTGGCGGCGGCGGTCGGCCTCGTGCTCGGCGTGGCCATGATGGTGCGGATGGTCGCGATCGTGCTGATCGTGCCGGTCGCGCTGTACCTGTTGGTCACCGGCCGGCAGTGGCGGGTGCCGGGTGGCTGGCGCCGGATCGCGGCACGGCTCGGGGCGCTGCTCGGTGTGTTCCTGGCGATCGTGGTCGGCTACGCCGGTTACTTCGACCACAAGACCGGCTACTGGAGCCTGAGCACCGCGTCCGGCAACTCGATCTACGGGCGCACCGCCGAGGTCGCCGACTGCTCGAAGCTGAATCTGGACAGCGTGCTGGCGCAGCTCTGCCCGGCGGAACCGCTCGGCCAGCGAAAGGGTGTGAACTACTACGCGCACACCGACGGCGACCCGAACTGGCCCGGCTACGTGCCGCCCGGCGAGACCAAGTACGACCTGCAACGCCAGTTCGCCAAGGTGGTGATCGAGAAGCAGCCGCTGGACGTCGCCAAGGCGATCCTGACCGACTTCGGCAAGGGCTTCCTGCCGGCACATCTCGTGCTGCCGGGCGACCCGCCGAACTGGCTGTGGCAGTTCCAGCCCTACTTCGTCGTCTACACGATCGATCCGAACGACCGGAAGACCAACCCGTACACGCAGGAGGACGGGGTGGTCCGCCAGTTCAACGACGGCACGGGCATCTCGCTGAACGCCGGGTTGGCCCGGTTCCTGTCCGACTACCAGTCGCACGGCTACACACCCGGCACCCTGCTGGGCGTGTTCGCGCTGATCGGCATCGCGGCCGGCTTCGGTGCCCGAAAAACGGGCCTGGCCGGCGCGGCGCTGTTCACCACGGTCATCGGGCTGTCCTTGCTCGGCCTCGCGGCGATCTTCGAGTTCTCCTGGCGCTACCAGTTGCCGGCGCTCGTCGTCTTCCCGTTGGCGGCAGCGCTCGGCATCACGGCGTTCATCCGCCGACGCGGCTCGGCGGTCAGTGCCGATCCCGCTGACTGAGCTTGGCCAGCATGCGGTTGTAGGCGTCCAGTGCGGCATCGTCGTCGTCGATGTCGGCATCGGAGTCCGGGTCGACGGCGTCCACGCCCAAATTGGCCAGAGCGGACCGCCGGGCCGCATCGAGCCACTTGCCGGTGTCGTTCTGCCGCTCGGTGTCCCGCATCCACTGCGCCACGACGAGCACCGTCACGCCGAACATCAGCCCGTCGCCGATCACCCACATGATGCCGCCACCGGTGTGGATGTCGGACAACGTGTACTGGCCCTGGGGTCGCGTCGTCATCATCAGCAGGACGCCGACCACCGTGTCCACCGTCATCCCCAGGAACAGCAGGCACACCCGCAGGGGATAGGACAACCGGCGGGCCAGCGGCTCGTGCGCCAGCAGCGGCAGGAAGAACAGATAGCCACTGCCCAGGTACAGCACGATCTCCAGCTCGTGCAGCCACATGTGGGTCGCCATCGACTGCATGAAACCGGTCAGGTGGGTGCCGATGAGCACGGCTGTGTAAGCGGCAAGGGCCAGCAGCGGGAACGTGATGACCGACACGACGCGCGATCGCAACAGTCGTGCCAGGCGACCGGCGGCCAACAGGCGGATCGGCTGGCCGAGGATGACCAACACCGGGACGACCATGATCAGCAGCAGGTGTTCGATCATGTGCAGCCAGAACGACTCGTGGCCGTAGACGTCGATCGAGCTCTGCACCGTCACGCCGAGCACCGTGAGCGCGCCCAGGAACGACAGCGTGCGGCCGATCGGCCAGTGTCGGTGGCGCGCCCGATTCAGGTACAGGCCGGCGGTCACGAGCACTACCGCATCGGTGACCGGGGTCACGTGCCATGTACTCAGTGCCGTGCCCCACGTCAACGGGGCCAGGCCCGCCATCTCCATCGTGCCTCCACAAGCAACAACCTTGGGTTACCGTAACTCGCGGCGTTTCACGAGTTCACGAGAGGAGCCGCGGGCATGCTGCCGACTCCGGTGAACCTGGCCACCGCCGCGGCCAATGTCGCCGCGATGGTGTTCGGTGACGGGCTCGCCGATCTGCGGCCGGTCCCCAGAACGTTGATCGACAGCGGCCCGCGCCGTTCGGTCTACCGGCTGACGTCCGATGCCACGTCCGACGGGCCGCCCGTGCTCCTGGTGCCACCGCTGGCCGCGCCGGCGCTCTGCTTCGACCTGCGGCGCGGCTGCAGCCTGGCCGAACACCTGGTCGCGCAGGGCAGGCGGGCCTACCTGCTGGACTACGGCACGATCGCGTTCGCCGACCGGCGGCTGGGCATCGAGCACTGGGTGGACGACGTGCTGCCGAGGGCGATCATGGCCGTCAGCGCGGACGCCGACGACCAGCCCGTGCACCTGGTCGGTTGGTGTCTAGGTGGGATCTTCTCGCTGCTCACCACGGCCGACCGGCCGGACCTGCCGGTGGCGTCGGTGACCGCGATCGCCAGCCCGGTCGACTTCACGGCGATCCCGCTGGTGGCGCCCATCCGGCCGCTGGCGGACCTGACCAACGGCGTGCTGCTGACCGGCGCGTATCGGCTGCTCGGCGGCGCGCCACGGCGACTGGTGAAGCTGGCCTACCAGCTCTCCGCGTTCGACAAGTACGTCACCAAGCCGGTCGCCATCCTCCAGCATCTGGACGACCGGGAGTTCCTGGCGCAGGTCGAGGCCGTGGACCGGGTCACCGACAACATGATCGCTTATCCCGGTCGTACGTTCGGTCAGCTCTATCATCGGTTCTTTCGCGCGAACGATCTCGCCGACGGCACTGTGACCATGGACGGTCGGATCATCTCGTTGTCCGACATCAAGATTCCCGTTCTGGTCATCGCTGGTGCTGGTGATGGGATCGCGCCCGAGCGTGCTGTGCATCGGTTGGTGGACGTGTTGGACCGGTCGCCGGAGGTGCGGTTCGAGGTGTGTCCTGGCGGCCATCTGGGGGTGCTGACCGGTCGGGGCGCCCGTACCACGACGTGGCGGCACATCGACGATTTCCTAGGCTAGGGCACCGCTATCGACACGTACTTGACCTCCAGGTACTCGTCGATCCCGACCCGGCCGCCCTCCCGTCCTACGCCGGACTGCTTCACCCCGCCGAAGGGGGCCGCCGCGTTGGACACGATGCCCTGGTTGAGGCCGACCATGCCCGACTCCAGCCGTTCCGCCACCCGTAGCGCCCGGTCCAGGTCGCGCGTGAATACGTAGCTGACCAGGCCGTACTCGGTGTCGTTCGCGGCCGCTACTGCCTCGTCCTCGGTGTCGAACACGAAGATCGGCGCTACCGGCCCGAAGATCTCCTCATGGCGCAGTTCCGCCTCCTTGGGCACGTCGGCCAGCACAGTGGGCTGGAAGAAGTGGCCTGGGCCTTCGATCGCGGCACCGCCCAGCAGCAGCCTCGCACCGTGCGCTGTGGCATCGGTTACCAGCCGGGACACCTTCGTCACGGCGGCGTCGTCGATCAGCGGCCCGATCCTCGTGTCGTCCTCGGTGCCTCGCCCGATCGGCAGGTCCGTCATGCGCTCGACCAGTCGGCCGGCGAACTCGTCCGCGATCTCGCGCTGCACGTGGAACCGGTTGGCCGCCGTGCACGCCTCGCCGATGTTGCGCAGCTTCGCCTGCATCGCGCCTTCGATCGCCGCGTCCAGATCGGCGTCCGCGAACACCAGGAACGGCGCGTTGCCACCGAGTTCCATCGACACCCGCAGCACGGTCTCCGCCGCCTGCGCGATCAGCTTGCGCCCCACCGCCGTCGACCCGGTGAACGACAGCTTCCGTGCCCTCGGATCGGCGATCAGCGGCGCCATCACGCCACCCGCGTCGGTCGTCGTGACGATGTTGAGCACGCCGTCGGGCAGGCCGGCCTCGGTCAGTACGTCGGCCAGCGCCAGCATGGACAGGGGTGTCTGCGCCGCCGGCTTGATCACCATCGTGCAGCCGGCCGCGATCGCGGGGCCGATCTTGCGGGTGCCCATCGCCATCGGGAAGTTCCACGGCGTGATCAGCAGGCACGGCCCGACCGGCTGGCGCAGCACGAGCAGCCGCGACTTGCCGTTGGGGGCGATCGCGTAACCGCCGTCGATCCGGACGGCCTCCTCGGCGAACCAGCGGAAGAAGTCGGCGGCGTAGGCGATCTCGCCGCGGGATTCAGCGACCGGCTTGCCCATTTCCAACGTCATCAGGAGCGCGAGGTCGTCGGTCCGCTCGGTGACCAGTTCGTAGGCTCTGCGCAGGATTTCACCGCGCTCCCGTGGCGGGCGGGCGGCCCAGCCGGCCTGCGCCGCGACGGCGGCGTCCAGCGCGGCCCCGCCATCCTCGGCAGTGGCGTCCGCGACCGAGCACAGCACGGCGCCGGTCGCCGGATCGTGGACGTCGAACGTGGCCGCACTGCTGGCGGGCCGCCACTTGCCGGCGATGAACAGCTCTTTCGGCACCCTGGCGATGATCTCCGCTTCTTCCTTCATGTTTGCCAGTACACCACCGCGCACGCGGGGCCGCGCAACGCCGTCGCGCGGCCCACAGCGTCATTGGACGACGAAGTAGCTCAACAAGTACGCCGGGAACAACAGCTCTCCCCGGCACAGGGCGACCGACGGCCCTTCGCCCGCCCTTGCCAGGCTGCCGGCGATCGACCAGACGTCGAGGCCGTTCGAGCACTGGGCGATCGCCTGGTAGGTGGCCGGGGCGCTGTCGCAGAACGCCTCGACACCCTGGCCGAGATTGATATTGAAATAGACCGTGTCGCAGGGCGACGGTGCTGGTCTCGGGGTTGCGGCGGCGGTGCCGATACCGGTGAGGCAGGCGAGAATGATCGTGCATACGGCGACAACGGCGATGCTGATTCGTGTGGACACGATTACTCCTTTGCGTGGTGCCGAACAACCTCGTGGGTTATTCAGCACCAAGCTACGCATCGGAAAGAATTGCCCACAATTCATCGGGTGGGTGGCTTCTTCACCACTGCTGGTGATCGCCGTAGTCGCCAATCACTCGAAGGGAACCGGCATTGGTATGTCCAGTCCTTCTTGCCCCGCCTGCCGGGTGACCCGGTGTGCCGCGCGGATGGCAGTCTTGCGACGGCGGCCCGACCAGGTAGCCTAACGGTGTTCGGTTTAGGGAGGTGGACGGTACGGACAGCGCGGACGGCTCGACACGAGCCACCACGGCCGTGGTGCTGCGCGAGGTCGGTGGCCCGATGCGGCCGGAGCCGGTCACCCTGCGCGCCCCGGCCGACGGCGAGGTGCTGGTGCGGGTGGCCGCCGCAAGCCTGTGCCACTCCGACCTGTCGTTGGCCACCGGCGTGCTCACCCAGCCGCTGCCGGCCGTGCTCGGTCACGAGGCATCCGGCACCATCGCCGAACTCGGGCCGGGTGTCACCGGTCTCGCGGTCGGCGATCCCGTACTGCTGCTGTGGAATCCGCCGTGCCGCGAATGCTGGTACTGCCGGCACGACGAGCCGCACCTGTGCGAGCACGCCGCCGACCGGGCCGGCACGCCGTACGGCTGGGACCAGCACGGCGAGCCGCTCTACCCCGGCCTTGGCACGGCCGCGTTCGCCCAGCACACCGTGGTCCCGGCCCGCGCCTGCCACCCGCTGCCGGCCGACATCCCGCTCGATCTGGCCGCGCTGCTCGGCTGCGCCGTCACGACCGGCGTCGGCGCCGTACTCGCCACGGCCGGCGTGCGGGCGGGGGAGTCCGTGGTCGTCGTCGGGCTCGGCGGGGTCGGGCTGGCGGCCGTCTCCGGCGCGCGGATCGCGGGTGCCGACCCGATCATCGCCGTCGACACGGTCGAGCAGAAGCTCGACACCGCCCGTGCATTCGGCGCCACACATGGGTTTCCGGCCGGTCGTGCGGTCCGCGACCAGGTGCGCGACCTGACCGGCGGCCGAGGCGCCGACCACGTCTTCGACTGTGTCGGCCTCGCCAAGACCATCAAGGACAGTTGGCGGCTGGCGCGGCGCGGTGGCGCCCTCACGGTGGTCGGCATCGGGTCGCGGTCGGAGGTGGTGGAGTTCTCGTCGCTGGAACTGTTCCACTTCGCGCGCCGAATCCTGCCGTGCATGAACGGTTCGCTGGACGCCCGCCGTGACCTGCCCGGCTATTTCGACCGGGTACGCGGCGGCGAACTGGATCTGGGCGCCATGATCAGCCGTGAGGTCGATCTGGCCGGCGTGCAGGAGGGTTTCGACGACCTGGCCGCCGGTCGGGTCATCCGGGTGCTGGTCCACCCGGCCAGTGAGTAAGGAGGACGACAGGTGCCACAACGGGTAGCGATCGTGACCGGGGGCGCACGCGGAATCGGTGCCGCGACCGCGCGCCGACTGGCCAAGGACGGCATGGCGGTCGCCGTGCTCGACCTGGCGGCCGAGGAGTCGGTGGCCAAGGAGATCGAGGCGGCCGGTGGCAGGGCCATCGCCGTCGCGGCCGACGTCAGCAACCCGGACCAGGTCGACGCGGCGGTGGCCGATGTCGTCGAGCGGCTCGGCGCGCCGACCGTGCTGGTCAACAACGCCGGTGTGCTGCGGGACAACCTGCTGTTCAAGATGACCGTCGATGACTGGGACACCGTGCTCGGCGTGCACCTGCGTGGCGCGTTCCTGATGAGCAAGGCCGTGCAGGGCCACATGGTCGACGCGCAGTGGGGCCGGATCGTGAACCTGTCGTCCACGTCCGCGCTGGGCAACCGGGGCCAGGTCAACTACTCGGCCGCGAAGGCCGGCATGCAGGGCTTCACCAAGACGCTGGCGATCGAACTGGGCAGGTTCGGCGTCACGGCGAACGCGGTCGCGCCCGGCTTCATCGTCACGGAGATGACCAAGTCGACCGCGGAGCGGATGAAGATCTCCTTCGAGGACCTCCAGCAGGGCGCGGCCAGCCAGATCCCGGTCGGGCGGGTCGGCCGGCCGGAGGACATCGCGCACGCGGCGAGCTTCTTCTGCTCCGAGGCGGCCTCGTTCGTCTCCGGCCAGGTGCTCTACGTGGCCGGCGGGCCGCGGGCATGACCGTCCGCTTCGCGTCGCCCGACGCACTCCTCGACGCGGCGGGGACCGACCTCGGCGCGAGCGACTGGTTCACCGTCGGGCAGGACCGGATCGAGCGGTTCGCGGACGCGACGGACGACCACCAGTGGATCCACCTCGACGCCGAACGCGCGAAGGACGGTCCGTTCGGGGGCACGATCGCCCACGGATACCTCACGCTCGCGCTGCTGACACCGCTCGTCTCCGGGCTGCTGCAGGTCGACGGCGCCGCGCTGGTGATCAACGCCGGGTCTGACCGCGTGCGCTTCCTCACGCCGGTGCCCGCGGGCGCCCGGGTGCGCGCCTCGGCACGCATCACCGGGGCCGAGCGCATCCCGACCGGGATCCGCGTGCGGGAGGCCGTGACGATCGAGATCGAGGGCGAGGAGCGGCCGGCGCTCGTCGCGGAGACGCTCACCGTCTACGTCCCCGCCTGACCGGTCGGGGCTCAGGTGGGCAGGACCACGATGAGCCCATGAAGCTCGCGCTGCACTTCCCCAACTTCTCGATGCCCGGCGCTCCCCACGCCCTGCCGGGCCTGCTCGCCGACACCGCGCGGGAGGCGGACGAGGGCGGTTTCGCCGCCATGACGGTGATGGACCACTGGTTCCAGATGATCCCGCTCGGCGGCTCCGCGGAGCCGATGCTCGAGGGCTACACCACCCTCGGCTACCTCGCGGGCGTCACCCGGCGGCTGCGGCTCGGCACCCTGGTGACG
>DATBDL010000276.1:0-28326 GCA_036269975.1 Pseudonocardiaceae bacterium | reverse complement strand
ATCGACGCGAAGTACCACGCACAGTGGGCAAGGACGACGTGGTCGAAACCGTCGTCCCCGAACGTCACCGCCGGATCGAGCACGTCGACGCCGAACCGCATGTCCACCCGTGCGCCCAGTTCGGTCGCGGCGAGGAAGGCGGCCGACTCGCCGAGCGTGACCGGGGAGCCGTAGGACGGATCGGCGATGTCCACGCCGACGACCCGCCCCGACGTGCCAACGGCGTCCGCGAGCACGGCCGTCATGTCGCCCTGGCCGCAGCCGATCTCCAGGACCGACGCGCCCGGCCGGATGCCCCAGCGCCGCACCAGATCCAGCCGGTAGCGGGTCTGGGCGAGCTGGATCTCGCGGTGCCCGACCCCGGCGGCCATGGCGGCCACGATCGTCTCCACGTGGCCCATCAGTCGGCCACCTGGGGCGTGATCGCGGCCTGCGTGCCGAACTGGGTTCGGTACAGCTCGGAGTACAGGCCGCCCTCGGCGATCAGCTCGTCGTGGGTGCCGCGTTCCACGATGCGGCCGCCGTCGATCACCAGGATCTGGTCGGCGGCGCGGACCGTGGACAGTCGGTGCGCGATCACCAGCGACGTCCGGTCGCGCAACGCGACCGACAGCGCCTCCTGTAGCGCCGCCTCCGACTCCGAGTCCAGGTGCGCAGTCGCCTCGTCCAGCACGACCACCGACGGCGCCTTCAACATCAGGCGCGCGATCGCCAGGCGCTGCTTCTCGCCACCGGAGAGCCGGTAGCCGCGATCGCCGACGACCGTGTCCAGGCCCTGCGGCAGCGACTCCACCAGCGAGCTGATCTGCGCGCCGTGCAACGCATCGACGATCTCCTCGTCGGTGGCGTCCGGCTTGGCGTAACGGAGGTTGGCGCGGATCGTGTCGTGGAACAGGTGGGCGTCCTGGGTGACCATGCCGACCGTGTCGGACAGCGAAGCCATGGTGGCGTCCTTCAGGTCGACGCCGTTGATGCGGACCGCGCCGCCGCGCGTGTCGTAGATCCGGGCCGTGAGATAGCTGATCGTCGTCTTGCCTGCGCCGGACGGGCCGACCAGCGCGACGAGCTGGCCGGGCGCGGCGGTGAAGTCGATGTCGAACAGCACCGGCGCCGATGCCACGTTGTCCAGCACCGCGACCGACTCCAGCGACGCCAGCGACACTTCCTCCGCGCTGGGATACGTGAAGTCGACGTGCCGGAACTGGATCGTGGCCGGGCCCTTCGGGATGTCCACCGCGTCCGGTTTCTCGGCGATCATCGGCGGCAGGTCCAACACCTCGAAGACCCGGTCGAACGACACGAGCGCGGTCATCACGTCGAGTTGCACGTTGGACAGGCCGATCAGCGGCGCGTAGAGCCGGTTGAGATACGCCGTCATGGCGACGACGGTGCCCACGTTGAGGATGCCGTGGATCGCCAGCACGCCGCCCCAGCCGTAGACAAGAGCGGTGGCCACCGACGCCGTGAGCATCAGCGCCACGAAGAACAGCCGCGCGTACATCGCCGACTTGACGCCGATGTCGCGCACCCGGCCGGCCCGGTCGCTGAACTCCGAGAGCTCCTCCCCCGGCCGGCCGAACAGCTTCACCAGCAGCGCGCCGGCCACGTTGAACCGCTCGCTCATCGTGGTGTGCATCTCGGCGTTGAGGTTGTAGGACTCGCGGGTGATCGCGGCCAGCCGGTTGCCCATCCGCTTCGCCGGGATCACGAACACCGGCAGGATCACCAGCGCCACCAGCGTGATCTGCCACGACAGCACCAGCATCGTGCCCAGCGTCAGCAACACCGTGATCACGTTGGACACCACGGAGGACAGCGTGTCGGTGAACGCCTGCTGGGCGCCGAGCACATCGCTGTTCAGGCGGCTGATCAGCGCGCCGGTCTGGGTGCGGGTGAAGAAGGCCAACGGCATCCGCTGGACGTGGCCGAACACGTTGGTGCGCAGGTCGAAGATCAGGCTCTCGCCGACCTTCGCCGACACCCAGCGCATCAGGATCGACAGGCCCGCGTCGAACACGGACAGGCCCGCCAGCAGCAGCGCCAGCTTGACCACCAGGCCGGCGTTGCGGCCGAGGATGCCGCCGTTGATGATCTCGCGGTAGATCAGCGGGTTGAGCACGCTGATGCCGGCGTCCACCACCACCACCAGCAGGAAGCCGATCAGGATGCGGCGATACGGCCAGACGAACTGGAACATCCGCCGCCACGTGCCCGGCCGGACCGTCTGCTTCAGTACCGACCGGTCCGCGTGCAGCGAACGGCCGATACCCATCACGCCTGGTCGCATCGTCTCCCCAGTGATCGAACGGGGGCCGGCGGGAACCGACCCCCGTTCAGGGTAGATCGCTCAGATCAGGCCGAGCTGCGCCACCGCGTCGCGTTCCTCGGTCAGCTCGCGCACGGACGCGTCGATCCGCTCGCGGGAGAAGGCGTCGATCTCCAGACCAGGCACGATCTCGTACCTGCCGTTGCGGGACACGACCGGGAACGAGGAAATCAGCCCTTCGCGAACACCATACGAACCATCGGAGACGACGGCGGCGGACGTCCAGTCGCCATCCGGCGTGCCGAGCACCCAGTCGTGCACGTGGCCGATCGCGGCGCTGGCCGCCGACGCCGCCGACGACGCGCCACGGGCCTCGATGATCGCGGCGCCGCGCTTGGCGACGGTCGGGATGAAGGTGTCGCGCAGCCACGCGTCGTCGGACAGGGCCTCGGCCGCGTTCTTGCCGCTGACCTCGGCGTGGAAGATGTCCGGGTACTGGGTGGCGGAGTGGTTGCCCCAGATGGCGACCTTCTTGATCTCCGACACCGGCACGCCCAGCTTGTTCGAGAGCTGGCCGAGCGCGCGGTTGTGGTCGAGCCGGGTCATCGCGGTGAACCGTTCGGCCGGCACGTCCGGCGCGTGGGTGCGGGCGATCAGCGCGTTGGTGTTGGCCGGGTTGCCGACCACGAGTACCCGCACGTCGTCGGCCGCGACGGCGTTGATGGCCTCGCCCTGCGGCTTGAAGATGCCACCGTTGGCCTGGAGGAGGTCACCGCGCTCCATGCCCTTGGTGCGCGGGCGGGCGCCGACCAGCATCGCGATGTTCACGCCGTCGAAGGCGACGCGCGGGTCGTCGGTGATCACCGTGTCGCGCAGCAGCGGGAACGCGCAGTCGTCCAGCTCCATCGCGGTGCCCTCGGCGGCCTTGACTGCGGCCGGGATCTCCAGCAGCCGCAGGTTGACCTCGGTGTCGGGGCCGAGCAACTGTCCGGATGCGATGCGGAACAGCAGCGCGTAACCGATCTGACCGGCCGCACCGGTGACGGCGACGTTGACGGGCACCTGTGCCACGACCTTCCCTGTGTTGTCCTTGGGTTCAGCCCGATGCTAGTCACCGACAACTAACCCGGACGCTGCCGGGTGCGCAGCGTCACCCGGTCAGTTGGGCCACCTCGGGGAGCGGCCCAGGACGGTCAGCAGGCGGTCGAGTTTGCCGCCCTCGGGTGCTTCTGCGAGTTCGAGCTTCGGGCCGAACGCCATGCCTGGTTGGCGGCTGGCGTCGTCGTCGGGGACCTGGGCGGCCACCACGAGGCCCGCGTCCAGCATGTCGTCGGCGGCCTCGAACTCGGCGCCCAGCGCCACGGCCACGTCCCAACTGTGCACGACGTAGTCGACGAAGTGGAAGCGCATCGCCACCCGGCCGGGCACGGTGACGCCGTCGCGGATCTCCGGCAGGTACGTCATGCGCTCCAGCGCACCCGCGGCGGCGAACGACGAGATCACCCGATCGGCGGCCTTCCGGTAGAGGCCGACCGGGTCGTCGTCGATCGGGGTGGGGTGCCAGTCGGCGATCTCGGTGCGTTCGCCGGCCACGGCACGGGCGAACCCGTGGTGCTGGACGGTCATGTGGGCCAGGAGGGCGCCGAGATCCCATTCGGCACATGGCGTCGGCAGGCGCAACTGATCCGGTGTGACCGTGGCGACGATCGAAGTGCTCAGTTCGACCGCGCGGCGGTCGAGCTCCTGGATGTCCATACCGCCATCTTTACCGACCTGGACGGCCACTGGAGGGCCAGCCGCTGAGCTGGCCCTCCACGGCTGGGCCGTTTCAGCGCTGGTCCCACTCACCTCGGCCGGCGGCCGCGACGAACGCGGACACGGTGCCGACTTCGAAGACCAGAGCCGGGGCCGCCATCATCTTGGAATCCCGCAGCGCGGCCCGGTTGGCGAGCATCGCCACCTCTACGCACTGAGAACCGTTGCCGCCGCCGCTGTGACTGCTCCTGCGCCACACCGCACCGGACAGGTCGGTCACCTGCATCTCGATCACTTTCTCTTTGGTGACAGCCTCTTGCTGACAGTACTGATCACAACCCACCGGCCAGCGTGTCGATCGCCCGCAGGGTCTCGTCCTTTGTCAGCGCCAGTTCACGCAGGCCGGCGTAGCCCGCATTGTAGTGCGCGACGGACGTCGGCTCCTCCACGTAGATGCAGCCGTTCAGGTTCTCCTGGTAGGCCACATCTGGCCACTCAGGACGATCGAAGCGCAGGATCACGAACGGGTGGCCCATTGCCGGGTAGGCGCCGACACCGAACGGCACCATGCGTATCGATACGTTCGGCAGGTGCGCGATGCGGGTCAGGTGCTTGAGCTGGGTGCGCATGACGTCTCGGCCACCGACGAGTTGGTGCAGCGCTGCCTCGTTCACCACGGCGTCGAACTCGATCGGACGATCTGCGAAGAGCCTGGCCTGGCGCCGCTTGCGGACGTCGACCCGGTGCTGGATCTCGGCCTCGTCGGCGGCCGGTGTGAACGCGTGTGCGATCGATCGCACGTAGTCCTCCGTTTGCAGCAACCCCGGCACCAGGTCGATTTCGAAGTTGACGAGCGAAACGGCCTCTGTTTCGAAGTCCACGTAGCGGTTGAACTGCTTGGCGGTGACGGCGTCGCCGTAGGAGAGCCACCAGCCGCGTTCGGTCGCGTGTTCGACTTCGGC
The DNA here is from genome assembly GCA_036269975.1 of Pseudonocardiaceae bacterium. Taxonomy (GTDB): domain Bacteria; phylum Actinomycetota; class Actinomycetes; order Mycobacteriales; family Pseudonocardiaceae; genus DATEPR01. The sequence continues at coordinate 23,343 of DATBDL010000276.1, read as the reverse complement.
GACCAACTCGTCCCGTTCCGCCTCGGGTATGCCGTATACGACGGCCATACTGATCACGTCCGTCGCCGTGATGGTCTGACTGGCGTTCTCCAGCTTGCTGATCTTCGACCGTGCCCAGTTGAGACGCTCGGCCACGACGTCGCCGGTCAGCCCGGTTCTGCCGCGCCAGTCACTGAGCACCCGCCCGACATAGCGCATGCGCATGGTCGAGTAGAAACGGTCGGTCATCGCCACCATCCCGGAATATTCACCCGATCGAGTAGAGTCTCGAACTTTTCGCGGTTCTGGCTGTCCAGTTGGAACGTTGTAGAGGCACTATTGCATCTACAACATCGCACCATGACATCGCCAGACGATCCGAATCGGAAGGAGGGGTCGGTGGCCATTCTGGACGGACGAGACCTGTCCACCTGCCGCAGGTTCCCCGGATACCTGGCCGACCGCAGTATATGCACCAGTCTGGTCGAATTGGACGAGACCCACCGCCGCCTGTGGATTCGGTTGGCATCGGTGTCCCGCTTCTCGGTCGCGTTGGACCGGCAGGCTACCGAACTGTTGACCGACACGTTGGCCGAGATGGGGACGGGTGCGATCGGTTGCGATCACGAAGCCGGCCGGCGACTGCTCTGTGCCCATCCGAATCGTGACCCATCGGTGATCCCGGTCGCCGAGCGCCGGTTCATGCGGGCCGCCGAGGGTGGTCCGATGCGGTTGTACCTGCATCTCGGCGACGAGCCGGTGGATCGGATCGATGTCACTCTCACGCGTCCCGCGACCGTCGCCCTGGTCGAGCACCTACGGATCTGCCACCGCACGATGGATGAATAGCCGGCAATCGACTTTGTCGGATTCAGCCGCGACCGGGTCAGTTCTTCGGCGCTTCGGCGTGCAAGTTGCGGATCACACTTTCATTCCGAATATGCCACTTCTACGGCTGAGTCAGGTCGGGTCAGCTCGCGTCCGGCTGCGTGATGGGCGCGATGCTGCGCGCCAGCAGGCGGCCGAGCCCCGCCCTCGTCGCCACGACGATCAGCCGGTCCTGCGGCGCGAGCAGTTCGGCCGCGCGGGGCGTCCAGTTGAAGTCGTCCCTGCCGTCGGTGCCACGCTGGCGCAACGCGATCACCCGTGCCTCGCCCGGCTCGTTGGCCACGCTCAGCGGCGCGCCGGCCAACGGCGACCCGGCGACGACCGGCACCTCGGCGATCATGAGCACCGCCCGCCCGATCGACATCGTCCCGATGACCTGACGTTCCACCACGGCCGCCGCGAACGCCGACGCGGCCAGCCGGGACACGCTGCGCGAGATCGCGATGCCGAGCACGCGCTCGACCCGCTCCGCGAGGTCGTCGTCGAACAGCCGCAGCACCACTCGCAGGTCGTCGTGCAGCGCGCGGCCCTGCAACGCCGCTTCCAGGTTCACCACGTCGCTGCTGGTCAGCAGCAACAGCGCCCGCGCGTTGCCGACCGACGCCGACCGCAGCGTGTCGTCGCGGGTCGCGTCGCCGAAGACGACGGGGACACCGAGCCGGCGGGCGAGCTGCACGCCACGCGCGTTCTCGTCCGTCTCGACGCAGATCACCGAGACGCCCAGGTCGTGGAGCTGCGCGACCACGCGTGTGCCGACGTTGCCGAGGCCGACGACGACGACGTGGTCGCCGAAGCGGTCCGGGTCCGGCGCCGGATCGGCCAGCCGTGCGCGGACCAAGCCGTCCACCACGGCCGCGGTGGCGACCGGGATCAGGGCGAGGCCGGCGAGCGTGATCATGAGCTGCACGACCTTGCCGAACGGGTCCAGTTGCCCGTTCGGCACCGCGTCGCCGGCCGCGTCCAGCAGCGTCTGGTAGACGGCGCCGGCGAAACCGGCGTGACCGGCGGTGGCCATCAGGACGAGACCGAGCAGGATCAGCGACACGAGTGTCAGGACCAACCGCACCAGGTTGTTGCCGAGCAGGAACCTGAGCCGCCGGCCGACCCGGCTCCTGCCGTGCCTGGCCAGCGGGTCGTCCGGGGTGCTGTCCGCGATCGCCAGCACCAGGTCGGCGTTCTCCTGGTCGGCCGGCAGGAACCGGGTGATCCCGCTGGACGTGTCGGCCATGCCGCACACGATCCGGCCGGCCGGCACGGCGTCGCGGGGACTCAGGTAGAGCGTGCGGCCGGGCAGCCGGACGTGGCTCGGCGCGACCTCACCGAGCGCGGCGGCGACGAACGACGGCGCGGCCATCGCCGAGTCGGACAGCACGGCGCAGTCCGCGAACAGCGTGCGAATCCGGAAGCCGAGGCTGGTGTTGAACATCCGGATGACCAGGCGCAGGTCCGGGTTCAGGTCGTAGGCCCGCAGGGCGGCGTGGATGTTCCCGACGTCGTCCTGGCCGACGAGCGCCAGCGCCCGAGCCTCTGCGACACCGCCCGCCCGCAGTGCCGCGTCGTCGAGGTAGGCCGCCTCGACCAGCCGGGTGCCCGGTAGCTGCGCCATGCGCGGCCCCTGGTTGCGGTTGCGGCTGGGCAGCACGACGGTGACCTCGGCACCGAACCGGGTGACCAGTTCGTTGACCAACCGGTACGCGAGCGGATTGTCGCCGCAGACCACGAAACGGCGAGGACGCGCACCACGGCGCAGGGATACGGACGGCACGCCACGATCGTATGGCCTGCTCCCACGACCGGCCGGCGAATTGATGGCGATCGCATTATTGTCGGTAATACCGGTGCGAAAAAGTCATTGTGTTGTTTCGCCGTATTCGGCGGTCATGCATCGCCGAGGCCGGCTTCTTCCAGGTCGAGGCCGCGCAGCAGCCGCCGCCGGGTCGCGTCGCTGATCGTGCCGGCGGCGAACAGACGGCTCAGTTCCACGCGTTGTGCGGACAGCACGTCCCGCCGCAACGCCTGGTACGCCGCCAATGTCGGCTCGCCGGACGGTTCTTCCGCGCTGTCGGCCTCGATGCGGTCGATTCGCGCGGTCAGCCGGCGGCGCAGTTGGTCCAGCGCCACGTCCGACGCGAGTTCCAGGTCCGCCAACTGTTCCAGATGGGCGAGGCCGGCGCGGGCCAGGTGCAGCCGGGCCAGGGTCTGCTCGTGGTGCAGGTCGGCCGGCGCGACCGCGATGCCAGCTCGTTTGACCAGTGGCTCCAACGTGAAACCCTGCACCACCAGTGTGATCACGATGACGGCGGACGCCAGCAGCAGCACCAGATCCCGGTGGGGCAGGGCACTGCCGTCGTCGGTGACCAACGGGATGGACAGCGCCGCCGCCAGCGGCACGACGCCTCGGGCACCGGCCCACGACACCACGGCGGGCACCCGCCAGGACGGTCGCCGCTGTTCTTGCCGGCCGCGCTGGCCACGCCGCTGTACCAGTACGGCCAGCGGGAACACCCACAGGATGCGGACGACGAGCAGCGTGCCGGTGATCGCCAGCGCCTGGAGCGGCCAATGGCCCGCCTGGCCGCTCAGTTCGCGGACCAGGGTCGGCAGTTCCAGCCCGATCAGGCCGAACACCACGCTCTCCAGCAGGAACACCACGGTCTGGTAGACAGCACCGAGTTGCAGCCGCACGGGTGCCGTGCTCAGGCGGCCGGTCTGGCTGCCGATGATCACGCTGCTCACCACGACGGCGGTCACGCCGGACCCGTGCACCGCCTCCGCAAGCACGTAGCCGGCATACGGCGTGACCAGCGCGATCACCGCTTCGAGCACCGGATCGGTGGTCCGTCGCCGGATCAGGATCACACCGCCGGCGACCAGCGCGCCGACGAGCGCGCCGCCGCCGGCCAGCAGCGCGAATTCGCCGACCACGTGGCCCCAGGACACCGCGCCGACGGTGATCGCGACCGTCACGGCGACCCGGAACAGCAGCAGGCTCGTCGCGTCGTTGAACAGGCTTTCCGCCTGCACCAACGCCTGCACCCGTGGCGGCAGCGACAGCCTGCGGCCGAGCGCGGTCACGGCGACCGGGTCGGTGCTGGCCAGGACGGTGCCCAGCACCAGCGCCAGGCCGATCGGCAGGCCGGTGATCGCGACGACCATCGCGCCGACCGCGGCCGCCGACACGATGACGAGGCCGATCGCGAGTGCCGTCACCGGCCGCCAGACCGCTCGCAGGTCCCGCCACGGCAGTTCCTCGCCGGCCGCGTACAGCAACGGCGGCAGCACGACGAGGCTCACGACCTCCGGCGTGACCTGGATCGTCGGCACGCCAGGCAACAGCCCGACAACGACGCCGGCCACCACCAACAGTGACGGCGCCGGCACGCGTAGCCGGCGGGCGAACGTGGCGACGACGGTGGCCACCACGACGAGGAACAACACGGTCTCCACGCTGCGCACGACCGCCGTCACTCCCCGCCGATTCCCAACCCGATCAGGGCTCGACCCTACCGATCCCACGGCGAAACGGCCTGTTCATCTTGACCGAGTGAGAGCGCCAGAGTACTTTTCGCGTTCGTAAGTAAGGCACCTTTCTTAACTAACGGCCCATAAACGGTTAACGCGCAGCGCAGCGGAGGCACCGATGGTCCGGCATGCCCGGTCGGCTCGGCATCGCGGTGGTGCCGTCGCCTTCGCCGCGATCGCCGTGGTGTGCCTCGTTGCGGCGTGTTCGAACGATCCGACCAAGGCCGCGGCTACCCCGCCACGACCGCAGGTCGGCACGGCACACGATCCGCTCGCCAACGCGTCGTTCACCCCGCCGCTCACGCCGGCCGGCGCCGTGCTGACCCAGCGCGGCGACGACACCCGGCTCGGCTGGGACAGCACCGAAACCGCGTTGACCGTGCATACCGTCGGCAGCACGGAATTCGGCAAGCGCACGGCGTATCCGGTGGACGGCAAGGTCTACGCGCAGCCGCTCTACGTGCCCGGCCTGACCGTGAACGGCGGCCGGCACGACGTCGTCATCGTGGCGACACAACACGACACCGTCTACGCGTTCGACGCCGACGCGCGGGGCGCCACCCCGCCTGCGCCGCTGTGGCGGATGTCGTTGCTGCAACCCGGCGCGCGGACCTTCCTGGCCGCCCGTGACCGGATCGCCGCCAACCGGCTGTGCGACTCGATCACGCCGGAGGTCGGCATCAGCAGCACACCGGTGATCGACTGGACCACCAGGTCGCTCTACGTGGTGGCACTGGACGTCGAGCACGGCGCGCTCACCTACCGGCTGCACCGGCTGGACCTGTTGACCGGCAAGGACATCGGCCGGCCGGTCACGATGGCGGCCACGGTGACCGGCGACGGCCTGGACGCGGTGAGCGGACAGGTCTCGTTCCGGGCGACCGAGGCACAGCAGCGGGTCGGCCTGACCCTGGTCAACGGTGTCGTCTACGCGGCGTTCTCGTCGTGGTGCGGCCTGAATCCGTACCACGGCTGGGTTCTCGGCTACCGAACCGCCGATCTGGCGCGGGTGGTCGTCTACAACAGCACGCCGAACGCGAACGACGGCGGGCTGTGGGAGTCGATGAGCGGCCTCAACGTCGACTCGCACGGGCACCTCATCCTGGTCACCGGAAACGGGCCGTTCAACCTGACGTCGGGTGGCACGGAGGCCGGCGACAGCCTGCTGGAGATGACGCCGATGGCCGGGACGCTGAAGATCGTCGACTCGTTCACGCCGTTCGACCAGGAATGCCGCTACGAGCACGACCAGGACCTCGGCTCCGGTTCACCGCTGATGGTGCCCGGCCACGACGAGATGATCCTGTCGTCCAAGACCGGCGCGGTCTACGTGCTCGATCAGTCGCACCTGGGCGGATACACGCCGCTGGCCGCCGCGTGCAAGCACCAGACCCGCACCGACGTGGACCATGTCAAGCAGGAGTTGGCGGTGGACTCGGTGCCCGGCGGCATGTGGGGCACGTGGGGCTACTGGAAGTCCGCCGAAGGCGAGTTCGTCTACGGCAGCGGGATCGGCGCCAGGCCGACGGAGTGGCGGCTGAACGCGGACGGCACCATCGCGACACCGCCGGTGGCCCAGGGCCCGGAGGCGTTCGACTTCCCAGGCGCGATCCCGGTGGTGTCCAGCAACGGATCGACACCGGGAACCGGGATCGTCTGGATGGTCGACCAGCACGACGGCGCCGTGGTGCGCGCGTTCGACGCGACCGACATCAGCCACGAGATCTGGAACAGCGCGGGGAACCCCGCCCGCGACGGCATGGACACCACGAGCGACTTCAACCACTTCGGCGTGCCGACCGTAGCCGGCGGGAAGGTCTTCGTCGGCGACCGGAGCCACCTGGAGATCTACGGACTCCTGGACCCCTGACGCGAGGAGGTGAACCCACCCCACCCCTGGAACAGCCGCCCGAACACTCCTGACGGAGGTCAAATGAAACGTCGTACCCTGATCGCAACACTCGGCGCGTTGGCACTGGCGGTGGCGTCGTTCGCCGCACTGGCGAGCCACCCGGCACCGGCGTCGGCGAGCACCAGCGCCACCTACTTCGTGACGCTGTACGGCTGGCCGGACAACTCCCCGCCCGGTGGGGCCATCGCCTACCCGAAGAGCGACGGCAACCCGACTCTGCACAACACGGCCGGCGGCACGGGCACGTTCAGCAACCCGGTCACCTACGCCACCGACAAGGCCGAACTCGCCGTCGGAACGAAGGTCTACTACCCGTTCCTGAAGCGCTACTTCATCATGGAAGACGACTGCGTGGCGTGCGACCAGGACTGGACCGGCCACGGTCCGGACGGTGGCCCGAAGTTCAAGCACATCGACATGTGGGTCGGTGGCCAGGGCGGCAACACGAACAAGATCATCTCATGTGAGGACTCACTGACGCAGAGCGGCACGGTGATCGTGAACCCGCCGTCGACCGAGCCGGTGAGCAGCACACCGTTGTTCAATTCGAGTACCAACACCTGTTTCAAGCCCTAGCTGGAAGGAGCCCGTCCCCGAGCGCCCAGGGGCGGGCTCCGTCGTGTCACCGCTGTGGTCACCGCTGGATGGGGACCGAGACCAGATCGTCTCTGGACAGATTCATCCGATGTCTGATAGACAGCCATACATCGGAGGTCTGTCAGTGGAGGTGCTGTGAAGCTGGTCCGGGTAGGTCCGCAGGGCGAGGAGCGGCCCGCCGTGCTCGGCGCGGACGGTCGCTGGTTCGACATCTCGGAGGTCAGCGCGGACCTCGACGGCGTGTTTCTGGCCGGCGACGGGATAGCCCAGGTCAGCGAGCATCTGGCCAGGAACGACCTGCCATCGGTCGATGCCCCGACGCGGTTCGGGCCGCCGGTGGCGCGGCCGGGCAAGATCGTCTGCATCGGCGTGAACTACCGCTCGCACGCCGACGAGACCGCACTGTCCGTGCCGACCGAGCCGGTGCTGTTCCTCAAGGCCCCGGACACGGTCGTCGGACCGGACGACGAGATCCTGATTCCCCGCCGCAGCACCAGGACCGACTACGAGATCGAACTGGCCGTCGTGATCGGACGGACCGCCCGTTACATCGACAGCGTCGAGGACGCGCTGTCCCACGTGGCCGGCTACACCATCGGCCACGACGTCTCCGAGCGCGAGTTCCAACTCGAACGCGGTGGCACCTGGGACAAGGGCAAGAACTCCGAGACCTTCAACCCACTCGGGCCGTGGCTGGTCACGCCGGACGAGATCCCCGATCCACAGAACCTGGACCTGCGGCTCTGGGTGAACGGCGCACTGCGCCAGGACTCGAGCACCAAGCAGATGATCTTCGGTGTCGCCGAGATCGTGCACTACCTGAGCCAGTTCATGGTGTTGTACCCAGGCGACGTGATCAACACCGGCACCCCGTCCGGCGTCGCGCTCGGCCACCCGGAACCCAAGCCGTACCTGCGAAAGGGCGACGTGGTCGAACTGGAGATCAGCGGTCTCGGCCGGCAGCGCCAGACGGTGGGGCAGGCATGATGGCGCAGGACGGCCGGATCATCACGGTCGACACCTACGACATCCGGTTCCCCACGTCCCGCGAGCTGGACGGCTCGGACGCGATGAACCCGAACCCGGACTACTCGGCCGCCTACGTCGTGATCCGCACCGACGTCGAGGACGGCCTGTCGGGACACGGCTTCGCGTTCACCATCGGCCGTGGCAACGACGTGCAGGTGGCCGCGATCCAGGCACTCGCGCCGTACCTGGTCGGACGCCCTCTGAACGAGATCCTCGACGACATGGGCGCCACCTGGCGCCAACTGGTGCACGACCCCCAACTCCGCTGGCTCGGGCCCGAGAAGGGCGTCATGCACATGGCCATCTCGGCCGTGGTCAACGCGCTCTGGGACCTGCGGGCCAAGAGGGCCGGCAAGCCACTGTGGCGGCTGCTGGCCGATCTGAGCCCGGAAGAGCTCGTCAGCCTGGTCGACTTCCGCTACCTGACCGACGCCATCACGCCGGCCGAGGCGCTGGACATCCTGCGAAAAGCCCAGGCCGGCCGGGCCGACCGCGAGGCCACGCTGCTCGCCGACGGCTACCCCGCGTACACCACGTCACCCGGTTGGCTGGGCTACACCGACGAGAAGCTGCTGCGGCTGTGCGAGGAGGCCGTCGCCGAGGGGTTCGACCAGATCAAGCTGAAGGTCGGCGGCAACGCGGCCGACGACGTGCGCCGGTTCAAGCTGGTGCGGGACGTCGTCGGGCCGGACGTCCGGGTCGCCGTCGACGCCAACCAGCGCTGGGACGTGGACACCGCGATCACCGCGATCAACGAGCTCGCGCCGTTCCAGCCGTGGTGGGTGGAGGAGCCGACGTCGCCGGACGACGTGCTCGGGCACGCGTCGATCCGCAGGGCCGTCGCGCCGATCAAGATCGCCACCGGGGAGCACGTGCAGAACCGGATCGTCTTCAAGCAGCTACTACAGGCCGGCGCGATCGACATTTTGCAGATCGACGCGGCCAGGGTCGCCGGCGTGAACGAGAACGTGGCCATCCTGTTGCTGGCGGCCAAGTTCGGTGTGCCGGTCTGCCCGCACGCGGGTGGCGTCGGCCTCTGCGAGCTGGTACAACACCTGGCCATGTTCGACTATCTGGCGGTCAGTGGCTCCACTCAGGACAGAGTGATCGAGTACGTCGACCATCTGCACGAGCACTTCGTCGACCCGGTCGTGGTGACCGGCGGCCGGTACGCGGCGCCGACGGCGCCCGGCTTCTCGGCCGAACTGCACCCGGACTCGATCGCGTCCTACCTGTTCCCGTCCGGGCCGGTCTGGCGGGCGGACACGTGAGCGGGGAGTTGGCTGGCCTGCGGGCCGTCGTCACCGGCGGTGGCTCCGGTATCGGCCTCGCCACGGCCACGCTGCTGGCCGCCCGTGGTGCCGACGTCGCCTGCCTCGATCTCAAGCCGGACGACGTGCCGAAGCCACTGCTCGGCATCGCGGCCGACGTGTCGGACGACTCGGTGGCCGACGCGGTGGCCGACGCGGCCAAGCGGCTCGGCGGCCTGGACATCGTCGTGAACAACGCGGGCATCGGCGCCCAGGGCACGGTCGAGGACAACGCGCTGGACGAGTGGCGCCGGGTGCTGGACGTCAACGTGCTGGGCATGGTCCGGGTCAGCCGGGCGGCGTTGCCGTATCTGCGGCGGTCGGCCGTGGACGGCAGGCATCCGGCGATCGTCAACACCTGCTCCATCGCGGCCACCGCCGGCCTGCCCAACCGCGCGCTCTACAGCGCGTCCAAGGGCGCGGTGTACAGCCTCACTCTGGCGATGGCCGCCGACCACGTGCGGGAGGGCATCCGGGTCAACTGCGTCAACCCCGGCACGGTCGACACGCCGTGGGTGCGCCGGCTGCTGGCCGCCGCCGACGATCCCGACGCCGAACTGGCCGCCCTGCGCGCCCGGCAGCCCACCCGACGACTGGTGTCCGCCGACGAGGTGGCGGCCACGATCTGCCACCTCGTCAGTCCACTCACCGCCGCCATCACCGGCACCGCGATCGCGGTCGACGGCGGCATGCAGGGGCTCCGACTCCGCAGTCCGAGTCAGCGCCCCACCACTCCCCCGAATCCGCCGACTCCCTGACACATCTGCCTGTCCCGTCACCGTTGACGCACAGCGAAGGAAAGAACCAATGCACCTGCGCACGTTGTTGAAGGCCACCGCTGGCCTCGCGGTCGGCGCCATGATCGTCACCGGATGCAGTTCGAACGCGTCGAGCAGCGGCTCCTCAAGCGGCAGCGGCAAGGTCGGCCTCGACCAGCCCCGGTCGGACTCCGACTTCTGGAACGCCTACGCCAAGTACGTCCCGCAGAAGGCGTCGTCGCTGGGCGTCGACCTGATGCCGGTCACCAACTCCGAGAACGACAACAGCAAGCTCGTCGCGAACGTGCAGGCGCTGGTCGCCCAGGGCGCCAAGTCGATCGTGATCGCCCCGCAGGACACCGGCGCGGTGGTCAGCACCGTGAAGTCGCTCAACAGCAAGAACATCCCGATCGTCACCGTCGACACCCGGCCGGACTCCGGCAAGGTCTACATGACCGTCCGCGCGGACAACAAGGCGTACGGCACGAAGGCGTGCGACTTCCTCGGCCAGCAACTCAAGGGCAACGGCGCCGTGGTGGAGTTCGAGGGCGCGCTGAACTCGATCAACGGCCGCGACCGCTCGCAGGCGTTCGGCGACTGCATGAAGGCGAAGTTCCCCAACATCGCCGTGTACGCGGAGCCGACGAACTGGGACGGCCCGACCGCGGCGGCCGACCTGCAGACCGTGATGACGCAGCACCCGAACGTCAACGGCATCTACATGCAGGCCGGCGGCGTGTTCCTGGCGCCGACGCTGCAGGAGCTCAAGAGCGCCGGCAAGCTGGTCCCGGCCGGCCAGCCCGGTCACATCACGATCGTGTCCAACGACGGCATCCCGCAGGAGTACGCCGCGATCAGGGCCGGCCAGATCGACGCCACGGTGTCGCAGCCGGCCGACCTCTACGCGCAGTACGCGCTGTTCTACGCGCAGGCGGCGTTGCAGGGCAAGACGTTCAAGCCGGGCCGGACCGACCACAACAGCACCATCGTGTCGTGGGGCGACGGCAACCTGGAGGACCAGTTGCCGGCACCGCTGGTCACCAAGGCGAACGTCAACGACAAGAGCCTGTGGGGTAACCAGATTGGCCAGTCGTGATCATGGTTGACGACGGGTTGGTGTCCACTCCGGACACCAACCCGGTGGTGGTGGCGCGCGGTATCACCAAGCGGTACGGCGCGACCACCGCCCTGCTCGACGCCGGCATCGTGATCGAGCCAGGTCACACGCACGGCCTCGTCGGCCGCAACGGTGCCGGCAAGTCGACGCTGGTGAACATCCTGACCGGCCTACAGCGCGCCGACGTCGGCGAGCTCACGTTCGCCGGACAGCCAGCACCCGCGATCGCCGACCGGGACGGCTGGCGGCGCAGGGTGGCGTGCGTCTACCAGAAGTCGACCATCATCCCGACGCTGTCGGTGGCCGAGAACCTGTTCCTCAACCGGCAGTCGGGTCAGGGGGGCAACGGGCCGATCGGCTGGCGCCAACTGCGCAGACGGGCGCGCGACCTGCTGGCGGCGTACGAGGTCGAGGTCGACCCGGACCAGGAAGCACGGGACCTGACCGTCGGGCAACGCCAGATGGTGGAGATCGCGCGGGCGCTGTCACTGGGCGCCCGCTTCGTCATTCTGGACGAGCCGACGGCACAGTTGGACGGCAAGGGCATCGGGCGGCTGTTCGACCGGATGCGGTCGCTGCGCGCGAACGGTGTGACGTTCCTGTTCATCTCGCACCACCTGCAGGAGGTGTTCGACATCTGCGACACGGTCACCGTGTTCCGGGACGCCAGGCACGTCCTGACCGAACCGGTCGCGGACATCACGCCTGCGGGTCTCATCGAGGCGATGACCGGCGATTCGGCCGCCGGCGACACCGACTACACCCGGCCGCCGGTGCCGTCGTCGGCCGACGTGGTGCTCGCCACCGAGAACCTGGCGCTGGAGGGGCACTTCGCGGACGTGGACCTCGCGGTGCGGGCCGGCGAGGTGGTCGGCGTGACCGGGGTCGGCGGCAGCGGCCGGATCTCGTTCGCGGAAACCGTGGTGGGGCTGCGCAAGCAGACCGCGGGGTCGGTGCGGGTCGCGGGCACGCCGACGAAACCGGGCCACGTGCCGTCCGCGCTGGCGGCCGGACTGGGCTTCGTGCCGCAGGATCGGCACAAGGAAGGACTCATCCCGCTGCTGTCGGTGGCCGAGAACGCGACGCTCACCGTGGCCAGCCTCGGCCGCGGCGGGTTCGCGAGCCCTCGGCTGCGGCGGTCGCTGGCCTGGAAGTCGATCGACGACCTGGCCATCAAGACCGACGGGCCGGACCAACCCGTAGCGGGGCTGTCCGGCGGCAACGCGCAGAAGGTCGTGCTGGCGCGGGCACTGGCCAGCGACCCGAAGGCGCTGGTGCTGATCAGCCCGACCGTGGGCGTCGACGTACGGTCGCGGGAGTCGCTGCTGGCCGTGGTGGACCGGCTGGCGCGTGCGGGCACCGGCGTGCTCGTGGTGTCCGACGAGATCGAGGACCTCCGGGTGTGCGACCGGGTGGTCGTGCTCCTGCACGGCCGGGTGCACGGCGAACTGCCGGCCGGCTGGACCGATGCCCAGCTCGTTGCCGCGATGGAAGGGATCGAGAGCACATGAGCTCCACACGGCAGACATCGCCCGAGTTGACCGAGGCGGTGCCGAACCGGTCCGGGCAGCCCGTTTTCCGGCTGGCGCGGCTGCGGGACTTCACGCTGGTGCCGGCGATCATCGTGCTGCTGGTGGTCGGCGCGCTGATCTCGCCGGTGTTCCTGTCCAGCGCCAACCTGATCAACGTGCTGCAACAGCAGACCGAGCTGTCCGTGCTGGTGCTGGCGGAGTCGCTGATCCTGATCAGCGGCCGGATCGACCTGTCGCTGGAGTCGACGATCGGCCTCGCGCCGGCACTCGCGGTCGCGCTGGTCGCGCCGACCTCCGGCTACGGCCTGGGCACCGACTGGCCACAGTGGACGGCGATCCCGGTCTGTCTCGCGGCCGGTGTGCTGATCGGCGCGTTCAACGGGTTGCTGATCATGAAGTTCAAGCTGTCCGGCTTCATCGTCACGCTGGGCATGCTGATCGTGATCCGCGGCCTGCAGACCGGTATCACCGGCGGCCAGAGCCTGTCCACAGTGCCGGACTCGTTCCTGTACCTGGGATCGACGTCGTGGCTGACCGTGCCGGCGTCGGTGTGGGTGTGTGGGCTGCTGTTCGTCATCGGCATCGTGGTGCTCGGCTACTTCCGGTCCGGTCGCTCGCTCTACGCGATCGGCGGCAACGTGGACGCGGCACGGGCCGCCGGTATCCGGACCGACCGGGTGGCGTGGATCGTGCTCACCGTCGGCGGGCTGCTGGCCGCGTTCGCCGGCCTGCTGATGACGGGCCACTTCGGCTCGGTCAGCGCCGACCAGGGCCAGAACATGATCTTCCAGGTGTTCGCGGCGTGCGTCATCGGCGGGATCAGCATGGACGGCGGCAAGGGCACGCTGTTCGGCGCGCTCTGCGGTGTGCTGGCGTTGGGCCTGACCAACAACATCCTCACGCTGGCCGGCGTGTCCGGCCACTGGCTCCAGGCCATCTACGGTGCGATCATCCTGGTCGCCCTGGTGTTGGCGAGGGTGACGTCCGGAAAGGCACAGGATTGAAGCCGTTTGACCACGCGCGCCTACGAGTCGGTCCGTTCTCGTTCGGCGCGGCCGGTGTCGGCAATCTCTATCGCGCCATCTCCGACGACGACGCGGCGGCGACCGTGGCCGAGGCGCTGGCCGTCGGGGTGCGGTACTTCGACACCGCGCCGCACTACGGCCTCGGCCTGTCCGAACGGCGACTTGGCGCGGCACTGGCCGGTGTGCCGAGGGACGAACTCGTGCTGTCCACCAAGGTCGGCCGGCTGCTGGTCGACGACCCGGCCGGCGCGAACCGGCGCGACGACGAGGGTTTCGACGTGCCGGCCGGCATTCGCCGGGTGCGCGACTACAGCCGCGACGGCGTGCTGCGGTCGCTGGAATCGAGCCTCACGCGGCTGGGCACGGATCGGATCGACGTCGTCTTCGTGCACGATCCGGACGACCACTACGAAGAGGCGTTGAAGGCCGCCCTGCCGGCGCTGGGTGAACTGCGGGACCAGGGCGTGATCGGCGGGTTCGGCGCCGGCATGAACCAGTGGCAGATGCTGGCCAGGTTCCTGGAACACAGCGATGCCGACGTGCTGATGCTGGCCGGCCGCTACACGCTGCTGGACCAGAGCGGGTTGCCGCTGCTGGAAACCTGCGCGCGGCGCGACGTGTCCGTCGTGGCGGCCGGCGTGTTCAACTCGGGCATCCTCGCCCGGCCGCGACCGGGACCGGACGCGCACTACGACTACGTGCCGGCCGATCCCGCGCTGATCGAGCGGGCCAACCGGATCGCGGACGTCTGCGAACGACACGGTTGCACGCTCCCCCAGGCCGCCGCCCAGTTCCCGCTGGCCCACCCGGCGGTGGCCTGCGTCTGCCTCGGCACGAAGTCGCCGCTACAGGTGGCCCGCAACGCGATGCTGTTCGCAGAGCCGGTGCCCGACGAACTGTGGCGGGAACTGGCCGACGCCGACCTGATCCGGGCCGACGCGCCGGTGCCGTCGTGATCGTCGACGCGCACCACCACCTGTGGGACCCCGACCGGCGCGCCTATCCGTGGCTGGCCGGCGACGCGCTGTCACCGATCCGGCGGCGCTACGACGTGTCGACGCTGCGCGAACACGCGGTGAAGGCGGGCGTCGATCGGACAGTGCTGGTCCAGACGGTGTCGGAGGTCGATGAGACCATCGAATTCCTGGCACTGGCGGACGCGAACCGGGACCTGATCGGCGGTGTCGTCGGCTGGGTGGACCTGACCGCCGGCACGGCGGAGGCGTTGGCCGGGTTGCGGAACGAGCCGGGCGGCGACCTGCTGGTCGGCATCCGGCACCAGGCCCAGGACGAGCCGGACCCCGAGTGGCTTGGCCGCGCCGACGTGGTGGCGGGTGTCCGGGCGGTCATCGCTGCTGGCTTGGCGTACGACCTGCTCGTGCTGCCGCATCAGTTGCCGGCCGCGATCGGGCTGGTGGAGCGGGTGCCGACCGGGCGGTTCGTGCTGGACCACGCGGCCAAGCCGCCGATCGCGACCGGATCGCTCGACCCGTGGGCCGGTTCGCTGCGCCGGCTGGCGGCGCTGCCGAACGTCGCGGTGAAGCTGTCCGGTCTGGTCACCGAGGCCGACTGGACACAGTGGACGGTCGACGACATCCGGCCCTACGCCGAGGAAATCCTCGCCGCATTCGGTTCGGCACGGGTGCTGTTCGGCTCGGACTGGCCGGTCTGCGAACTGGCCGCCGACTACCAACGGGTGGTCGAACTGGCCGAAGCGTTGTGCGCCGAGCTGTCGGCGGCCGAGCGGACCGCCGTTTTCGGTGGTACGGCAACCAATTGGTACGTACCGGCTGCGGGATGGGGCGCTCGTCCGGTTTGATACCGTGCCGCCAGCCGGGGTTCAGCCGGTTGGTGGGGTTCGAGGGGGCGTTCGATGGTGTTGTCCAAGCGAGCCACGATCGCGGTGGCCTGTGGTACCGCGGCCGTGGTCACTGTGGCCGGCGTGTGGTTGGTGTTCGGGATGGGGCCGAACAACGACAACACGACGCTGGCCAGTGGTGATCAGTCGTTGTCGAACTCGACCACCACGGCGTCGACAGCCGTGACGACCGAGCTGACGACCACCGAGGTGCCGACGACCACCACCGTCGCCCCGACGACGACCAGGACGACCACCACCACCAAGGCGAAGGCCAAGGCGCCACCCGCGCACGCCATGCCGGCACCGGTGAAGCCGCCGGCCAACATCCCGCTGCCGCCGCCCCCGCACGTCACGCCGCCGCCGGGGTGCACGGCCACCCACACCGGCAACCCGGCATCGCACGCCGACGTGAAGTCGGCGCTGGTCGGCGCCGCCGGCACGAACTACTGGGTCGGTGTGCAGAATCCGCCGCTGGTGAACGAGAACCCGCCATCCACGGACGGCTCTCCCGACCCGAACCCGGTGCTCGGACCGCCCGCCGTGATCACGGTGCCCACGACGCTGATGGAAGCCATCGCGTGGCAGGAAAGCGGCTGGGACTCCGACATCAAGTCCTGCGACGGCGGCAACGGCACGATGCAGATCCAGGCCGCCACCGCCACGTGGATGAACCAGCGGTACGGCACGAATTACGACGTGTCGACGCTGTCGGGCAACGCGGCGATCGGCGGCGAGTACATCGAGTGGCTGATCGGCTACTTCGGCGAGAATTCGTTCGACCACCACTACGACGTGACCGACCAGGACATGATCACAGCGGTGATCGACGCGTACAACGCGGGGCCGGGCAACGTCCAGTTCGCCAACGGGCACACGGTGGTCAGCCACTACGCGGCCACTGTGGCAGCGCTGATGTCCCAGCAGCCATGGAACAGCAACTGACAACGGTTGGCGCGGTTCTGGTGCGCGTGCGGGGTTCGGCGGTCCGAGCCGGAGAAGGAAATCCCGGCTGCACATCGACGTCAACCCCACCCACCGCGATCAGGACGCCGAGCTCGAACGCCTGCTGCGACTCGGTGCGCGCCCGGCCGATGTCGGCCAGACGGGGCAGGAGCAGTGGCATGTACTGGCCGACCAGGAAGGCAACGAGTTCTGCCTGCTCAGGGCCCGCATCGACCCGCTCTGACGGGTCTTAGCCGCAGGCTTGTTCGACGTTGGTGATGTCGACCGGCGATGCGCCCTGCTCGATGTCGGTCTCGTCCTGCTCGAACTGTGACAGCGACACGTGCTGCTCGAACCAGTTGAGACTGCACTGGCACACGTTCTGCGGGCCGTTGGTCTCGCAACTGTTGAGGAAGTTCGACTGCACGTTCACCGGATAGGCGGTGGCCGGCGTGTTGTGGCCGTCGTTGTTCGGGATGTTGTTCTGCTGGGGTTGCTGGTCCAGCGTGATGAACAACGTGAGGATGGTGGCGATCGACGCGGCGGTACCGAGGATCGCGCCCGCGGTGATCCGGTTCTTGCGCCGCCTGCGGTGGTGCTCGGCCGCGGTCGCGTCCGGCTGCGGTGGCGGAAGGTAGCCGGACGGACCGTATTCGTACTGTGGCTGGCCTTGACTCGAGGGTGGCGGATAACTCACCGGTCCTCCTCAGCTCGGCGAGTGCATCTGCGGTTCTCTATCGCAGCGGTTCCGTCGTCGTTACCCGAGGCCAGGCCGATTTGAGCTGGTCAGGGCGATTGGTCACCGCTGTCGTTCTCGCGCGCGGCAACAGGAGCAGGATCGCGACCACCAGACAGCTCACCGGCATGATCAGCGTGAGCGGAGCCGCGAGCCGCGCGGCCGGATCGAGCAGCACGCTCAGCATGCCGCCGGGCCGCGTGTCGAGCGCGGCGGCCAGCAACAGCGCGGCGAACACGAGCTGCAGCACGGCGCTCACGACCCGGCACTCCTCGGACCGGCTGATCGTGCCGGCCGCCAGTGCGAGACCGAAACCGCCGGTGGAGACGACCAGGATGCCCGCGATCGCCAGTACGACGGCGTTCGGGTCGTCGGGCCGCAGCCCGTCACCCAGGCCGATGACGAGGCCACTGGCCATCCAGACGAGGGCCTGGCAGCACTGCACGACGACCCCGGCGACGACGGAGGTCGGCAGTGGACGTGATGCGACAGCCCGTGGTCCGGACCGGTCGGGCAGAGTCATGGCGCTCCCCAGCGTGCCCACCCCGACGGTGTACGGCCGGCCGGTTCGCTCGGCCGACACTCCGCACCAGTCTGGCGCAGATTAATCCGATCCGATAGGTCGCACCGATGTGACGACGCCGTCAGCGACCGATGCGGGCACACTTGGACAGTGCGGTCCGAGCATGACGGCATGGCGGTCGGCGACGGGCGGCGCGCGCTGGATGGGGCAACGAGATACCACGACACCCGCCGAGTGCTGGCGGGTGTCGTGGTATCGCTACAGTTCGTAGCAACGCCACCACTGGCGGTGGCGATCGGCACCGGCATGCGCCTGAGTGCCTACACGGTCCCGTGGCTGGCGGGCCTGATCTATCTGGTGCTCGCGGCGTGGGTCGCCGCGTTCGTGGTCGTGGTGCTGCGGCGCGGTGGTGTGCCGGACTGGGTCCAGGCCGTCAACGTGGCCGTGGTCGCGGCCTGCGCGCTGGCGATCAGCGCGGCGGTCCATCCGGCGTTCTTCACCGAGGTCGACGGTTCGGACCTGGAGCCGTTCCTGATCGTGACGGCGGTCGTGCTTGGCATGACGGCACAGTTGCGGCGAGTGGTCCTGGGGTGCGCGATCCTGGCCGTGGCCCACGTGGTCGCCGAGGTCCCCACCATGACCACGACGCACGCGGACATCGCCAGCACGGTGACCGACCTGTGCTGGCTGGCCGGGGCGGCGGTCGTCAGCTACGCGATCGCCCGCAGACTGCTGGCGGCCGAAGCCAGAACCGACGACGCGACAAGACAGGTGGCCGACCTACA
This sequence comes from Pseudonocardiaceae bacterium, assembly GCA_036269975.1. Lineage (GTDB taxonomy): Bacteria > Actinomycetota > Actinomycetes > Mycobacteriales > Pseudonocardiaceae > DATEPR01. Next base: position 4,827 of record DATBDL010000276.1, on the reverse strand, counting down.
CGCACAGGTGGCCGAGGCGAGGACGCGCAGCCAAGAACGCCTCCGCTACCTGAAAGAGCAGATCAGGCGCTACCGAGCGTTGCACGACGGCCCGCTGTCGATACTGACGGCAATCGCCTCCGGCGGCCTGGACCACCATGACGACGAGGTCAGAAGGCAGTGTGCCATCAACGCGAACCTGCTCAGAGGGCTGATCTCCGACGATCCGATGAGCACGCTGAGCAATCTGTCGATCGCCCTGACCAAGGCCGGCAACGACTACGCGGTGCACCATCTACGAGTGAACTACCAGTTCTTCGGCCTACCGGACGACCTACCCCATGCCGTGGTCGACGCACTGACCGGCGCCAGCCGCGAAGCACTGAACAACATCGCCGCCCACGCGGGAACCGACAAGGCGTGGCTGACGGCCAGGGCGAGCGGAGACTCGGCGGTCACGGTGACGGTGGTAGACCAGGGAAACGGCTTCGACCCGGCGACGACCCACCAGGGCAGGGGCCTGTCGGACTCGATCACCGGCCGAATGGCCGATGTGGGTGGAGTGGCGACGGTCGACAGCATGCCGGGCCAGGGCACCAGAGTGGAACTCCGATGGCCGGCATGATCCGAATAGCGGCGATAGACAACGACCCCATGGTGCTACTGGGCCAACGGGCGCTGATAGACCCGGTAGCAGACCTGGAACTGGTAGTGACGTGCACCAACGTCAGCGAGTACGTGGCCGCGCACGTCAGGGCGGACGTGGTGCTGCTGGATCTGATGCTGGGCGACGACAGCGAACCAGAAGAAAACGTGGCAACCCTGTGCGCCACCGGAACCAGGGTTCTGGTCCTGTCGGTGCACGGCGACCGCCAACACGTGAGAGCGACGATCAGAGCGGGAGCATCGGGTTACCTGATCAAGGGCGGCGACCGGGTGACACTGGCCGAAGCGATCAGAACGGTGCACATCGGAGAGCGAGCGCTGACCCAGGAACTGGCATTCATCATCAGCCTGGAGCCGCCGAAACTGTCGCAGCGAGAACTGGAAGTCCTGTCCCTGTACGGAACGGGAAGCACACTGGAAGCCACGGCGCGTAGGCTGAAGATCAGCGTGAGCACGGTGCGAGTACACCTGAGCCGGATCTACGGCAAATTCGCGGCGGCAGGCGACCCGATAGGCGACCGTGAGGGCCTACTACACCGCCTACCGGACTACGGCCTGACCAACAGAGGCACCGAAGGTGTGAAGTAGCGAGGTGGCGTGCGTCAGTCCACCGACACCGAAGTCTCGGTCAACACCTCCCGCAACCACTGCTCCACCCCGGCGATGTGCACGGTAGCCCAGGCACGCGCCACCTCCGGCTGCCCAGCCGCGATCGCGTCGCAAATGGACCGGTGCTCGGCGAGTGTCCGCTGCACCGCCGACTCCTGAGTCAACCCACGCCAGATCCGCGCTCGCTGCGTAGGTCCAGACAACCCTTCCACCAACGAGCACAACACCTGGTTCCCGGCTCCGAAGGCGATCCGCCGATGGAACTCCAGGTCGTTCGCGACCAACTCCTCCACCGAGGGACTGGGGCCGAGCTTGTCCAGCAGCGCCCGCAACTGGGCCACATCGTCCCTGGTCATCCTGGCCGCGGCCATCGCGGTCGCCGCCGGCTCCAGGATGCGCCGGACCTCGAGGAACTCCAGCACCGTGTCGTCACGGTGGAAGTCGATCACGAAGGCCATCGCGTCGAGCAGCACCGACGGTTCGAGGCTCGTCACGTACGTGCCGTCACCCTGACGGACGTCCAGCACGTGGATCAGCGACAGCGCCTTCACCGCCTCGCGCAACGAGTTGCGCGACAGACCGAGCCGCTCAGCCAGGTCCGCCTCGCGCGGCAGTCGATCGCCGGGGTGCAGTGCACCGGTGACGATCATCTCCTTGATCTTCTCGATCGCCTCGTCGGTGATGGCCACGGGCACCCTTCCCAGACATCGGATGTGTAGAGATTAGCCGATCAGACGGAGTCTGGACTCGAAGAAGCCAGCGAGTCGCCGGACGCGAGTTGATCTGCGAAGCTCCACAGCAGCCGCACCCCGTCATCAGCACCCGAATAGTCGTCCGGCACGTCGTGCAAGGGGCCGACCTGGGCCTGCCAGATCACGTTCGCCGGGTGATCGCGCAGAAAGTCGCGCATCGCGTGATAGTCGACGACGTCCACGAGGTGGAAGAGGTGGGTGCCGTCCCGCCAGATCCGCCAGTCCCGCACACCGGCCGACCGCAAGGCGCCCACCAGGTCGGCAGGCACGCGGGCGTGCAACCGCTCGTACGCATCGACCGAATCCGGCCGCAAGCGCGTGTGCAGGGCGATCTCGGGCACGGAAGCCTCCAAGTCATCGGATGAATTTCAGCACACAGTTACCGAGACCGCAACAAACTGGTTGCCTGGTCGTCCACACATCCGATCGTTCTGGGTAGCCTCCGTTCTGGGCCCTGCTTCACTCCGATCTCCGCATTGTCGTATCGGTCGGCGGCAGGACCGGGGTGAGGCAGGAGAACTGATCAAGCAACCCAGGCTTACCTGCTTGTTCGGCCATCCCGGAGGATTGGCTCTCAGCTCTTTGCCGGGGTGGTTGCGTGCGCTGGCGCCTGGCGCGTTGCTGCTGCGGTGGTTCGGTGCTTGCCGGCCAGCCGAACCAACCAACCCGATCAACCAGCCCGACCGATCAGCCAGCCCGACCCTGCCCAACCCGATCAGCCGGCCGGGTCCTCGGGTGGCGTCGACGGCATCATTGCTGTTCGCCGCGCTGTCATCGCTGCCAGTTCCGCCGGGCTGAGCCCGGCCGCCGCTTCCTTGCGCCGCTTCGACATCGCGGCCAGTTCCTCGGCCGTCAACTGCTCGGCGAACCTGGCCCGCTGTTCCGACATCTCCCGCACCTGCTGCGGCGTGAGTTTCTGCTCCACTGTGGTCATCACCTCGATCAACGTCACTATTTCGGCTACCGACGGCTCGACCCTGTCGTCGAGCGCGCCGAGGACGTCCGTCAGGTGCTGCCGCAACCGCTGCGCCGCCGTGATCTGCTCCGTCACCTGTTCGAGTTGCCGTTCCAACAGCGACCGCGCCGAGGTGCCGGCCAGCGCCTCGCCGATCTCGGTCAGTGACAACCCGAACCCACGCAGCGCGCGGATCTGGTACAGCCTCCCTACATCGGCCGGCGTGTACAGCCGGTGGCCGGCGGCATTCCGATCGGACGGCGCCAGCAAGCCGATCTCGTGGTAGTGGTGCAGCGTGCGGACCGTGAGCCCGGTTGCCTCGGCCAACTCGCCGACACGCCAGTTGCGGTCATTTCCTGGGACGTTCACGCCGACAACGCTATGACCTCACGTTACGTGGGGCGCAAGCCGTAAACTCCGATCGCGTGACCGGAAACAAACTGCCCACTGTCGGCACGCCGGCTGGCATGCGGGAACTGAACCAACGCGCAGTGCTCGATCGTCTTCGTGTGCACGGTCCGGACACCCGGCCCAGCATCGCCAAGGGGACCGGACTGTCGAAACCGACCGTCGGCCAGGCTTTGCTCGATCTGGAACAGCACGGCCTCGTCCGCACGGTCGGCCGCACGCTCACCGGTCCCGGTCGCGCCGCCGTCCTCTACGAGGCCGATCCGGCCGCCGGTCACGTGCTCGGGATCGACATCGGCCGCGAACTGATCCGCGTCGCGATCGCCGATCTTGCCGGCACCGTCGTCACGAAACTGGACGAGCGCAACCGCAGCCGGTCGGCGAACGCCTTGGTGCGCACCGTGCAGGTCGGCGCCGATCGTGCGCTGGCCCAGGCTGGGTTGCGGCGCGACGATCTCGTGGCGACCGTGGTCGGCAGCCCTGGCGTGCTGGACAAGCAGTCGCGGTCCTTCGGTCACGTTCCCAATCTCCCCGGCTGGGAACGCAGGGGACTGCTCGACGACCTGGAAGCCGCCCTCGGGCCCGGTCTCGTGGTGGAGAACGACGCGAACCTGGCCGCGATCGGCGAGTACCGGGAGGGCGTCGCGCAGGGCGTGGACACGTTCGTCTGCCTCACGGTCGGCACCGGTATCGGGATGGGCATCGTGGTGAACGGGACGCTGTTCCGCGGCGCGCACGGGGCCGCGGGCGAGGTCGGCTACCTGCCCTACGGCTGGCCGACCGACGGCATCCCGGACGACGGCTACGCCAAACCGCGACAGGGCATGCTGGAAGCGGCGGCCGCCGCCCGCTCGGTGGTGGAGATCGCGGCGGCCAACGGGGTGACCGCGCGGTCGGCGCGCGAGGTGTTCCAACTGGCGTACGACGGAAACGACGGCGCGCTACGGGCGGTCCGCGAAGAAGCTGGGCGGCTGGCGTTCGTGGTGGCGGCCGTCGCGGCGGTGATCGATCCGGAGCTGGTGGTGATCGGCGGCGGTGTCGGCACCAACACCGACCTGTTGCAGGAGCCGATGGAACGGATGCTCGTCCAGACCACGCCGCTGGTGCCGAAGATCGTGGCCGGCGAGTTGGGCGAGCGGGCCGTGCTGGCCGGCGCCATCGCGACCGCGTTGCGGACCGCGCAGGATGTCGTGTTCGACCGGATGGTCCGGGCCGGCTGAGGGATCACCTGTCAGCGACAGACAGGTGATTGACAGCCACACACGGCAGCGGTGAAATTGTCCCGCGATAGGAGAGCTGCTTCGTCAGTTATTCACACGTCGGGAGGCGTCATGCGTCGATGGCTCGTCAAGCCCGCGTTACTGGCGGCCGTGACCGCGACGACGGCCGTGGGGCTCGCCGCGCCGGCGGCCGCGACAACAGCCGACACGCGGATCGCGGCCCAGGTCCGGGCGGTGA
>DATBDL010000275.1:0-1647 GCA_036269975.1 Pseudonocardiaceae bacterium | reverse complement strand
GTATCCGGTGCCGGGTGGCGCCTTGCATTGATGGCCGTCGGGTGGGCCGTCCCAGCAGATCGAGGTCCCTTCCGGAATGACGGCAGAGGATGCGAACCACGAAAGCTGAAGGGGATCGTAGAGCCCGGCGTGCGCCGTCTGGCTGATGTGAACGGTTGCGGTCACGGGGACCGATCCGAAGGCCAGGGTCTTGACGACCGTCTTGGGGAACAGGCCGAAGCTGTCTTTCGCGTCGGGATCTTTGGACTGGAGCCACAGGTCGGCATAGATCGCCAGCCACTTGGTACCCGGAATCGGCGGGTACTGCGGATCGTGGCCGGGGCAGCCGTAGTTCGGCGGAAACGTGTTCGTGCAGTTGATGTAATAGGCGCGCTGGACAAGATCCTGAAATTCCAGCGCGACTTTAGGCTGCAGGGCGGTCTGCACCGTCCGGTCGAGCCCGAGTCCACCGTCGTTGTATCGGTTGAGCGTGCCGCCCGGGAACGGTACGTACGGCAGCGGCGGTATGCCGACATGATCGTCTGGGGGCGCGGCGCCGGCGAGCATGGTCGTCGACACGACGACCGCCGCGGCTACGGCCGCAGCGGTCAAGAGGCGCCGTGGTCGTATGGCTCGGCGGCCGATCATCATGTGCCACATCTCCATGAGCCGTAGTGCGCCAGGGTCGGATTGCCGGCAGCGTAGAGGTATTCATGATGGTGCCGTGGGCGGACTCGAACGGGTGTCCGCCCACGGCATCGTCAGCACCTGCAGATCACGGGCTGGTGATCTGAACCGGGTTGTTGGCGGCGTCGTTCGCGACCACGTGGTAGCTGGCCGAGAAGCTCGCCTGATCGCCTTCGTTGATGAGCCCGAAGCAGCCGGTCACACCGGAGATGCTCAGTGTCGGATCCGGCGTGACGGTCAGGGCCTGCGACGCGTTGTCGTACGTGCCGTTGACGGTGCCGGTGACGGTGAAGTCACAGTTGCCGTCCGGGTTGTGCACGGTGGCGGTGATGTTGGAGATCGTGCCGCTGGTGACGCCGCCGGCATAGCTGGCGGCGTTGAGCGACCAGTTGCCGACACCCGTCGGGTCCAGCTCGATGCCCAGCGGGCCGACGCAGTTGGTCCACGTCGTCGACGGGCCGCTGATCGTGGCGATGCCGGCGCCGGAGAGCCCGGTGCCGACCGTCGCGGATCCGCCGGCCGTGCCGGAGTCACAGTTCAGGTCGAGGCCGGAGGTGACATCGCTGAACGAGATCTGCGGCGAGGCGCCGGACGTGGTTCCGGTGAAGGCCACGGTGCTGCCGCCGCTGGCGGCACCTGCGGATACAGACCAGGTCGGGTCGTCCGCCGACGCGGAGCCGATGCCGATGATGAGCGCTGCGGCCGCGGCGCCGCCACCTACGAAGAGCGCCCTTACCAGTCGAGAGGCCATGATGGGTGATGTCCTTTCAGGACGGGGGAGGGGACGGCCCGGACTTTAACTCGGAGCGTATTGATTACTCCAGAGTAGGTATCAAATTTGTAAACGGTAATTCGATTCGCGGACTTATCCGCTGAAGTTCGTCGCCGAGTTCATACGACCTGTATGAAGTCCGGGTAATGTGATCGTGCGAGAATTCGCGACGATGCTAACCGATATGCGAAACCGGCGGTACCTCTCAT
>DATBDL010000274.1:0-2097 GCA_036269975.1 Pseudonocardiaceae bacterium | reverse complement strand
GGTTCTGGTGGCAGCCGGCCAGCGGCGAGGTCCGGCTGGTGACGACCGAGCGCATCGGCGACGAGATCACGGTCGGCCAGACGACGGCCGATCTCCCGTACGGGCTCAGTGTGCGGGAGCTGGAAGTGCTGACGCAGTTGGCGGGCGGCCTGACGAACCTGCAGATCGGGCGGCGGCTGTCGATCTCGCCCAAGACGGTGGCCAAGCATGTCGAGCACACGTTGGCGAAGTTGGACGCGGCCAGCCGGACCGAGGCGGCGGTGCGGGCCACGCGGGTCGGGCTGGTGTTGCTGTCCAGCGCGCGGCCGCCGCCGCCGAAGTAGCGCCAACAGTCCACAGTGGGACTGTCGCTGGCGGTGAAAGTCGGCGACGCCTGCTCGTTGCTGATCTGCGCGGCCGACGCGATCGTCAGGCGACGACGCCGTAGTGCTCCGCCAACTCGGCGAACTCACCGTTGCGCCGACGGGTGGCCCGGTCGACCATCTCCCGCATGACGCCGACGCCCAGTGGCTGGTAGCGGACCCAGTCCGGGGCCAGGTCCCTCGCCTGCGCCAGCAGCGCCAACGCCCGCCGCTCCTGCCGCAACTCGGCCGCGGCGCTCGCCAGGTGAATCCGGTGGCCGGCCTCCCAGAACGCCGGCATCGTCGTCGTCGCGGGCGGCACCGTTTCGGCCAGGCGCAACGCCTCCTCCGGATCGCCCCGGCGTACCGCCAGGTCGACGCCCTGGATCGCCGCGATGTGCGGCCCGAAGATCCCGGCCTCCGTCACCTCGTCCCGGCCCGACCGCACCGCGGCTGCCTGCGCGACCCGCAACAACTCGTCCGCCCGCTCGCCGCGCTCCGACCGCAACGCGGCCGATGCCGCGTTGAACAGCAGGTTCCCGAACACCCCCATCGCTCTCGTGTTCGTGTCCGACATTCGCGGCTCAACCCGTTCCGCCATTCGGACGGCGACCTGTTCCGCCTCGGCAGTCCTGCCTTGGCGCACCAACACCCACACCAGGTACCGGGTCGACACCGCGATGCCGATCTCCGGATCGTCCGACAGTCGCGCGGCCGCGATCGCGCGGTCGGCGGCGATGAAAGCCAGATCGTCCATACCGAACCGGCCTGCGGTGCCGGCGCCCATCCGGTACGCACCGGACAGCACCGCGTAGGCCGTGTTCAGGCGCGCGCCCTTGGCGTCCTGAACCAGCCGTCGCGCGTCCGCGAGCAGCACCGGCAGTGTGTGCAGCAGTTCCGAGTGCCGGCCGGCGATGTAGGCGTGCCACGCATACGACAACGAAGCTCGCAATTCAGCCAATGGAATTGTTTCACGCAAATCAGTGAAATCAGTGAGACCGGGAATGTCCGACGACGCCGTCAACGCGCGACGCAGGTCGACCAGGTCGCTGCCGGCGGGTTCATGGGGCGGCGGCAGGATACCGAGCAATGTCGACGGCTCGACGCCCAGTGCCCTTGCCAGTTTGTTCAGGGTGGACGTGCGGGTGGTCTGCCGTTCGCCACGTTCGATCCTGGCGACCGTGTCCACGGCGACACCGGCCGAAGCGGCCAGTTCCTCCTGGGACAGGTTGCGTGCCTTGCGAATCCGGGCGACGTTCTCACCGAGCCCCCATGCCACCGGCATGTCGCCTCCCTTTCCGTGGGTCGGAGAAATCCCGTACCGCACGTCAAGGATACCGATCGCGCATGGCCAGAAATAGTGTCATTGATTGCGGACGGGTTGCGGTCGCCGAATGGCCGCCGAGCCCTGCCAGTCGGGCAGGGTTGCCCTGGTCGCACCATTGGGAAACCTGTCGTCACGCGCTGTCGTCGGGGTGCGACCCGGTCCACCATCTAACCGCGGGTCGGCGCGATCGGGTTGCGAATAATCCCCGGTCGTGCCGGCCGTCCAGGAACAGCGAAGATCAGATGGCGGCGTGGCATGGGCGAACCGAACGAAGCTGCGAAGGCCCGTGCACGGTGCGTGCTGTGGCTGTGCGGACAGTGTCGTGGCGGTACCGACTGCCGCTGCGTGCCGCAACCGAAACCGCAGCAACCGCCCCGTTAGCACGCGCGTTTCACGCCATTCGTGCGTGGAAGTGACCATGGAAACCGG